>NZ_JBMMKS010000010.1:0-181056 GCF_058630515.1 Vibrio sp. HM8-C
GCTATCAAACGCTATAACTTGACGGCAAATGACTCGAATGGAAGTAGAGTCATTTCACCCGTGAGATCATCTCTTGTTGGGTAGTTTCCAATCAAGTATTCAAAACGTTCTAACCCTGACACTTCTGCCAAAGACAGACGTTGTGGCTTTTTGCTAAAGTTGTTCACAACAAGAATTCTGTCACCTTCGTGTTCTCGAAGATAAGCAAAAACAGACTCGTGGGATTCACATACTGACGTGAAGTTACCGTACACAATAGCGGGCATATTTTTACGTAGTTGAATCAGTTTCTGATAGTGATAAAAAATAGAGTGCTCGTCTGAGAGAGCTTGCTCTACGTTAATGTCTACGTAGTTTGGATTGACCTTAAGCCACGGTTTCACGGTACTGAATCCTGCGTAATCTTGGCGATTCCACTGCATTGGTGTACGTGCATTATCTCTACTATTTTCATGCAGTGCCGCCATCATATCTTCATGGGAAACACCGGACTCGGTTCTAACTTTATAGAAATTGAGTGTCTCAATATCTTGATATTCGTCGAGCGAGTTGAAATCAACATTGGTCATGCCTAGCTCTTCACCTTGATAGATGTAAGGCGTGCCTTTTAGAAAATGCAGTGTCGTTGCCAGCATTTTGGCTGATTCAACACGATATTCTCCATCGTCGCCATATTTTGAAACTGCGCGAGGTAAGTCATGGTTATTCCAAAACAGCGAGTTCCAGCCTTGGCTTTCAAGTTCGACTTGCCATTTCGTCAATACCCGTTTGAAATCAGGCAGATTGAGCGGCTTTGGTTGCCATTTGTCACCATCTTTCCAGGTCAGCGTAATATGTTCAAACTGAAACACCATCGATAACTCGTAGCGGTCAGGAGCGCTATACAGTTTCGCAATTTCAGGTGTTGCTCCCCAAGTTTCGCCTACAGTGAGAAGATCTTTATCGCCAAATGTTGCTTTGTTCATTGCTTGGAGTAGTGAGTGCAAGCGAGGGCCATTGCCCGTAATTTTTTTGTCTATCTCCTTACCGATAAGATCAACCACATCAAGGCGGAAACCACCAATACCTTGCTCTATCCACCAGTTCATCATGTCATGAACTGCTTGCTGCACCTTTGGGTTTTCCCAATTGAGATCAGGCTGACGTTTAGAAAACAGGTGGAAGTAATATTGTTCAGTAGTTGCATCCCATTCCCAAGCTCCCCCACCAAAAATAGAGCCGAGATCATTTGGTGGAGAACCATCGGCATTCGCATCTCGCCAAATGTAAAAGTCACGATATGGGCTACTTTTCGAGGATTTCGCCGAGATAAACCAAGGATGTTCATCAGAGGTGTGATTGACCACCAAATCCATCACTACTTTGATATCTCGTTCATTGGCTTTTTGCAGCAAACATTTCATATCCGCCATCGTTCCAAATTCCTCTGCGATAGCTTGATAATCTGAAATGTCATATCCATTATCATCCATTGGTGATTGATAGACTGGAGATAGCCAGAGGACGTTTACGCCGAGTTTCTGCAGGTAATCAAGCTTACTAATGATACCGGGTAAATCACCAATACCGTCGTGGTTAGAGTCGCAAAAGCTACGAGGGTAAATTTGATAGACAACGGCATTGTGCCACCACTGTTTTTTCATATTTCATTGTTCCAAAATCAAAAGAGACTCTGTGCAATATAGTGTGAACATGTGGAAAAGAGTAATCGATTAATTTGCTAGTGATATAGGTATTAGCTATATCATGTTGAGTTTTTCGGCGTTTGCGGCTTTAATGGCGGTCTTAGGTGGGAAATCCATTACTAAAAGTGTGATATTCATATATTTCGTTGGTGACTATGCATAAAAACTACCGTTATTTCCTTATGGTGGCACATGTGGGAAGCATCAAACAAGCCGCTGAAAAACTGCACATTAGCCAACCTTCTCTGACCTCAGCGATGCAGAAATTAGAAAGTGATATTGGTGTTTCTTTGTTTCATCGCCGTTCTAAGGGCATGGAGCTGACAGAATATGGCAAGTTACTCAAAGAACACGTGCAGCAACAGCAAGATCAGCACAACCAGCTGTTACATCGGCTGCATGATATGCATCAACGCGAAGCCGGTAAGTTGAAACTGGGCACTGGAGATACGTGGTGGGAGCTTTTTGTTCGAGATGCTGTAAACCAACATTTGCAGCAGTCACCTAAATCATCTATCGAGCTTGAGTTTGGAAACAATTTGTCACTTATGCATCATTTAGTACAGGGTGAAATTGACTTGTTTATTGGACATGAGATTCACCATTTACATGAAAGATGTCGTGTCCAGTTTGTTCCTTTATTACAAGACCGTGAAGCCATCTATGTGCGAGAAAATCACCCTTTGTTAGTACGTAAAATGAGTAGCCTAAAGGATGTAGACACCCATTATCCCGTTATTCGTGTTACTGCTGATCATACAAGGCACAGTTCCGTACTTTCTGACCATATTAAGGTTCAATTAGGCACCTCATCTCAAAGAGATGAAGGGTACACAATTTACAATGTGGACTCGTTGTCCGCCAGTTTGGATATCTTACGAAGTAGTGATGCCATCATGCCTTACAGCAGTGAACTTTCAGACTGGATGTCACAGAAAGGTTTCGCCACGCTTTTTGTTGATCACAATAAGCTTGGAAATGTTGGGATATACCACAAGTTAGGTTGTGATGATGAAAAGGTTTTATCTATGATTGAAAGGATTCGGCAGCGAGTCGGGTGATAACCTATCTAAGTATTCAAATAGAAAAGGAGCAATGAAGTTGCTCCTTTTTTGTGTCGATCTTAGCCCAACGATAGGCAATTAATGATCGAGGTATAGGTAGTTTTGCCAGCTCTTCATGCGGATCAGTACTTTACGCATGATAGAGACATGTTCAAAGGTATCTGAATATACCGCGACTTCAGCGCTTGAACCCAAAGGTAGATGGTATTCGCTCATATCGTCGGTAAGTTTCAGTTTCACCATTACTCGGCCTTGCGTGTTGATAGCTTGCGTGCCTAGTAATGAGCCTCTTGCCTGAATTTGACCTTCAGCAATAGCAGGGATGACGTCCACCACCTCACCTTTAAACACCTTGCCCGGAATCGAACGGAATACAAATTCCGCTTCAAAACCTGATTTTAGTCGTTGCATCGAGTTTTGACGGAAAGCACCGTAGAAATAAACGTCTTCTGTGTGAACGAACGTCATTACAGGTGCTAATGGGAGTGGAACCGCCATCATGCCCGGACGAAGTGCTAACTGTGTTACAAAGCCATCTGTTGGCGCTGTGACAACGGTTTGCTCAAGGTTAAATTGTGCTTGGACAAGTTCAGCTTGAACACGAGCAACGGTTGTATTCTCACCGTTAATTTCAGATTCGTAACCTAGACGAGCGGACTCTTGGCTAGCTTGCGCTGCTTCTAGAGCGGCTTGAGCACCCTTGTAAGCCTGATTCGTTGTATCCACTTGTTGCGCCGTAAATGCGCCGCGTTTAAAGCCTTTCTCGTAACGTTCGTACTCTCGTTTCGCTTTATCGCGAGCTGCTTCTGCTTTAGTGGTATTTGATACCGCTTCTTTGTAAACAGACTCTAACTGGAGCACTTGTTGTTCAGCTTCTGCCACAGCCGCTTCTTTACGAACAACTTCTGCTTCAAAAGGGGTTGGGTCAATCTTAAATAAAGTATCCCCTTTTCTCAGTGGCTGGTTGGCAACAACATCGACTTCAATAACCTTTCCGCGAACACCAGAAACGATTGGAGTAGTGCTATAAGCTTGGCCACCAATAGCGGTAAATGGGTGGTTATAGTTCATCAAAAGAATCAGTGTGCCAATGAGTATTACGCCACCTAAGACTGCTGTCGGTACCGACCACTTGTTTAGCGGAATTTTAAAGACTTTAAAAATGGCAATGCAAATCGCGGTATAAGTCAGAATAAGTAACAAATCCATTATTTTTGCTCCTCTTCTTGATTGGTCTCTTTAGCCACAGGAGCTTGGCTTTGACTTAGTTTTGCGATTTCCGTTTTTAGCATGGCGACTTGTTGTGTTAATTCGTCAACGCGGACATGAATATCATGCGTTTCTTCCTGAAGTTTGTGGAATCCCCAACCTCGGTCTTCGCGCCATAATGTTGCCCAAATCCATAGGAATGGCCATAACACGTGCAAAGTAAACAGGCTGACCCAGCCTGCCACATGAATGGCATCTTGATGAGGATGATTGCGCTCTTTAGCAATTTCGTACGGAATGTCGTGAATGACGATGATGCCGTAGAAAATCACTAAACACACAAATACCAACATACCTAGGGCAAAATAATCTAAAAACATAGAATGGTCCTATATAAATTGAATACTTATAGTCGTGATTAACAAAACTCTTCCTAAGTAAAATCATAGCTAACTGTGTGCCGATATTCGGTGATGACGTCACACAAAGCCGATTAGGTATGAAAAAACGTGGATGAGTTTTTTGTTTCTTAAAGCGTAGTACGTTTTTCTTTTAAATCGCGGTCTATTCTACTTGCGAATTAATCCAGTTGCATACGCATATTTAACGGTATTCTCTGATAAATCAAAGGATTATTCTGAACACACTTGGTTGCGTCCGTTTGCCTTGGCTCGATACAAAGCTTTATCAGCACGATAGAAGGTTCTTTGTGTGTTCTCACCAGCGATATTCAAAGTAATCCCGATACTGACGGTTAAGCCGCGTTCGCCAAGAATATCCTGCCATTGGAATTTAAAGATTCGCTCGCGGAACTCTTCTGCAGCTGCTTGTGCTTGTTCTAGCGTCATACTTTCGAGTATGACTAAGAACTCTTCGCCACCATAACGTACACAAGACGCTTGAGGGTAGTTGAAGTGATCCGCCAGCTCGCTAGAAACGTTAACAATAGCTTTGTCACCAACAAGATGACTTAGTTCATCGTTAATAGATTTAAAGTGGTCAATATCCACCACCAAGAAAGCAAAATGAGTTTCGTTGTGTAGCAGATCTTTCAGTTTGCCATCCAACCAGCGGCGGTTATGTAGCTTAGTCAGTGGGTCGGTAAACACGTCCTGTTGCAGGCGCGCAACCGCGTTTTTATGGTGTTCAGTGGTTTCTTTTAGCTCTTGATTCTCAAGCTCAGAAACAATGAGTTTGAGTTGCAGCTCAAAGCGCGACAATCGGCGTAATTGGGTCGCTCCTAACTCAGCAATCGGTATTTTTTGAATTAGGTCAGACTCAATTTCGAACGCTTCTCGCTCATAACGCAAAGCTTCTTTATAAAGACCTTGGCGCTCGAATATGCGACTGAATGTTTGGTATAAGCCTTTTTCAAGGACAGGAGAGGGAAAGCGTTTCAGACGCTTTTCAGTACCAAACAGCAGCATATTTGAAATATCAGGCTTGCCGAGTTCAAGGAAGCATTTAGCTCGTTCCACTCGAACCATGTTCGCCAGCCAGTAGGAATGGATGTTGCCAGGTGAAAACTGAACAGTCGACAGAGTGCGTAATGCTTGTTGTATATTGCCTTGATGACGATATATCTTGGCTTCATACAAGATGGTTTGTCCGGCTAAAATTTTGTCGCTGACCAGAATACTTAGCTCTTCACACTCTTTGACTAATTCGTCTGCTTCATCAAAGCGCCCTAGATTGACATAACAGGCGAGCATGTACAGTTTGTATCTTAGTCTTAACGCACGGCTGCTAATTGCATGGTCAAGACTGTCTATTTTAAGGTAGTAACTCATCGCGCGTCGGTGATCACCATAAGCGTCACACAAGTTACCCATGCCTAATATGGCAAGTACATAATCATCGATGTAGCGATATTCAACGGCTAATCCGGAAGAGGTGATGTGTTCTTGCAGTGCTTCTACATAGTCGCCATTTTCAATTAGTAGTTCAGCAAGGCTGTTTTTTACTGACAGAATGAGTTCTGCTTGGTCAGTATCTAATAGCTTTAGTGCTGATCTAAGCTCATTAATGCTGCTTTGCAGTTGGCGCATTTCGGCGTGGAACTCTGCGCTTACAATAAAACAGATGGCTTTTTCTTCATTGGTGGTAGCAATCGTCTTGCGAACCTTGTTCCAGAAGATAACTGCGTCTTCACCGCTGACTGAGGTAGCGTCTAATCCGGCTTCTTGAACTCTGTTAAGTAGTGCTTCCATCAATTATTCCTCCAAGCTCATGAGTTCAAGCAGCTCAAGAGTGAAAGGGAAGCTGACTATGGTGTGAAGCGTTGCTTGTGGTAGAGACCCGTGAAGTCTCTTACGCTCCCAAGGATAAATTTCAATCATCTTCTCAATGACGTCAAATACCCGTTTTGCTGCTTCGCCCCGTTCGCACACGAGTAGCCCCAAATAATTGGCGCTCAAACGTGAAAGCAGATCTTTGGAGCCACACAATGAGTGAACCAGTTCGGTACAGGCATCCAAAAACAACGGATTAGTATGATAAATAGAAATCACAGAATGGGACGAATTCATCAGGTCAACTTTATGCAAGACCATTTGTTCCCACCAGTAATTCTCTGGAACTACATTGGATAAATGTTTTTCTGGGTGATAGTCGTGCTGGTTTCGAATTCGATTTAGAAGCTTGCGAGCTCGCTGATCAAGTTGCCGTTTTGATGTACGAGCTTTGTCCGAGCCCAGTCTCATCGTCTGTTCATGCAACATTTGTAGTGAGTATTTACGATACTTTTTAAACGCTTCCAGTGCCGTGTGGTCATCACCATTTTCTTCAGCGACGAGAGATTGTTGATAGCAAATTTGTGACAACAGTTCGCCATTATCAAAACCACGTGCAGTTTCTTCAGCCGAGATGAGAAGTTTTGCCGCTTGAGCAAGATTTTTCCTCAACAACTCAATTCTTGCTCGGCTGATGTATGAGTGCGCTTTCATCCAAGATAGGTTATGAGCGACCGCTAGCTTATGTGCCTTTTGAGTGGCTTGCTGAGCATCTTCAATACGTTCTAAACCTAGCAGTGCCAAGCCTCGAAAATCCCAAACTTCAGCCTGCCAAGTTTTATCTGGATGACCAACGAGTGCTTCATCAGCGCCATCGAGTACAGTGAGCATATCGACGTACTGCTCTAACAGATACAGATCCCAAGCCCATAGGATTCTAGCTTTGCCTTCTAACCATGAGATGTCCATATTGTGGGCAACTTTCGCGGCGAGCTGGTGGGTTGAACAAGCTTGCTCATATTGTTTGGTTATGCGCCAGATATTGCCCAAACCAATGAGGCTTTCAATTAGGACTTCATTTTCGTCCACTAAAGCAGACTGTTCTAAAGCATTAATCCAAAATTGCTGCGCGGTATAGTATTTAGCTTGTCCCCAAAACTGGAGCGCATGAACATGAAGTATTTCTGGAAGGAATTCGTCGGTGTCGAGGCTATTTTGATACTGATGAGCTTCTTTAATGTATTTCAATCCCTTGCGGTAATCCATTTCACACCAAGCACAACGGGACATGATGATGAGCGCTTGAATGATGCCATCGTGAAAAAGGGATTGTTTCGCTTGGGTAAGTGCTTTTTCAGCAATCGCCAATACGTCTGCTGGCTCAGATTCTATACGAAATCTAAGCTTTTTGAGTTCTGATAATAATAGGTACTGGCTTTGATCCAAATCCATTACTTCCTGGCTATACGACGCACTTAGCTAGATGCAATTTGTTGCATTTCTCCATAATGCGTCGTCTGAGTATCGATGCCATTTAGCACTAACTACACTGCAAATCGGAAATGTTTATGATTTTGCTCGTGTATAAATTTGTGCTTCCTCACACTCCACTGCTAATTACTTAGGACAAAAGCTCTTTTAGCGTCAATGGCTTCTGAGTTAATCCTAGGTTTTGTGCAGCAGTATTTCCATGTTTATCTTGATAGCATAGATTGTGCCAAGCTCGATAAATATCGAGTAATGGTTGTAAGCCACCGGGACGCAACTTACGTCTTGGTTCGTTGATGAAGGATTCAAACAGCAACTGAAAACGCTGTTGATAAAATGCAGTTTGTTTTACTGAAGCCTTTTGTAACCAAGCTTCAGGTTCTGGATTAGCACCTGCCAGATAGCAGATACCTTTAGACCCATTTTCTTGATGCGCAATCGCCCATCTGTCACGCCACCATCCCATAAGAACAATATCAACTTTGTCAAAAGATTGAGCATCTTGCCAGCTTGTATCTTCTTCCACATACATTAAGTCAACGTTTTGACGTCTAATTCTCGACAAGCACACACTCAAAGCTGCTGAGCGCAGAATCGGGTCCTGAGGCATAAAGATAGAGACATGTTTATCGATATCGCACATATCTAGCACATGCAGGTAGTGCGCATACGAAGTGTATGGCGGACGAATCAATGCCCCTTTTGATGGATAGTTGAAAGTGGATAGATTCCCCATCGGATCTTCGACGTTCCCGCGAGCAAGAATGGTCTGATATTGCTGATCAATTCTCTCCCTCAAGATGGGAGAAGGCGCTGGCTGTGGTACGTTCGCTTCCGAAGAATGTTCTCTAGAGACGAAACGAGCCGGAAATTCATAAGGGTTGTGATCAACAGAGCCTACAGGCTCTTCTTTGGCTGAATAGTTAACGTGCTGACAAAGAATATAACCCGTGTTTGCCTCGCCAGTGGCAATCCACAACACGCCATTGTTGCTTTTAGGTTGCAACGGCATGTAGTGCGAAGAGAACTGAAAACTTTTCGCGTGGTTTACCCAACGTGCGTCAATCATCGCTAGCTTTCTGCGGCAGCGGCTCGCAATGTGTTCGATGTGGTCATAAAAGGTTTTTGGATTGATATTGAGCTTACGGCATATTTCTCGCACCGAATAACCCATAAACAGCAATCCGAATAGTGTTTCTTGGAACAACAATTTCTTGTTCGATCCAGACCATTTATCGACGAAGGTAGAGTGGCAAGATTTGCAGCGATATCGTTGACGATCACCGCTATAGCCAAAGGCATGATAGAGATGTTTGTGAGTATGGACAGAAAGCCCAGCGTTTTCACATTCTAGATTACGACATGCAGGTAAGCCGTCGCTGTGAAGTTGACGTAAACGAACCAGCTCGTTTAACACTTCTTTATTATTAAGTAAGGGGGGGAAGGCACCGCATTCACGACAAACCATCGTTGGACGCTTAGGATTTGCGCGTTGCAAAACATACCGTTCTGCATCACTCAAACCAAAGTTGTCACACGCCAATGTTTTACAAAAGTTGAGCTGCAAGCCATCAGCGTCCGCAGGTAATTGGTCGGTCGACACGATCTCCCCCTCGGGAATATTGAGGTTGCCAAGCGCGCTACTTGGCAACCTTTTGATAAGTTTGAAATTACATGTTGATAGCAGTTTCAAGTGCTACTTGCATCATTTCGTGGAAAGATTTTTGACGGTCTTCAGCGCTGAGTTTCTCTCCGCGTAGAATGTGGTCAGAAACCGTTAGAATTGTTAGTGCACGTGCACCTAAATCTGCAGCTACGCCGTAGATACCCGCAGCTTCCATATCTACGCCTAGAATGCCAAGTTTCTTCATTTTTTCGAAGATTTCTGGCTCTGGAGTGTAGAACAGATCAGCAGAGAAAATGTTACCTACTTTTACGTTTACGTTTTGAGCACGAGCTTGAGCTACTGCTGTCTCTAGTAGATCGAAGTCAGCGATTGCCGCGAAATCGTGGTTGCTAAAACGAATGCGGTTAACTTTTGAGTCTGTTGACGCACCCATGCCGATAACAACGTCCATAAGTTTTACGTCGTCACGTACTGCACCACAGCTACCTACACGAATAACGTTTTTCACGCCGTATTCTGCAATCAGTTCGTGAACGTAGATACAGCATGAAGGAATACCCATACCGTGACCCATTACAGAAACTTTTTTGCCTTTGTAAGTGCCTGTGTAACCGAACATATTACGTACGTCACACACTTGCTTCACGTCTTCAAGGAAAGTTTCCGCGATGAATTTTGCGCGAAGTGGGTCACCAGGCATTAGTACTGTTTCAGCGAAATCACCAGGTTGTGCGTTAATGTGTGGGGTTGCCATAATTGTTCTCCAAAAATGTTCAGCCAATTAAACAGTATTGCATATCAAATTACTATTTCTGTTGACTGAGGATTTGTCTGTTGAGGCAATATTAGTGAGTAATAGTAGGGTTTCTTGCGATTTTGGTCACAAAAAAGGCGAGAGCATAACCTCGGTTAAATATTAATAACGAATTATGTTGAAAGTGATAAAGCAATCGATTCGGGAAAACGTTGGCTTTATTTGTACGAAATTTAAAATTGTATAACTTGTGATAGGTGTGCTATAAATTGTACAAAGTTTGGTTTTGTATAATTTTGTTATTCTTCTGCGAGTAGAAGGGGACTAATATGGCTGAGTCACCTATTTTATTGGGCATTAGTGCATGTGTTCTTGGGCAAAAAGTGCGTTTTGATTCTGGCCATAAAGCCAGTCAGTTTGTGATTAAAGAACTTTCGCCGTACTTTGAGTTTGTTCCAGTTTGCCCTGAAGTTGGAATGGGATTACCCGTACCACGGCCACCAATTCGCTTAGTTTCAAATGAAGAGCGTATAGCTCTGGTTGAAACAAAGGATCCTTCAAAAGATCACACCGCAGGCTTGTTACAATATTCAGAGCAAAAAATAGATCAGCTCATGCAACAGCCGTTGTGTGGTTATATTGTTTGTGCCAAGTCGCCTTCTTGTGGCATGGAAAAAGTTAAGGTGTACAAATCCCACGAAGCTGAGAAAAGTGGTATTGGCCTGTACACTCAAAAGTTAATGGAAAAAATGCCATGGCTTCCTATTGAGGAAGATGGAAGGCTCAATGACGCTGTTTTGAAAGAAAACTTTATTACTCGCGTCTATTGCTTGCATGATTTTTACCAGACTCTTGGTCAGGAACCGACCGCAGGTAAAGTTGTGGCCTTTCATTCCCGTTACAAACTCACGTTGATGGCGCATCATCCACTTTCTTATCGAGAACTGGGAAGACTAGTGGCCAATGTGACAAACTACACCACCGATGAGTTTATAGAACTTTACCGTTTGGGGCTTATGCAAGCTCTGAAAATAAGGGCGAGCAGAAAAAATCACACCAATGTGTTGATGCACCTTCAAGGTTATTTTAAGCGTTCGCTTGATAAGTCTCAGAAAAAAGAGCTGACAGAAATTATTCATGATTATAGAAAGGGTATTTTGCCACTTTTGGCGCCTATAACCCTTATCAAACATTATTTGTCCTTGTATCCAGATTCGTACCTCATTCAACAACGTTATCTGGATCCATATCCACAGGAGTTGAAGTTACGCTATGGCTTATGAACAAAAGCTATACGCTATTCGTGAAGTAGCAGAATTAACCGGAGTTAAGCCCGTCACATTGCGTGCTTGGCAGCGACGTTACAACTTGGTTCAGCCGCAAAGAACGGAAAAAGGCCACCGCCTGTTTAATCAAGAAAATATCGATAGCATTAAAGAAATTCAGGGCTGGTTAGCTAAAGGCGTTTCCATTGGTAAAGTGAGTGAACTGCTGAAAGGTGGTGTTGCTTCAGCTGAATTGCAGGAAGATGCGCGTTTACAACTTGAAGAGTGTGAACAGCTACTGACTGCTCTGTCACAGCTTAATCGTGGTAAATCTGAAAACCTTATCGCTACCGTAATGAAAGAATATCCGCTGGATATTGTGGAAACTCAGTTTGTCTTTCCTGTTATTGATGCTTTAGAGCGTGTGAAAGGGCCATGGCGATCTTTACAAAAAGGCCTGTTTCAATCACTCATGATCAATAAGCTTTCATCCATTCTTGAAGCTGAAAATAAGGCAGCTCACAAAGGTAAATGTCTTTGTGTCAGTTATGACCCTGTAGGCAGTTTACTTGCTTGGCTGTGGGCTGTGACTTGGTCTGAAAAGGGTTATAACGTGACCTTCCTTGATGGTGTCGAGGATGTTGCTGGCCTTGTTGGGCATGAGGCAGTTGACGCCTACAGTGCATTGGCTCTGTTTTCTCACAAATCGTTAGCGGATTCGCAGATGAATGCGATTGGAAAGCTACGAGAGCATTTTAAAGATCAATGCTACTTATCTGATGTTCTTAACACGTTAAGCGGATTGAGCTCGTGAAACTGGTTTGGTTGCGAAGAGACTTAAGAGCCGTTGATAACACGGCTCTTAACCATGCGATTGCGAGTGGAGAAGCCGTTACTGCGGCTTTCATTGCAACACCAGAGCAGTGGCAAGAGCATCACATGGCACCTCGTCAGGCTGATCTGATCTATCGACGCCTTGATGAACTTCAAAAGGAGCTTCAGGCTCTAAACATACCTCTGCTCTATTCTGAAGTTTCCGACTTTTCGCATTCTGCACAGCGAATTTCCGAAATAGCAAAGCTGTGTGATGCCAATGAAGTGTTGTCTAATCAGGAATATGAAGTGAATGAGCAGCATCGAGATGAGCTTGCTCGCATCGCTTTGGCTGAGCAAGGTATTGATTGGTTATCTCTACACGATAAATGCATTATTCCCGCAGGCAGTCTGCTGAATAAGCAGGGACAATACTTCAAAGTCTTTACACCGTTTAAGAAAGCTTGGCTTTCTATCGCCAGTATTCCGAAAATCCAGCCTACTCAAAGTGCACCAGATATGGCGCTACCAGATGAAGTAAAGCAACTCATCTGGAGCAAAGACCAGCAATTTAGTTACCCAAGGGAAGACAGTTCATTGTGGGCTGCGAATTTTGAAACGATTCGCGCGCAGCTACGAGCATTTTGCCAAGAGCGTGTGGATGATTATCAGGAGAATCGAGATTTTCCTGCTATCGATGGTACCAGTAGTTTGTCACCTTATCTGGCGATAGGTGCTTTATCTGCCAGACAATGTATGGCGAGGCTGTATGCTGAGTCAGATATGGGAAACTTGTCTCAAGGAGCACAAACTTGGCTCAGTGAGCTGATATGGCGAGAGTTTTACCAACATTTGCTGACTTTTGAACCTAAGTTATGCAAAGGCAGAGATTTCCTCGATTGGGGGCGCTATGTCATTTGGTGGCAAGACAGTGACAAGTTTGATCGTTGGTGCCGTGGCGAAACGGGCTACCCAATTGTCGACGCTGCAATGAAACAGCTCAACCAAACTGGCTGGATGCACAACCGCTTAAGAATGATAGTTGCAAGCTTTCTGACCAAAGATCTGCACATTGACTGGCGTTGGGGTGAGCGCTATTTCATGAGTAAACTGATTGATGGCGATTACGCAGCAAACAACGGAGGATGGCAGTGGTGTGCGTCCACTGGGTGCGATGGTCAGCCTTATTTCCGTATCTTTAACCCGATTACACAAGGTGAGAAATTTGATGCAAAAGGAACATTCATTCGCCACTGGATACCTGAATTGCGTTCAGTGCCTGAGAAGTACATTCACGCACCTTGGTTATGGGCGGGTGTAAACTCGGTGTTATATCCTACACCAATAGTTGATCATAAAGCAGAAAGAGAAGTAACCTTAGACATGTATAAGCAAGCAAGGGATAAAGAGATACATGTTGCGTAAGTTACTGGTAATTGGTTGCATATTTGCATCTAGTGTTATGACAAAAGTTTTTGCAGCCACTTATGACTTCCCGATGGAAGGAAGCAGCATGGTTGGAAATGCCCAATACCATGTTGTTGAAAAAGGCGAAACACTGGCGCAAATCGCGAAGCGATATGACATCGGATTTTTAGGTCTGATGGCTGCCAATAAAGGTGTAGATCCTTTCCTTCCACAAGAAGGTTACGTGCTCACCATTCCGTCTCAAATCATCCTACCCATGGTGCCTTATGAAGGTATTGTGGTTAACCTTGCAGAATTGCGTCTCTACTACTTCAAACCAGAAGAACGAAAAGTACACATCTTCCCCGTTGGTATAGGCCGAATTGGGCGCGATACGCCTGAAATGGAAACCAAGATCAGTCAGAAGCGCCCAAATCCGACATGGACGCCACCAGAGTCAATCCGTAAGGAATATCGCCAAAAGGGTATCGAGTTGCCAGAAGTCGTTCCTTCAGGTCCTGAAAACCCATTAGGTGACTACGCACTTCGTTTGGCGTTTGGCAATGGAGACTACTTGATCCATGGAACCAACAAAGATTTTGGTATTGGTTTACGTGTAAGCTCTGGTTGCATTCGAATGGAGCCAAAAGATATCGAGTGGTTGTTTACCCAAGTTGAGAGAGGCGAGAAAGTTCGCATCATTGACGAGCCGGTAAAAGTGGCTCTGGAACCTGATAGAAGCGTATTTGTCGAGGCGCACGAGCCATTAACTCGCAGTGATGGCAGCAAAAAAGATCTCGTTCTGCCTGTTGAACTTAAATGGTGGCTGGACGAGTTTGATAAATCTGAAGTGAAAGCGAAAGCGGTAATACTGGCGCAAAATGGTGTTCCAGTGGAAGTGGTCGCGCCAGAATTCGATTAAATATCGTGTTGTGTAACTTTTGAATTGAACAACAAAAAGCCGCCAGATAGGGCGGCTTTTTCATCTCAGTGGAAAGCGATTAAGCAACTTGCCATTGAACAGTTTCACCAGCGCGAATAGGAACCACTGTTTCACCGCCGAATGGCATGCTTGCAGGGACGTTCCATGACGCTTTAGTTAGAGTTACTGTGTCAGTATTGCGAGCAATACCGTAGAAGTCTGGACCATTGTGGCTCGCAAACGCTTCTAGATTCTCTAACTTGCCTTCTTGATCGAATACTTCTGCATAAAGTTCTAAAGCTGCGTGAGCGGTATATGACCCCGCACAGCCACAAGCTGCTTCTTTCTTACCTTTTGCGTGAGGTGCAGAATCTGTACCTAGGAAGAATTTCTTGCTACCTGATGTCGCAGCAGCCACAAGCGCATGTTGGTGAGTTGCACGTTTTAGGATCGGTAGACAGAACAAGTGAGGGCGAATACCGCCAACCAACATGTGGTTACGGTTAAACAGCAGATGGTGCGCAGTAATGGTTGCTGCCACATTATCTGAAGCTTTATTCACAAAGCTAACCGCTTCTGCTGTTGTAATGTGTTCCAACACGATTTTAAGGTTCGGGAAATCATTCACGATTGGAGCAAGAACCGTTTCCAAGAACGTCTTCTCACGGTCAAAGATGTCAACTTCGTGAGTGGTCACTTCACCGTGAACAAGCAGTAACATGCCTTCTTCTTGCATGGCTTGCAAAACAGGGTAGATATTTTTTGCATTGGTCACGCCTGAATCCGAGTTCGTGGTTGCACCCGCTGGGTAGAGCTTTGCAGCAACAACTGCACCAGAAGCTTTAGCTTGGCGAATGTCTTCAGGAGACGTGTTATCCGTTAAATACAGAGACATTAGCGGCTGGAAAGTCACACTTGGATTTTGCGCCATGATGCGTTCACGATAAGCAAGCGCCATTTCTGTATTGGTTACTGGTGGGACTGTGTTTGGCATAATAAGAGCACGCCCGTTATAGCGGCTGATATCACGCACGGTATCTGCAAGAACTTCGCCATCGCGAAGGTGAACGTGCCAGTCGTCAGGACGAGTGATCGTAAGTGTTGTCATGAATTGCTCCCACCATGAAGTCATTAGAATGATTGGAGCCTAAAGGGGAAATTTGCATCGCGCAAACGCTTCCGTTTAGGCGACAGGATGATAGAGTAAATGGCTTTCCATTTCATCTTTTAATTTGTGTCATCTGCTTATTTAGAGCATTTTCTGTTGGCTAATTGATTGAAACGATAACGCATTTGTGTCATTCATAGCCTTGCTCTCTTTCACTAGAATTCACAATGTTCAGTGAATGGAGATATTATTTTTCTAACTATACGTAATTATTTTCTAGCTATAGGTTTTCTAACTTCACGTAAGGATGTGCGTCATGTCGTCAGCGGTACTCTCTCAAATCAATGTTTATCCAGTGAAATCTGTGGGTGGGCTTTCCTTATCTACTGCATGGGTTGAAAAACAAGGTTTGATGTTTGACCGACGATTCATGCTGGCGTTAGCGGACGGCAGTATGGTGACGGCTCGGAAGTATCCGCAAATGGTTAAGATTCGATCTACCCTGACTCCTGATGGTCTGATTTTTACCGCACAGGGTAAATCACCGCTGACTATTCGTTATGCCGAGTTCAAAATGCAAGAGTCACCTGCAACGGTTTGGGATGACAGCTTTATCGCTTACACAACGACAGACCATGCAGACGATTGGTTCAGTGAAATTATGGGGCAACGAGTTGAACTTTTGTTTACGGGGCAACAATCGAACCGTGTACGTGAGAAATTCGGTCACAATGTCAGTTTTGCTGACGGCTACCCGCTACTCATCATCAGCCAAGGTTCGCTAGATGAACTCAATCGCCGCAGCCCAGAGCGTCATAGCATGGATCAATTTCGAACGAATTTGGTGGTTTCGGGTACTGAGCCTTTTGCTGAAGATGGTTGGAAACGCATTCGTATTGGAGAAGTGGAATTTGAAGCACTCAAGCCTTGTGAGCGCTGTATCATGACAACTGTTGATCTTGAAAAAGGTCAATATCGTCCAACCAAAGAGCCACTACGTACTCTGTCTCAATTTCGTGCAAATGAAAGAGGAGGCGTGTTCTTTGGGCAGAACCTTGTTGCGAGAAACGAAGGTATGATTCATGCCGGAGACAAAGTTGAAGTTCTTGAATACAAAGAAAAAGAGTATTACCCAGATTTAGGTCAACGCCACTACCTCATGACTTGCGTAGAGCGTGAAGAGATAGCCCGCGATTTCGTGACCTTTTGGCTTGAACCACAACATGGTGTGATACCCAATTATCAACCGGGTCAGCATTTACCTATCGAAATCGTCGTTGATGGGGAAAATGTCGCTCGCTTCTACACACTCTCTTCTAGTCCTTCGCGTCCGGGACGATTGGCTGTTTCAGTAAAACGAATTGATGGTGGACGTGTATCCAACTGGCTGCTGGATAATCTGCAAGTTGGTGACACTCTTACCACACAAACGCCAGACGGCAGTTTCCATTTATCTGCAGAACACCAAAACCAGCCATTGTTGCTGCTTTCTGCTGGAAGTGGTGTGACGCCTATGCTGTCCATGCTTCGTTATTTAGCAGATAACAAACAGATTCGCGATGTGGTCTTCTATCATCAGTGTCGAACGATTGAAGATATTCCATGTCGTGAAGAGTTAGAAGAGATTGAAATGGAACACCCTGATCTGAAGGTTTTCATTTCACTGACTCAACCACCTGTCGATTGGTTTGGCTTGAAAGGCCGTCTGTCGCTTTCACATATCAAGCAAGTTAAAGACGTAGCAGCGCGTCAAGTGTTTGTTTGTGGACCTGATGGATTTATGCAAAAAGCGAAAAACTTACTGCTCAAGCAAGGTGTAGCTGAAAATGCCTATCACCAAGAGGCATTTGGTGTAGCGCAGCAAACGGTAAAAGAGTTCAAAACGTTGCAACTGAGTGTCAACGGTAATCTGTTTGAGGGGGACAATCAGGCTACTTTGTTAGAACAAGCTGAAGCAGCGGGGATTCCGATTGCAAACAGCTGTCGTGCTGGTTTCTGTGGTGCGTGCAAAGTGAAAGTTGAATCGGGCAAGGTACACCAACCAGATGTCCCAGCATTGCAAGAACATGAACGCAATATGGGGATGGCTCTAGCTTGTTGCTGTGTTCCTGAAACGGATATTGAAGTGGTTAACTAGAGTGTAATCACTTTCAAACATGATAGTTCGGATGTAAAAAGCCGCCAGCAACTCATTTATTGCTGGCGGCTTTTTTATGTTCTTTTAGAGTGATTTTCCTAGTACAAGCTGACACATCTGATCAAATTGCGAAGCATTGCCAGAGAAAAGCTCATCAATAACTGTCTGCAATTTCATTCCAGATAGTTTGCGTTTCATGGCCTCACGAATCAGCAACGCAACGTGATATTCTCTACTTAGGTTATCTGCTTGATTTGGTTGCCAAAGGTTAAGCCGCTTAGTTAAGTCATTTTCTACGAGCTTTGGCTCAAGTTTTTTAACTTCATCTTTAAGCACCTGCAGTAAATGCGGGTAAACTTCGTCACTTGTTTTCGTCGCCTGTATCCGATTAAGCAGCGCGGAACTCAGCTCGGTCAGTTTTATAAAACCAGATTGGTGTGGAAACTCATCTTTTAGGCGAACAGAAAAATCGACGCGAGTTATGTGAGTATTTGGCAGAAATGTCAGCGAGCATAAACATTCGATAGGTATCCAAATCGCCTGTCCGGCTTCAATGGCATACTCTTGTTTACCTAACTTTAATAAAGCAAGACCGCTGTTAACTTTGACTAAACTATGCTTAGTGGCACGCTTGCGTGGCGTAACTTCCAAATATGGAAATAAGCAGATTTCAGATTGAATAGCGTAGTTCATACAAGGCCTCATTAATTTAAGGGCGCTAAGATTAACGTTTATCTTCTGAAAAGCCAAATATCGTCTAGGCGATAGAAGTAAATCAGACAGAAACTAATTTGCTGTTTTCTGGTCTGACCTTGTAATTTATGTGCTTATGATAGCTGCGAGCCAATGCGAGTGCGCGTAGAATAGCCCAGTTTTTTATTTGATGTACGAGAATATGACTTCAACCACCGACCCGTATCAAGAGATTCGTCCTTATAATGATGACGAAATTCCTGCCGCCATCGAACGTCTAATCAATGATGAAGAATTTATCACAGCGATCATAGACCATCGCTTTGAGCGTCAACCGTCATGGCTAAAAGCAATGATGGGCCCTTTTGTAAAAGTTTATCTTAAGTTTAAGTGGGCAAAATTCACTTCCGTTGATGCCATTCAATTTGAAGTGAAAAAATATTTAGAGAAAGCACTCGAACACACCACTAAAGGCGTGACATACAGTGGCTTGAGTAAGCTAGATAAGAACACTGCGTATTTGTTTGTGTCTAACCACCGTGATATCGCGATGGATCCTGCTTTAGTTAACTATGGTTTGTATGAGTCGGGGCACCGTACCGTTCGTATCGCAATCGGTGATAACTTACTCAAAAAGCCATGTGCTACTGAGTTGATGCGCCTAAACAAAAGCTTCATTGTAAAACGTTCGGCGAAAGCGCCTCGTGAAATGATGAAGGCTCTTGGCACACTGTCGGCGTACATTAAACACTCTTTGGATACTGGTCATTCGATCTGGATTGCTCAAAAAGAAGGTCGTGCTAAAGACGGCAATGATTTTACCGACCCTGCGATTCTCAAAATGTTTAACGTTGAAGGACGTAAACAGAAGGTCGAATTTCCGGAATACATCAAATCTCTAAAGATTGTTCCAGTTTCCATTTCTTACGAAAACGATCCATGTGATATTGCCAAAGCCAAAGAACTTTATGAAAAAGCAACGCATGGTAAATATGAAAAAGGCGAGTTCGAAGATATCGAGAGTATCATTCAGGGTATCGTTGGCGACAAAGGTCGTGTACACGTTGCGTTCGGTAATGTCATTACTGAAACCTACGAAACACCCGAAGAACTCGCTCAAGAGATAGACCGCCAAATTCACGCTAACTATAAGTTGTTCCCTATTAACTTGTTAGCAGCGGGTAAGAAAGACGCGGATATTACGCCAGCAGTCAAAGCGAAATTAGAACAAAAACTAGCGCAGTTGCCACTCAACGCCCATCAGTTTTTACTCGATAGCTACGCCAACCCGGTACGTAACCGCTAGGATTTAATCTGACAAAAAAGAGAAGCTTATGAGCTTCTCTTTTTTTGAGTCCGTGACTCAACGAGCCACTGCGCCGCCCAAGGTTAAATTAGTAGGCCATTTTGTAATGACATTCCCACCCAGATAAATGTTGCCTTTTACGGTCATTGTATCTGGGAAAGTGGTTATCTTTGAGCCACCTATATATAGGCTCCCCTCGACTACAATACCTTCAGGCAATTCCGATAATTGAGTTCGAGCAACACTCAAATCGCCTTTTACTGTCATGTTTGGTGGCAACTTTTCTAAAGGTGTATCGGTAAAATTGAGATACCCACCAACTTGAATGCGTGCAGGCCAAGTTTTTATTTGTGAGCCGAGGAAATTGGCATAGCCGCGAATTTTTGTGCCTCGTTGAATTCGTTCGAGCTGGCTATTTGATGCGTCGAGACTTCCCATTACGTTTAAGCTTTTTGGCAGTGACTTGATTGATGTCTTGGCGATGTTGAGATTTCCTTTGATCTCTAATCCGTCAGGCAGACTGGTGTAAGGTTTATTTCTCAAATCGAGGTTACCGTAATTATCCAAATGATTCAGTATTCGGTACTGATCAAGAGGCGCTGCATTTAACGGTAAAGCGCAAACAGCTATACAAAGCGACCAAGCCGACAAACGCCATTTTGAAACAGACATGTTTTTCCTAAGTTGCTTAACGGTTATAACGATAGTATCGGCAGGATCGGCATTGTCTTCAATGAAGAACAGATTCAATCAACAACAAAGCAGCAAGGATAAGATCACAAAAGCGAGCTAGAAGCTCGCTTTTGAAAGGAAGTTATCGCATCAGTGAACGCGACTTAAGTTCAAAGATAAGTTTTTCAGCACTGACTTCAAATTTAAAGCGTGCATTCAGTTCAGTTGTGCTCTCATCAATAGATGTTGATTCAAACTCTACTGCGGCACAAACTTCTTTCGCTAGAGCGATATACTTATCTAATTCAGTTTTCAGTTGGTCTTGGTTTGAAGCGAAAATAGTGACTTCTGCAACTTCGTCACCTTCTTTAATAAAAAAGCCCATTTCAGCAGAACAGCCACAAGCTTCACAAACTTGGTTCACTTCACAGCTTTCATTACTCATCTCTAAATCCTCTTACAAAATTTAAGGACATTCTAACCCTCTATAAAGAGGTGTTCCAGACAAATCATAATGTAACAATGTATGAATGCTGATTAATATTGTTGACCTAGTTAACAGAAATTGGAGTGTGATAATAGTCGAAAATTAGACGTTATAGTGACATTTTTTTGTCATTAGGGCGTTTGACGCATTGTCATACCTATTTGTTTGTAAGATGATTCTGTAGCAGAAATTGAGGTGGTTTATGGATTATTTCCATACTGAGATAAAATTTTAAAGGATATTTTATTCATTCAATGTGAATGAAGAGATATTTTCTTACAAAGGTGGATTGGTTACTGGAGCGATTCAGCAACATTTGATTCATTTTATTTTTGATGAATTTGTACACAAAGAGCTATAACGATGCCGAAGCGTAGTAAAGAAGATACAGAAGTGACCATTCAAACGATTATGGATGCTGTTGTCGACCAACTGTTAAGGTTAGGCTATGACAAAATGTCATACACCACACTAAGTCAGCAAACGGGTGTATCTCGTACCGGAATTAGCCACCACTTCCCGAAAAAGACCGATTTTGTACTTGCGCTTGACGGGCAAATTTTCAATCTATTTGTTGCTCATTTGGATTTTGATCACGGTGTTGATTCATTCGCAAATTCGTGGCTGAAGTCGCTAGACAATTCAGAGTTTCTCGCTATTTTGCGTTTGTTCTTCCATCACATAGTGGCTGCAGACAAAGCAGAAGAGTTCTCCTATAAAGGTGTGGGGCGTATGTACAAGCTTGCACATGAAAAGTTCGGAGAAGGCAGTGATAAGCATGTTGAGTGGTTAATTGGTAAATCACTGATCGAAATGAGTAAATAATTGTTTATATTTTTCGAAGGGCTTGCATTCGCAAGCCTTTTTTATTTTGTGCCAGTATTCACTTCTTCAAACTCGCCATCAATCGTATTTCCGTGGGAGCGATTGTTTTGGGCTTGATAGAATGGACGGCGTTGCATTTGATTTTGCAACCTTTTACCCGTGATCAGCGCGGCAATGGTCAGCGGAATTGCCAGCAGTAAACTAAATGCGATTGCGAAAAATCCAGTAATGAGCGTCAGTGCGGTAATAATAAATCTATTCATTGTCTGCTCCTGTTTCAGTTGCAGTTATCTTAAGCCAGCTCAGATGAATTAAACATGAACAGATGGTTTTTCTAAATGTGAAAAGCCCAACCACTTAATTTTAAGATGGTTGGGCTTGGCTTGTTTGGAGTGAGAGTTACTCAGCACCTACTGTTAGTTCAGCGCCGCTTTTCTCTGTTTTCAAATTTGTTTTACTATCGAGCAAGAATACGCGGTCAGGGCTGATTTGCTGTTCTTCCACCAAATACGCTTTGATGGCTTTTGCTCGTTCAGCGGCAAGATTACTTAAACTGTTTTTGTCGATGTTAGTAGCTTTGACCAACTGGTTGTACAGGCCCATATGAACAACGGTTTCAATCTGTTCTTTAGTCACTTCTGCACCTTGTGCTTTTTCAGTGAGCTGTTGTTCAACGTTGTCTCTTTCTTGGCTTAGATCTAGTTTCAGCTGCTTCTCTGCCAGTTCTTCAAGTGCATCGACTAATGGTTCAGATTCAGTAATACGGCTAGCACTGAAAGGTTCTGGTAACGATTCTAGTCCACTGTTATCAAGCAGTGCTGCTTGCACTCTTTGTTCTGCCAAAGCAAAGCTGTCGTCAGGTGCAGAGACAGAACCTTCAATACTCACTTTCAGAATCGGTCTCTCTTGCAGAGCTTGTGCTAATTTACCTACACGTTGTTTTTCTTCTTCGTCTAGTGTCGAAAGACCAGCTTGGAAGCTAATCTGGTTAAGCTCTTCATCCGAACCGACTAAATCTGCCAATAACGAGAATGGAGCGGTCACGGCTTTGGTTATGATGTTCACGAATGCTTTCAAAATCACACTACCAAAACTGAAATCTGGGTCGTCAACTTCGCCTGATACGTCGACACCTAAATCAATCACACCGTGACGATCTTGCAGTATGGCGATAGCCAAAGTGATAGGCAGACTCGTCGCAAGGCTTGAATCACTTGGTTTGCCCAACTGCAATTGGTCGATCACAAGATGGTTCGTTCCTTGAAGTTGGTTATCATCTAGCTTGTAGTTGAGATCAAGTGATAGCTGACCTTTGTCGATGTAATAGCCCGCATACGTGCCTGAATAAGGGTTAACGGAAGTCAACTCGACACTTTTAAATATTAATGCGAGGTCTAAATATGGTTTCTCAATCAGTGGGTTAATTTCTCCTTTCAACGTCACAGGCGCATATTTATCAATTTTGCCCGCAATATCGACACTTGCTTTGGTTCCCGGTGTCGATGAAAGGTTTTTAATAGAACCTTCAAGTAATTCAATTCCCGATGCGAAGTTAGGCGTTAGGGAGTTATCAGCAAAGAATGCAGAACCATTAGCAAACTTAATTTGTTGGACAATGACCGACATTGGTTTGCTGTTTTTATCTTTTGCAGCAACCGTTACTTTGGTTTCACTTGATGAGGTAGATGAGGATTTAACGCTCGGCTCGCTTTGTGTGTTGTCACTTTCCTTGCTGACAACAATATCGCCAATATTTGTGCGTTGATCCTCCGTAATGATTACTTTGGCATAAGGTGCATCCAGTAATACGGTTTTGATGAGCAACTGATTCTGCTTTGAATTAAAGCGTAGGGAATCGACTGACATTTTTTGCCATTTTACTAATGGTTCACGATCGATAGTGTCGCGCATCAACAGGTTATTGATGCTTAGAGAACCATCGAAATTAATGTCATCGGAGCCACTGACTTTGTAGTTTCCTTTGGTGTTTAAAGCCCCTTTAGTTAAGCGAATATTGAGGTATGGGGTGAGGTAAGGCTGCATTTGTGTAAGGTCGAGAGCTTCAATGGATAAGTTACCATCGACTTTGAGCGTTTTAACATCAACACTGCCTGCCGTCGCGAATGACCCCCTAGTATTGTCAGGTTGCTGCTTGCTATTGGAGCTGACATCAAGGCTTATCTCATAGTCGATAGGATCGATGAAGTCACTCTGAACTGCTTTGGTCGAAACTGACATAGGGTAGATTCGCCAGTGCACACCGTGTGACTGTGTTTTTTCTAGTACATTAAAGTCGGCTTCAGACATAGAAAAATGTTCAAGTCTTACCTTCCAGTCTGGAGATGCTGTAGCTTGATTATCGGTCTGGTTTTTTTTTGGTGCAGTGTACGTTGATGTAGTCGACTGTTTAGCCGCTTTAGGCGTAAATAACGACGCTAAGTCCAGCCCTTTTTTGTCGAGTAACGCGTCAAACCACAAGCCATTGATGGCGATATCTGAAATATTGACGGACTTGTCATCACCAACTATTTCAATATCGCTAACAATTAATGATGGTACTTTTACTTTCTCTGAGTCTTTGCCACTAAAAGTGAGATTAGACAGTGCAAATTGACCGTTACTAGTTTGATACGACAAGGACTCTTCAACCTGTTTAGCATGATAGTCAGTTGAAAAATCCATTGAGCCATTGCTCAGATGAGCTTCTATGAGCTCTTTGGAAAATGGCCAATAAGGTTTCAAAGTTAGGCCTTTTAGGGACACATTACCTTTAACTTCAAATGGCGATAGTTGGAATTGCCCATTGAGATTTAATGGGCTTTGATCCGCACTGGTTAACTCAAATTGAAACTGGTTTGCTCCCTGACTCAGAGTCAGCTTCTCGTCAGTGCTTTTAGGAATGCTCAGAGTGTACGCGCGGCTATCAAGATCACTAAGTTTGAAGCTGATACTTTGATAGGCTAAATCGGCGTTTGTGACTGAATCTATGAAGTGAAGTTCACCATTTTCAATAGATAAGATATTTGTTTTAAAAGCAGGAATGGTGTTTTTGGCAGCATCTTCAGAAACATTATTTTCTGGTGTATCCGTGTCTTTATTGCTCGCAAGGGTTTCGAGAATGTCACTCAAGTTAAGCGTATTATTCTCGTTTAGACGCTGAAGCTGGACTTTCGGCTCTATAAGAAGAACATGATTTACGGTTGGTGTCAGTGTAAGCAAGCTTTGCCAAAAATTAACCTCTACCTCAAGCAATTTAAATTGGCTAAATGTCTGTTGTTTATCTTTCTCAAGGATAGAAAAGTTCTCTACACGTGCTCTAAGTAGGAAAGGGTTGATTGAGACTTTTTCCAATCGGACATCACGACCGAGTAAATGGCTTAACTGCTTGGGCGCTTGAGATTCTAGAACAGCAGGTGTGATCAGGCCAAGAGTAGCTGTGTAGGCGGCATAAGCAAGCGTAAGATATGTAGAGATTCGTACCCATTTAGGCGCCGATTTAAAACGAGCATTAACTGCAGATACTGCTTGTTTCATAAGTAATAATAGCCTCTTACCTGTACATAAGTTTCTTAACAATTTAGTACGTTAGTTTAACTATATTTTCCCAAAAAACATAAGAGTAACGGTGCAAATTTGTTTGTAAAAACGATGAAAAAAAGCCGCTCTTATCAGGGATAGAGCGGCGAATCGGGGGTATGTCTTCAGAAGTTACGACTGGACAGTACAGAAGCGACTTCGTCAGTATCGGTTATTATTATGTTGTGGAGGTTAATTCTTTATTTTTGTGGGTAGGTTTTGTAACGAACACCCATCATCTGTTCCATACAATGAACAACTTGGCAGCTGTAGCCAAATTCATTGTCGTACCAAACGTACAGAACACATCGACTATCTTGAGCAATAGTTGCGGCACCATCGACTACGCCAGCGTAACGTGAACCAACAAGATCAGATGAGACGATTTCCGTAGATTCCGTGTAATCAATTTGCGCAGAAAGTGCAGATTTCAGTGCCATATCTCTTAGGTAAGCATTGAGTGATTCTTTATCTGTGCCTTGTGCTAAGTTCAGGTTGGCAATCGCCATAGAAACGTTTGGTGTTGGTACACGGATCGAGTTACCGGTTAGCTTACCTGCGAGTTCAGGTAACGCTTTTGCAACAGCTTTCGCAGCACCTGTTTCAGTAAGTACCATGTTAAGCGACGCTGAACGACCACGGCGATCACCACTGTGGAAGTTATCAATTAGGTTTTGGTCATTGGTGAATGAATGCACCGTTTCAATATGACCAGATACGACGCCAAACTTATCATTTATCGCTTTTAAAATCGGCGTTATAGCATTAGTGGTACAGCTAGCTGCAGAAATAATGGTGTCTTCAGGTTGAATAACCGATTCGTTAACACCGAATACTACGTTTTTAATGTCGCCTTTGCCTGGCGCTGTTAGTAGAACTTTGCTTGCGCCTTTTGAACTTAAATGTTTGCTTAGACCTTCGCTGTCACGCCATACACCCGTATTATCAACCACTAATGCGTTATGAATGTCGTAGTTAGTGTAATCAATTTCTTCAGGTGAATTAGCATAAATTACTTGAATGAAATTTCCATTTACAATCAGCGCCTTATGTTCATTGTCGACAATAATGCTACCGTTAAATTGACCATGTACGGAATCGCGTCGTAGCAAGCTTGCACGCTTCTCTAAATCGCCATGCTTACCGCCGCGTACAACGATTGCACGAAGTCTTAGTGGGTAGCCAGGACCACTTTTTTCAATAAGTAGTCGAGCCAATAGACGGCCGATACGGCCAAAGCCATATAAAACAACGTCTTTTGGTTGAGTGATAGTGCTACCGTTTAGGCTGCTAAGAAGTGCTGTATGAAGAAAATCATCTAAACCATGTTCATCTGAATGCTGTTGCCAAAATTGATGAGCTAACTGACCGATATCGATGCGACATGGTGACAAGTCTAGCTTTGCTAAACGTTGCAAAATTGGCATGGTTTGTTCGAGAGAAAGTGCAGTTCCAGTGTAACGGCGGGCAATACGGTGTGTTTTGATTATGTCGATAGTAGCGGCGTTGATGAGTGTCTTTCCGTACAAAATGATTTCAACACCTTTTACACGATAGAGCTGGCCGATAATTGGTGACATCGATTCTGCGATTGTTTGGCTGGTTTGCCAATCGAGTAGATGTTTTTCTGGACTCATTGCTATAAACCTTTCACGTTATGGTTGAGCTAATACCCGCAGTTTCTACTGCGTTTGGTATTTGGGGGGATAAGTATTGTTATTTTTATGTGGCAGGATTGTAATGTCTGATAGGTTATTCTGCTAGGAAAAATAAAGCCGACACTTTTATCTGTTAACTTGATCATTAATAGTGTTTTGAAAGGATTTTTTAAGTATTAGTACGTATTGACAGAATGCTATCCACACTACTTATTTTGCGATTATCTGTAAAAATGTCCTATTTTCTAGTTTAAGCCTTTCTTTCGTTTCACTTATTTCTTAGGCATGTATCATTCTATCTACGAAAAAAGTAAACATTAAAGGGGCTGAGTGGCCCCTTTAAAATAGATATAGTGGTGAAAGTGAAGACTAGCCGTGAGCGGCTACTTGAGGCCGAGGAATTGAGACGTCTCTTCTGCTCGATAGTAAGGCCATAAATTCATAGGGAGGGAGTGGTCTTGAATATAGATAGCCCTGATACTCATCGCACTCTTCTTTCGCTAATAGGTAAAGCTGTTCGTCATTGACCACACCTTCCGCTGTAACGATCTTACCCATATTGTGACCAAGTTGAATGATGGTACGTACAAGCATATGGTCATTGTGATTTGAGCAGCACTCATCAATAAATGATTTATCGATCTTCAACACATCGATCGGCAACTGTTTCAAATAGTTCAAAGATGAGTAAGCAACACCAAAATCGTCGATGGCAACACGTATGCCCAAGGTTCTCAAATCGTGGCAAGCATCAACCACGCGTTCAGGCTGTTGCATCAATGTGGTTTCGGTGATTTCAAGCTGCAATAGCTGTGGATTTAATTGGGAATCTCTTAGTGCTTTGGTCACCACGTGGAATATGTCATCGTAAAGGAACTGAACTGTTGAGACATTGACCGCCACGCAAATAGGGTGACCCAGTTGATCCCAAGCTTTTGCCTGCTGGCAGGCTGTTTCAATGACCCAACGGCCAATAGGAATAATTTGTTGGCTGCGTTCGGCTACCCCAACAAATTCATCGGGCGATATGATACCCAAATCTGGATGTTTCCAGCGGATTAAGGCTTCCGCGCCGTGTACGCTGTTGGTTTTAACGTCGACTTTAGGTTGGTAGTAAAGTGTTAGCTGACCTTTCTCTATAGCATCACTGAGTTCACGTTCGATCTGATAGCTACGGATAGTTTCTCCAATCAAATCTTCATCAAACCATTGAATGCTGTTCTTGCCTGCCTGTTTCGCTCGTTTAAGCGCAATATCAACGTTACGGCACCAAATATCGGTGTCATACAACGCATCGTCTAATGCTGCGATGCCAATACTAATTGTTATGGTGTAGCTACGCTTGTCGAGATGATACTCGGACTGACTCGCTTCCAAAATATAGTTTGCCACTTGTTGCGAGTAGAAATTCACATCGTACTTGTCTTGCAGTAACACCGCGAATTCATCCCCACTGAGTCTGTAAATGTTGATGCGATTAAAATCGAGGCCACTAAGTCGTTTTGCAAATTGAATCAGAAGAAGATCACCTTGCTGATGTCCCAATGAATCATTGATTTGTTTAAAATCATCAAGGTCTATTAGTAGTAGAGCAAACTTAGTTTTACTGGTCTCATCTGCGATTTTTGCTACTGCCTCCAAATCTTGATTGAAAGCTTTCCGATTCGAGACTTTGGTTAGAAAATCTGTAAGGCTGTCTTTGCGATAGCGTTCAACTTGTCGACTTAGTTTCTGCTTATAAAAAGTGCCACCAGTTGCGAATATCGCGATAGCTGAAAGTTCGATTGCTGCCTCTGCAAATTCCGGCATTTGGGCGCTTGTGATATGAGGGGTATAAATCCCAATAAGGCTTAGTGCTACCGCTACTGGCCACAACGAGCCTGGGAAGATCGCGATGTAACACAGTGGAACCAATATAAAAGCTTGAGAGAGCACACTGATACTGAGTGGTTCCAAATAGCTACCTACCAGCAATAAAGCGAATGTTA
Organism: Vibrio sp. HM8-C; assembly: GCF_058630515.1. Lineage (NCBI taxonomy): Bacteria > Pseudomonadati > Pseudomonadota > Gammaproteobacteria > Vibrionales > Vibrionaceae > Vibrio > Vibrio sp. HM8-C. Next base: position 28,916 of record NZ_JBMMKS010000010.1, read on the forward strand.
CTACGGCTAATACGCGCTTAAACCAAATATTATTCATGAAATAAGCCGCTAGCATACAAAGCGGGTATATAAAGTAGTAGCGAGCAAGGGAATGATGTTCGGTGAGTAAGGTGTAGCTAACGGCACTTACTGCGATTAGAAATAAAATCGTAACGAGAAAGTGTTTTTGGTTTGGATTAATGCTCGCAGCTGTAGTGGAATTCATGGACTATCCTTTTCTTTTTATTACCACTAGATAAACGAATTTGAATACCTGAAGTTCAGTGTAGCCACTGTTAAAGTTGAACATTGAGTGCCATACAGAAAAAATGTACAGAAAGGTTCAAAGTTGCGTATAGGTTTCACTTTTGAGACAAAATTGGCTGGAAATAAAAAAATAGCCCTCAAAGACGAGGGCTATTTTAGAATTCTTTGTGTATCTCACTGATGGGTTTTAACTCATTGAGAGGTAGCCAGTTAACCTTGACACCTGCTTGCAGGAACATTTCTTGGCTAACTTTTATTTTATCTCCCCAGCGAGATAGAAAATCTGCCGTTTGCTCTGGGCAGTGAACTGCAGAAATACCTGTTTGAATGATCTTTGCTGCACAGTTTGGGCAAGGGAAATGGGTCACGTAGACTTCACATCCGTCCAAATCACGTTTTGCGAACAAAATTGCATTTTCTTCAGCGTGCAGAGTTTTGAGGTACTTCATATCGCGATCGTCTGTGTTCGCGCTGTCCGATATACCATGTGGGTATCCATTAAATCCCACAGAAACAATTCGATTTTGTTTTGTAATAACGGCTCCTACTTGAGTAGAAGGGTCTTTACTCCAAGAGCCAACAAGTTCTGCCATCTGGTAAAAACGTTGTGCCCATTTCGAAATCATAGTCAGGTTTCCTTTCAAAAATCATGAGTGACGCTGGAAATTTCTTAGTTGTAGTGACAACTGAGTTGAGTGCAGTTGTACCAAGTTTGGCGCTAATAATATCCTGATTTTGTCTCTTTTAGTCTAGGAAAAGATATTAATCTCCAAGCATTTCCTTTTGCTTGCACTGTATTGCCAAGAGAGTGTCAGCGTTTATAGAGATATTGCTCAGGTGTTTTTGTAAGAGATCTCTTACAGGGTGCGTAAGATATTTGATTTTTATTACTGAGATTTTGCGATGGCGATATTAATAACATTATGTAAAGTAAAGAATTTTTAAAATTTAAACAATAACGATTAAATTATTTATAGTCTAGCGTACTTGTTCCTAAACGCCGATGTCGTAATCTGAATGCGTTGGCAGGATGCTAACACGGAAATGGAAACGCTCAGGGATAGGGCATCTTCAGGAAGAAGATTCGGTTGTTCAGGAAGAATGATCGGCAAGGAAAGCGAAGGATGTTAACGTTAAGTTTAGAATAGCTAGGATGGTTATTTAGAACGGTTAATAGACAACTTAAGGGACTAAGCGTCTGTCAGGATGACAGAGACAGGACACCGCTAGGATGGCGATGAAATGGAATGCGCTGAAGGAACCAGCAGATAATCAAGGAATAGATGCAGGGAGCACCTATTAGTAGCCGGATTGCTGCGAAGAGAATAGAGCCCCGCTAAGTGAAAGCTTAGCGGGGTTTTCTTTTGCAGTTTTACTGCTCTTTTCGACTCAATACTCTGCTTTTGAAGTTAAATCTTTGTTCATTTTTTCGTTGTTGCTCAAAGTCTATTGCGTCTTTTGATTACAAATTTGATAATGTTTCTTCACATCGCTTAGCACTAGGTATTAAGTACCTTGCTTTAGTCGCTACTTCGAAAACTTTGGTGACCTTTTGGAAAAAACCTCGCAGTTTCTCATCAATACGCTTAAGTCTCATCCTGAGCAGTACTTAACTATTGGTGAGCTTTTAGAGCTACTTAGACGTCGCTCATACGGTGCTTTGCTGATTATGTTGAGTTTGGCAGGGCTTATTCCCGGTATCTCTTTTTTTGCAGCGGTGGCAGACTTTTTATTAGGGTTGCAAATCGCTTTGGGTTTTCATGCGCCAAGGCTACCTAATATCATTCAAAAGCAGCGTATCCACCGCGAAAAAACGCTTAAGTTTACTGAAGAAGTTATGCCTTGGCTGGAGCGCATGGAAGAGTACGTTAAACCGCGTTGGGAGCCTTTATCCAGTTCTAATCCTCGTCGAATGATTGGTGCGATTATTTGTGTTTTAGCGTTCATTGCTATTCTTCCACTACCATTCATTAATTTTTTGCCAAACTTCGCGATAATCTGTTTGGCATTAGGGATTATTGAGCGCGATGGTTTATGTCTTATCATTGGCTGTGGGATTGCACTGATGGCCATGTGGATCAGCCATATTATGGTTAGAATGGCGTGGAATTCTCTGATGCTAGCGTTGTAGAATCGGGTACTGAAACAATTAAGAATGAGTAAGAAAATGGAAGCAAAAGTAAAGTGGGTCGAAGATTTTAAGTTTTTGGGTCAATCTAACTCGGGCCATTCTATTGTGATGGACGGTAACGGTGGCGCAACTGCCCCTAGCCCGATGGAAATGGTTTTACTTGGAGCTGGTGGTTGTAGCTCTGTCGATGTTGTTGATGGTCTAAAGAAAGCGGACCAAAAAGTAACGGCTTGTGTTGCTAAATTATCAGCAGAACGTCGCGAAACAGCGCCACGTATCTTTACCAAAGTAAATATTCACTTTGTTGTTACAGGTGAAAACCTTGATGAAAAGATTGTTGAGCGTGTAACTACAGATTCATTAGAGAAATATTGTTCTGTGTGTTTGATGTTGGGTGAGGCAGTAGATATGTCACATAGCTGGGAAATTGTTCCGGCTTAATCCACATCGTGAAATGTGAAAAGGCTAAGCAATGTGCTTGGCCTTTTTTGTATCCGCTTCAAAATGTTGCAATAGTTTTCCGCAGTTGCTTGTCGCTTGGCTATGATTAAATAACGAATCACGATTTGAAGAACACCATGGCGTTAAAAGGGACAATTTCTGAGTGGTATATTGACCGGGGTTACGGGTATATCATTCCAGATTCAGGAGCATTGAGAATCAAGTTTTTGGTTTCTGACGTTAAAAATTCAGTGAATCTGGGTGAATTAAAACAGTCAGTCCGTTTTGTTATTGTTCAAGACGAAAACGGTAACCGGAGAGCCACTCATGTCGAAGGTACAAGAGCTTTTCCTTGGGCAACGCTCATCGTGGTTTGGTTTGCTGCAACGTTGGGCGGATGTGTCTACTTTTGGCAGTATCCGCTGAGTATTGTTTTTTACTACCTAGTCGCAACGGTAATTGTGCTTTTTGTATACTTGCTTGATAAGCACAATGAGAAGCGTACAAAACCTGTTACTGGAGAATCCGCACTGTTGTTTCTTTCTCTTTTAGGTGGTTGGCCAGGTGCGGTCATTGGACAATACACCTTCAACTTGCAACCTAAATCTTTCACTTTTCAACTACTGTTTTTCATCGTAATGGCAATACATATCGCTTTTTTGGTGTGGACTCTTACGCCTGATGGTGGAACACATCTACGACAATGGCTCATTTCTAATTCATTTCCTTTGTCTCTTAATTGAGGAAATCGAACCAACATAATTTTCTGTTTTTCTCTGTTGAAAAAAGTTTAAGATTTCGATTCCCGTCAGAAAGGTGCTCAAGCACATAGGCAGTAAAATGACAGAATTAGAAAAAATGATGAATGGTCTCGATTTTGATGGATTCGATCCTGAAGTCGTAGAGCTACGTAGAACAGCTGCGCAACTTAAACTGGACATCAATCAGTGCATTGATGAAGAAGAGCGTCTTCTATTGCAAGCAAAACTGTTTGGCAAGATAGGCAGAAGTCTGGTTCAAACACCTTTTCATTGTGAATTTGGCAAAACAATATCGATCGGTGAAGAAACGTTTATCAATATGAATGTCGTGATGTTGGACAATGCCCCAATTACCATTGGCAACAACGTATTGATCGGTCCAAATGCACAGTTTTATACACCTACGCATCCTTTGGACTATAAAGCGAGAAGACGCTGGGAAACCACCTGCAAGCCAATTGTTGTGGAAGATGATGTGTGGATTGGTGGCAATGTTGTCATTAATCAAGGAGTGACCGTTGGAGCACGTTCGGTTGTTGCTGCAAACTCTGTTGTCAATCAGGATGTATCGCCAGATACCTTGGTGGGGGGAACTCCCGCAAGAATCATTCGCAAACTGCATGTTGAATAACTAACTAATTCTTAATCATTTTCGCAGTTTTTCCTTTGTGCCTGATTTGAATCGAGAACTGTTATCTTCTCTCGCACCAGTATTTGCATTACAGTGCGAGCTTACGTCGTATTTGGAGAAAGTCATTGTCTCGTCATAAACACACTCTATTTGGTGTTGCAGCTATCTTGCTATGGGCCTGTTTAATGGGGTTGACTCGAACTGTTGCAGAACAATTTGGCCCAATAGGTGGGGCTGCACTTATCTATACCACCGCTTCCGTATTTTTAGTTATGGTCATGGGTGTGCCAAAATTTAAGTCTTTCTCGCTAAAGTATTTAGTTATTGGCGGTGGGCTCTTCGTGAGTTACGAGATTTGCTTAGCATTGGCTTTGGGCATGGCTAATGACCGACATCAAGCTTTGCAAATGGCGGTAGTGAACTACCTCTGGCCAGCTTTAACGGTGTTACTCGCAGTGTTGATGAGTAGAAAAGCGGTCAGTATCCTTGTTTATCCGAGTGTTGCTCTCGCGTTTGTTGGCGTTGCTTGGACGATCACTGGTGAACAAGGTTTATCTGTATCGTCAATCGCGGCGAATGTCGCCACTAACCCAGTGACTTATTCAATGGCGTTTATCGGTGCAATTATCTGGGCTGTCTACTGTAACGTAACGAAGAGTTTAGCCAATGGGCAAAACGCGATTACCGTTTTCTTTATCATGACGGCAATATCTTTGTGGGTGAAGTACGCCATCAGTGATGAAGGTGCACTGCAATTTACAACCGACTCTTCTTTTAACTTGATATTAACTGGCATCGTGATGGGTAGCGGCTATGCGCTTTGGAATGTTGCTATTTTACGTGGAAATATGATGTTGCTTGCGACGCTGTCTTATTTTACGCCTGTATTCTCTACCTTGCTCTCTTCCAGCATATTGGGTGTTGCTTTAGGGGCGTCATTTTGGCAGGGCGTAATAATGGTGACGATTGGCTCTTTGATCTGTTGGTGGGTAACACGCAGCAAACAGGACTCTCATTCGAGTGAAGAGGTTATTGGCTATGAACCGCAGAAGAGTGAAAGAGAAGCCTAACAATTCGAATTTCTGATCTCACATAAAAAGAACCCTCGCTAAATACGAGGGTTCTTTTTATTCAATTCTACGTGGCGATGTTTACACTAAGTTGTAGATTAAACGGCAACTTCGACAGTTTTTTATGTAGTGTACGGCGTGTGTGTTCGATGTCTTCCACTGCGATGATGCTGTCTTCAGATCTGATATCAACATCCACCCACAATTCGCGACCAATTTTAGTTACAGCTGCAAGTTCAACTAGCTGCTCTGATTCTTCACTAGCGGCGATAACACCTTGGTCGACTGTGTTACAAATCTCTTCGCTTGGCGCCATCATGAAAATCTCTCGCAGTGAAGATTTCAGCATTTCGAATGGTACTTTCAAGAAGTAGAACGACATTGCTAGCATCATCATTGGGTCGGTATAAACTGCATATTCTGCAAGTGGCGATAGTGTCAGTAACCATGCTGAGATAAAACCTACGGTTACTGCAACACTTAATAGCGTATCCATTTTCCATTGTTTAACTTCAGCATCAATTAGGTCGGATGACGTACGTTTGTGCAGTTTAGTCATGTAGAACCATGCGATACCGCAACCAATCACGTTGACAATACCGAACAGAGTTGCGATAGACACATCGACCTCACGACCACCAGTAAACATTGCAACAACAGCGTTGTATAAAGAAGAACATACTAAGGCTAGGATCACCGCACCTTTAATGGCAATGACGGCAGGCTCTAGCGCCGCACGGCCAAACTGGAATTCGTCATCTGACGGTTTCTGAATGTATCGAGAAGCAATTAGCGACAAAATAGTTAACAGTAAGCTTACTAGTGAGTACATACCGTCAAACAAGATAACAAGTGAGCTAACCAATAAGCCAACAACCAAACCACCCATAGCAAAGCCCGAAGAAATAAGGGCTGATAGCGTTAGAATACGTTTTTCGTTGAAGTTTGTTTTAGCACACATTTGGGGGAATACCAGTTGAAAATCTGTTGCTATTCTGGCTTTTAAATAAGCTTTGACAATGTCTATTTGGTTTCTAGATGACTGATGAATCGGGAATTTTATTTTTATTTATATTAATCAATATGTTGTGTTGTTATTTTGGTGTCAATATATTTGACTCTGACTGGTTTAGTGGCATAAAGGCTAGAAATCAAACAGATAATCACTGATTTTATCTGCTAACCAAACCATCGCAGGATTTTCAGCAATACCTGACGCGGTAAACATACAGTAGTCTTCTTGAGTCAATCCGTAGGTGTGCTTGATAACAGACAGGCGCTGCTCACGGAGATAATTGCGAATAAGTGGCTCGGGCAGAACACCCCAAGCGTTTTCAGTCAAGATGGTATTGAGAATGTACTCAAAACTAGAGAAACCTATATATCGGCGTGAAAACGGTTCTAGGCTTGGGTTATCTTTTTCGTTTAGATACACCATGACGGCCTGCATTGACTTGCGTAGTTCTTCATCCGCAACTCGTTTGAGCTTAGCGAGAGGATGTGAGGTTGTGCACACAGACATCATTCGAATCTTACCTAGTGGTTGGTAAGTAATTCGAGGGTCATCCAAACGCTCGTAATCAACACCAAAAGCAAAGTCTACTTGTTGAGTTGCAACCATGTTGGCTAAGTCACCACTCGACGCTAGAAATAGATTGAAAGAGGTGTTTGGAAACAAGTTATTGAGTTTATGCGCAAGATCTTGCCACAAAGAATCCGGTAATGAGTCATCACGGGCTATCCACATTTCAGCGGCAAATTCACTGGAAACCTGAGAACAGGTGCGTCGAATGCGTGTGGAAGTGATAAGAATGCTTTCACAGTCTTTGTAAATGGCCTTTCCTGCCTCAGAAAGCGTGACATTGTTTCCTGAGCGTTGAAAGAGCTCAACCCCAAGTTCCTTTTCAAACGCTTTAATCGCCATACTTAATTTGGTTCGATTGCATTCCAACTGTCGTGCTGCTTCTGAAACAGAGCCAGTATCAGCGATGGTACAAAAAGCTTCGATTTGCGACAGGTTCATAATGGACTCAAACGAATGAAAGTTAAGGAATCATATACAAAAAACAAGCGACTGCCTATTCACAGAGCTATAGATATATTTCGCTGATAGATTTGTTACTTTTTGTATTATTGCGGCAAAAATAGTCATGCAAAATAAGAATTGCGGAAGAATGTCAATTTCTTCAATAAGATTGCACTCTAACGCTAGGAACTACAGTGCGTTTTGGTTTAATCTTGACGTAATTGCCGAATACACGAAGTAACACGGAGGCCATGATGGCACACGATTGGGACGAATACGCACCTGACTGGGAAAAAGACGAATCGACAACCGTTTTTGCACAAAACGTATTCCAACAACTTCAACAAATCACAAGCGTAGAAGGGAAGCATGTGCTTGATTTTGGTTGTGGTACAGGATTGCTGACGCAACTGATTTCTCCATTGGCAAAAGATATCGTCGCTTTGGATGGCTCAGAAGCCATGATTGAAGAACTTGATAAAAAAGAATTGAGAAATGTAGAGCCCGTTGTTGACCATTTAACTCGTGGTTTAGTTGCTCAGCACCCAGCGTTTCGTAAACAGTTTGATTTAATTGTGGCTTCATCAGTTTGCGGCTTTGTTTCTGATTTTCAGGAAGTTGCCGTCATCATTCACTCTTTACTAGATGATAAAGGGCTGTTTGTTCATTGGGATTGGCTAGTTGATGACGCTGATCCTGAATACGGTCTAAGCCAATCAGATATCGAAAGTACTTTGTCTAAAGCAGGATTTACCGACGTTGAAACTCGTATCGCTTTTGAACTAAGTACTCCACAAGGATCAAAACCGGTCATCATGGGAGTAGGTCGCAAGTAATTTCTACCACTTTCCTTAAAGCTGTAAAGAACCGTAGTGTATTGTCACTGCGGTTTTTTTATCTCTGTTACCGCAGAACAACAAAGAGTATATGTGTGAGGCTAGTTCAGGATATCTGCGCTGATATTTCCAGTTACAACTGTTTCTTCATCAGGTTAGATATTTTCTTTGTGGCAAATGTAATAATTTACTCAATAATCGATGCTAATAGCTCAATTTCGTTTGATTAGATAACTAACGACGTGCGAATGTGATTAAAATGCTTCAATTAGTTGTGATTCTGCCGAAATAGGGTGTATAGAATCCAATAGGATAATTAAAACAGAGAACATATGAATATTATTGGTATGGCCATCGGCGCATTAGGCCTGTCTTTCATCCTGATCTTTATATGGATGATTTCTCTTTCGGTGCGAAGAAAAAGGCTGGAAGAAGAAAAAAGAGAGCGCGAAGAAGCCTATCGAAAGGCGCTTGAACGTACGCGAGAAGAAGAGCGTAAAGAACGTTTGTTTCAAGCGGAGTCTGGTCATATCCCAACCATTTTGTATTTAGCAAAAGAAGCAGAAAGAAAGAACTTAAGAGAAGCGTTGTTTTGGTATGAAAAAGCGGCGCAGTTCGACAACATTAACGGTATGCATGGTGTTGTGCGTCTTTGCAATAAAATGCGTGACGATATGATCTTGCGCGAGAAAAGTCGGTTTTGGCAGTTGTTTATTGATGGTTTAGAAGGCGACTTGCAGGCGAAATACGAAACTGGCCGTGCGTTTATTTCTGGTCGTGGAATAGAAGTGAACGTCGTCAAAGGCTTGGGAATGATCCAAGAAGCGGCGGAGCGTAAGCACATTGATGCCATCATTTTTATGGGTGATTGGTGTGTCTCTAAAGATAATATTTCTCCGTCGCCAGGTGATTCCACTTACTGGTATTCGAAAGCCGCGAAAAGAAACAGCCTAGAAGGCATGATGAAACTGGGTATCAATTACTTAAAAGGGGTTGGTGTTCCGGCGGATCATAACAAAGGTTGTTACTGGTTGGAGAGAGCATCAGAAAAAGGTCATGCAGAGTCCATGTACCATGCTGCGGAAGCGTGGGCTGATCGCGGCGCAAACGGCAATTCAATCGCCTATATATGGTTATACTTGTCTGCTCACTTTGGATATGAACCTGCAAGAACATTGCGCGACAAAGTAGGCAGCAACATGGGCGTTAACTCTGTTGTCGGTCTACAAGCACTTGCAAGGCCACTGCAGAAAAAAATCGCCACTGGTAAAGTGAACAAACATTCTATTATTCGTGCTTTAAATAAGCTCTATAAGCGCCAAGTACCAGTGCCAATGAAAGGCGAAGCTGTAGATGATAGTGAGATTGCGGAAAACGCCAGTGAGACGTTACGTGAGGAATTAGCCGCAATGGACGAGTTTGATGACTTGAGCTTAGAACTGCCAGAGCAGATTGGAGACGTTGCAGATCCTCAAACTTCAGAGTTGCCTGTAAAACCTGACTTTACTAAGACAACAATGGACAAGCATTCTTAAACACTTCAGCTAACTACCTGAAAAAAGATTTAGAAACAAAAAGGCTCAGAGATATCTCTGAGCCTTTTCAATTGTTCATCGGAAATTAGAAGCCTTTGATGTTTTCTGCTTCTAGTTCGTTAAAGTAACGAACGGTTTTCACTTTTAGCTCTTGAGTGGCTGGATCATCACACACGATGATTGCTTTTGCATGCAGTTGAAGAGCGCTTACTGTCCATAGGTGGTTAACACAGCCTTCAACAGCCGCTTCAACAGCAAGTGCTTTGTTATGACCGATAGCAAGGATTAGAAGCTCTTCAGCGTCAAGTAGAGTACCTACACCGATAGTTAGTGCGTATTTTGGCACTTGACTAACATCGCCACCAAAGAAACGAGAGTTAGCAATACGAGTATCTTCAGTCAGTGTTTTGATACGAGTACGTGAAGATAGTGACGATGCTGGTTCGTTAAATGCGATATGACCATCGTTACCTACGCCACCCATGAATAGGTTGATTTTGCCGTAAGATTTGATCTTCTCTTCGTAACGCTTACATACCGCGTCGTGATCATCAGACATACCATCAAGCAAGTTAATGTTTTGCTCTTGGATATCTACATGGTTAAAGAAATTGGTGTACATGAATGTACGGTAAGATTCAGGGTGATCAGCTGGTAGACCTACATACTCATCCATGTTGAAAGTTACAACATGCTTGAAGCTCACTTCACCTGCATTGTATAGCTCGATTAGGGCTTTGTAAGTTTCAAGTGGAGTACTACCAGTTGGTAGACCTAGAACAAACGGACGCTCTGCAGTTGGTTTGAATGCATTGATACGCTTAACAATGTGCGCCGCTGCCCATTTGCCGACTTGTGCTTTGTTGTTCAGTGGGATAAGTCTCATGTTTCGCCCTTAATATTGGTAATTGTCTTCTCCCCTTAATGCTTAAAGTGACATTTGGATGCCTGCGAATGTTGCTGTTTCATGACAACATCGCTTTAAACACCTTGGGTTGCTTTATTAATTTGCATTATAAAATAAGTTTTCCGTATCTGCCATTGTTTTATGTCAAACTTTAGTTGTATGACCCTGATTGTGGTCTGTGTTAAGCAAATTTTGTGGGTTTTGCAGCTGATTCATGCTTTCTCTATAGCTAAATGCGGAAAAGATAAATGACAAAATTTACATTTAAAATTAAGTGAAATTTTGATTCGTAGCGCATAGCGAATTGGCGAAGAGAAAGTTCGTTACCCATAATTAATGTGCAAGGAAAGATTAAGGAGTAAACCAATGAAAAACGAACTTGATCCAACCAAAATCTTACACGCTTATGAGGCAATTATAGAACACGGTACACCGACCGAGCATGGCAAAATATATGAGGGTGTAGAGGCCTTTTCGGATTACGACGGATACAGTATCTATCTACGTGGCAATGGCGTTGAGCTTAAAGTTGGATTCCACAATACCTATCATCTTGAGTATGACCAAGAGCACTTGAAAGATACCTTTTTGAAGAAAGTTTCTATGCTAGCCAAATAAGAGTTTGCCGAAATAGCGGTCAGGAAATTTGGAGGAAAAATTAGACATCAGAGGTCTTTTGGTATTGCTGAGAATGACTCAGTTTGGACTTAAAAGAGCGCTATCGAGAATAAGTAGAGAAGTTGAAGCGGCAAATGCTTCAGATCTTTTTTAAATCAAGCTGAAGTTTAATCTTAGAGAATTGTGATATTGAGCAAGGCACACTATGTGAGGCAAGTTACTCACCTTAGCATCGATAGCTTCAGCACGAGGGTGTGCTGAAGCTTTCTATTAACCTTCTTCGGTTAAGCTCGGCTCGTCATCAGTATCAGTGTAATCGTCTGATGATGCGTCAAGTTTGTTGCGGCCATTCAATGTATGGAAGCGTTTACGACCGCGAGCCAAACGCACGTATTTCAACCATGCTTTTTCGATTTTGCTTGATGCTAGATCTGGGTTTTCTAACACTTTTAGAAATTGTTGTTCTTCAGCGTTTTCAGGTTGCAGAGTACCAGCTTCCAAGCCGTTTAGAGTTTCACCGTAAAGTGTAAGAATATCCTCTTCTGCAAGAGTGAAATCACCGGATTTCGCAAATCCGCGTGGGAACTTTTTCGTGTCGTAAAAACGTTTTTTACCTGTACGAAATGCAGTCTCAAACATATCAACCTCGTGTAAATATGAGCTGCTACTATGTAGCTTTGGTTCACCGCGAAAGTTAGGCGCAAATTATATAAAAGAAAAACAAAAATTTTTTATCGTCATAATTGTACTTCCTTGTTAATCTTCGACTGTAAATTCAGAGGATTCTATATGGACGTAAAAGTCTTTCGTACTTTTCTTGAGTTGGCTCAGGTACGCCATTTTGGTCGTGCTGCTGAAAACCTATATTTAACTCAAGCGGCTGTAAGTGCACGTATTAAACAATTAGAAAGCTATTTTGACACGCAACTTTTCACTCGTGATCGTAACAACATTAAGTTGACGTCAGCAGGGGAACGTTTGGTTAGTTATGCAGAGGTGATGGTGACCACTTTGCAGCAGGCTAAATTTGAACTTTCTTTAGAAAATGGTCAAGCATTACAACTGACGATTGGTGGCACGCCAAACGTATGGGATGCGTATTTACAAAACTGCTTGAGCGTGGTGACCGATGCGTTTAGTGGCTATGCGTTCATGGCGGAAGTAATGGGGCGCGAGCAATTAAGCCGACAACTGTTAGAGCGTACTCTAGATATGGCCTTTGCCTTTGATCAGATTAAAGCTGAAGAGCTTAATTGCAAGAAAGTGGCAGATTTAGTGCTCGTGCTCGTTTCTACACAAGATGACACATTAGAGTCGGTATTTCAGAATCGCTATGTTTACGTTGATTGGGGGTCTCGATTTGCCGCAGAGCATGCTGATAGACATCCAAAAGCGCCAGCGCCGTTTTTACGCACCTCTACGGCGCGTATTGCCTTAGACTTCATTTTGGAGAAAGGAGGTAGTGCTTATCTGCCAACGTCGATTGTAGAGCCATTTATTGCCTCTGGTGAACTGTATCTTGTACCGGGTGTTGAAGAGTGGCATCGACCAGTGTTCCTGAGCTATCGAAAAAACAGCTCGACTATAGAGGCGATAGGCCATGTTGAAGAGTTAGTGAAGAAAATTGATCCTCTTACCGCCTACAGTATTCAGCGTGCTGGGGAAGCAAGTTTGTAGCTTTTGACGTTATCCATCTATATAGATAGCCGTAGAATTTTATCGAAAAGCAAAAGGCGAGCAGATGCTCGCCTTTTACATATTTAAACTCACTGAAAGTGTTGTGCAGCCAGATTACTTTGATTGGCTTAGTACGCTGTCCACACTCAGTTTGCCTGCACCAGAGATAGCAAGTGATACTGCTGCCGCGAGAAGTGCTAGACCAAATTCGTAACCACCATTAGACAGGAACAAACCATTGCTAATGTGTGTGCTCAGGATTGCAACCACCATAGTGAAAGCAAGAACCGCTGCTGCTGGACGAGTTAGCAAGCCGATTAGGATGAATAGACCTCCGAAGAACTCACCGCTACCTGCTAGGAAGGCCATCAGCACGCCTGGTTCTAAACCAATTGATGCCATCCATTGACCAGTGCCTTGAAGACCGTAGCCGCCAAACCAGCCAAAAAGTTTCTGAGAACCGTGCGCCATAAAAATGATACTGATAGGAAGACGCAAAGCGAGTGGAGCAAAACCTGCATTTGATGCAAGGAGTTTTTTAAGAGCTGACATATTTAGATTCCTCAAAATTCAAAACTTTCGAATAAGTTTTGATGTTGTCTGTTACTGTTGGAATAAAGTTTAGAAGACGAATGAAGAATTGATAATCTATATTGATTGACTTTGTTGTTTGAAAAATTCGAATGAACTTTGGCGTTAAACTGGCATCATTTCGCACATTGCCAATCATTCAGTTCCGAAAATGGCTAGTGTTATGGTGCAAGCAACGTAAACTAAAGTTAATTTCATCGTTTAAGGATAGATCATGGCGATTCAAGCGGAAGCTAGGCTCACTCATGAGCAGTGTCAAAAAGCGCGCCTAAGCAGAGATGCGCGTTTTGACGGACAGTTTTATGTGGCGGTAAAAACAACCGGCATATTCTGTCGTCCTATCTGCCCAGCCAATCTTCCAAAAGAAGAGAATGTCGAATACTTCTTAAACCAAGCTCAAGCACTTCAAGCAGGTTATCGCCCGTGTTTGCGTTGCAGACCAGACAGTGCGCCTAGTTCTTGGGCGTGGAAAGGGGTTGAGACGACTTTTATTCGCGCCCTGTCGATGATTGACAGCGGCGAGTTGCAAAGCCATTCACTTAGCGAACTTGCAGAGCGACTTGGTATTTCTGATCGCTATCTGCGTCAGCTATTTCAAACTCACCTTGGCATGTCGCCGAAACAATACGCTCAATATCATCAGCTTATGTTTGCTAAGCAGCTTCTTCACAATAGCCAAATGGCAATCACGGATATTGGCTTTGCCTGTGGATTTAACAGCACACGGCGTTTTAACGACGCTTTTCAGAAGGTATTACAATTAACGCCTTCTCAAGTGCGCAAAGAGCAAGCTCAAGTGACGGCAAAGAATCAGTTGTCTTTGGCTTTCCGAGGACCTTTTGATTGGTCACATATGCTCGCTTTTTTCCGCCTAAGAGCGATTCATGGTCTCGAAGCCGTTGATGACAACAGCTATGCTCGACACGTTAGATTAAGCCAAGGCAAAGGTTGGTTTAAAGCCACTAAGAACTCCAGTACTCATTTAGATATTGAGTTTGAGTTAGAGTCGATGGCTGATTTACGCCAGCTGGTGGTTAAACTAAGGCGATTGTTCGATTTAGATGTCGATATTGTTGCGGTAGAAAACCAATTGGAACAAGCTGCTCCGGGTTTAGTAAAAAACTCTGGAATTCGTATACCTGGTGTATGGAATGCTTGGGAAGCGGGAGTGAGAGCGATATTAGGACAGCAGGTATCGATTAAAGCGGCGATAGGGCAGCTTAATCTACTGACAGAAACACTCACTCCACTTGGTGAAGATGTGGCATTTCCTTCGCCTGATCAAGTCGCAAAGGCTGATCTGTCCTTTTTACGTATGCCACAAAGTCGCAAAGATACGTTGAGCCGTTTTGCTCAATATATGCTCGAGCATTTTGATGAAGACGTTGACCAATGGCTTAACTTGAAAGGCGTTGGACCTTGGACAGTGAACTACGCGCGCTTAAGAGGCTTATCAGATAGCGACTGTTTTCTGGACACCGATTTGGTGGTTAAGAAGGCTCTTGTTCATTACCCACAACTGAACAAACAAAAAGTAGCGCCATGGGGTAGCTACGCAACTTTCCACTGTTGGAACCAATAATATGAATTACTACGCCTTTTTCCAGAGTCCGCATGGGCAAATGACTCTTCAAGCAAACGACAGCGGTTTGCTTGGCGCTTGGTTTGAAACACAGACGACACAGCCCAAAGAATTGGGTATTTACAGTGAAACCCATGAAATTTTGAATCGGACTAAGAGTCAGCTAGAGGAATATTTCTCAGGTCAACGTACCCAGTTTGATTTGCCATTAGCCGCAAAGGGAACCGATTTTCAGCAGTCAGTTTGGCAGGCGCTGTGCCGTATCCCTTACGGTGAAACTTGGAGCTATCAACAACTGGCGGATGAAATTGGCAATCCAAAAGCCGTGCGAGCGGTCGGCTTAGCTAACGGGAAAAACCCGATATCCATCATAGTGCCGTGTCACCGAGTCATTGGTAAAAACGGTAAGCTAACGGGATATGCAGGCGGTGTAGAAACCAAAGAGAAGCTATTGCAACTGGAACAAACCAAAGCGTAACAATAAAAACGTTATACCATTTGCCACCAGTTGCTACTCATAAAATGCCCAAGTTAAAAGAAGACATTGAACGATGCGTGGTTAAGCATCAGATGCAAAACAATACTCACCGCATAACCCAATATAATCGCTGGTGCCCACTTCAAATGACCGAAGAATGTGTATTTGCCGTGGGCAGCTCCCATCAACGCGACACCTGCGGCAGAACCGATTGATAATAAGCTGCCACCTACACCTGCGGTCAGTGTTACTAGCAACCAGTTACCCAAAGACATATAAGGTTCCATCGACAGAACGGCAAACATCACTGGAATGTTATCGATGATGGAAGAGAGGATACCCACAGTGACGTTCGCCCACATTGGATCCCACTGGGTGTAGATAATTTCAGAAATCAGGGTGAGATAGCCTAATAAACTGAGCCCGCCCACACACATAACCACCCCGTAGAAGAACAAAAGCGTGTCCCATTCTGCATGCGATACTCGGCTAAATACGTCAAAAGGAACCACAGAACCAATTCGTTTCAGAGCGGCTTCATCGTTGTTGGCGATAGCCAAAGCAGTTTTCTTTGCTAGAGAACCTGCCAGAGTTTTACGCAAGAAATAGCCGAAGAATTGCAAATAGGCCAAGCCCATCATCATTCCCATTACTGGTGGGAAATGGAATAAGGCGTGGAAGCTAACTGCCGTAACAATGGTAAGAATAAACAGCAGCACGATACGTCTTGCACCGCGTTTTAATTCAACATGTTCGTTTACCGTGTCAGGTGTCTCTTTCGGTACAAAGAAGGTCATAATCAGCGCGGGAACCATGTAGTTAGATATGGCTGGAATAAACAGGCTTAAGAACTCAGTAAAGTTCACATGCCCAGCTTGCCACACCATCAGTGTCGTAATATCGCCAAAAGGACTGAAAGCGCCGCCTGCGTTGGCGGCAATGACGATGTTAATACAGGCGATATTAATAAATTGATTGTGTTTACCTCCCACCTTCATCACCACAGCACACATTAAAAGTGCTGTAGTTAAGTTGTCCGCGATGGGAGAAATGAAGAAAGCGAGTAATCCTGTTATCCAAAACAGGGTGCGATAATTAAACCCTTTACTGACCATCCATGCTTGCAAAGCATCAAAAAGTCTTCGTTCCTCCATAGCACTGATATAGGTCATAGCGACGAGTAAGAACAGTAACAGCTCTGCGTATTCTAATAGGTTGTATTCAAGTGCTTCGCGAGCAATTTCAGTTGCGCCTTGCTGTTGGTAGACATAGCCAATCATTGCCCAAATCAGACCCGCGGCCAGTAATACAGGTTTGGATTTTCGAAGCTTTAGGTACTCTTCGAGAGTTACTAACACATAAGCAAAGATAAAGATGAATACCGCCGTATAGCCAACCAATGATTGGGTTAAATTTAAGCCGTGGGTTGCGCTACCGGAGGCAAAGCTTGGTGAGGAAATCACGATAAATAAAAGGGCAAATACCCAATGAGGAAAGTAACGCATTCTTTTCATTATGAATCCTCAGACTTTCTTGCAGCGTTGTGGAAAGGATATGCATCAGTTTAGGAAGGAAAATTTGCTCAGAGTGTGAACTTGGTAGGTTCTGGTTGCAGATAAATTTATTTAATCGCTGGAGTGTGAGCTTGGGCAAATATTGAGTGAATTCAGTTAACTGAAAACGAAATAGCCCATCCGAAGATGGGCTAAAAATAGTGTGAAATTTAATTTCTCAAAGTATGGCTTACCACATGCCCAGAATTTTCCACCATGCGCCACCTACGAAGAAGAAGATAGGGATAACGATGAGTGAGAACACGAAACCAATCTTCCACCAGTTTTGTAGTGAATGGTAACCCGCACCAAACAGAATAGGAGCAGGGCCTGAAGAGTAGTGGGTTGTAGACATATAAAGGTTACTGAAAATGCCCAGAACAATTGCTGCCAGCATTGGAGGTGCACCTGCTGAAATCGCAATTGCAAGGAACGCCGAATACATCGCGCTGATGTGCGCCATCGCACTCGCCATTAAATAGTGGCTGTAGTAGTAAACCAGCAGCAAAATCGCGATAGTGGTTACCCATCCAAAGCCAGATAAAGAGCTGCTCACGTAGTCGCCAAACCATTTGATAAAGCCAAGGCTGTTAAGTTGAGCTGCCATCATCACCAATACCGCAAACCAAGTGATGGTGTGCCACGCTTCTTTTTCACCAAGCACTGCATCCCAAGTAATGGTGCGAGTAATAAGCAGGAATACCAGACCTAATAGTGCGGTTACAGTTGCGTGTAAACCTAACGTCGGACCAAGTACCCAAAGAGTTACCATGCCAATGAAGGTTAAACCAACCATCCATTCAGCGCGGCTCATTGCGCCCATTTCTGCAAGGTGCTTTTTCGCTAACGCGCGCATTTCAGGTGTCTTTTTCAACTCTGGCGGGAAAACGTAGTACATCACTAGAGGGATTAAGAATAGACACAATGCACTTGGAACAATCGCTGCTAATGCCCAACCAGCCCATGTGATTTCAACGCCTTGCTCTTTTGCGAAGTTGGCTGCCAGAGGGTTACCCGCCATAGAAGTCAGGAACATGGCACAAGTGATGGCGTTACATTGGAAGATACATTGAACAAGGAAAGCGCCAATTTTGTTTTCGGTTCCTTTTTCAGGATCGGAATCATAGGCTGCGGCGACAGAGCGGAAAAGAGGGGAAATAATGCCGCCACAACGTGCCGTTGTACTTGGTGTTGCTGGAGCAAAAAGAAGATCTGTCAGAACCAAACCGTATGCCAAACCAAGTGAATTGTGACCAAGTTTAGAGATAAACCAGTAACCAACACGGCGACCAAAACCTGTGCTGATAAAACCGCGTGAAATAAAGAATGCCGCTGCGATCATCCAAATCGTTGGGTTAGCAAAGCCGCTTAGTGCCGTTTTAATCGGTAACACACCTAAAATGGTACAAGCGACAAGTCCTATTAGGGCCATTGCGCCCAAAGGCAGTGGAGCAAGTATCAGGCTCAGAACGGTTACAACGAAAATAACCATCATTTGCCAAGCGTTATCTGTTAAGCCATCTGGCACAGGAAAGAACCATAAAATGACTCCGAGTAATGCTAATAAAAGCAATCTTGAGTTGGCTGAAGAAATCATAATTACCTCCTAGGTTTTCCCTATATATATCGCTTCAACCGAGGCATTTACTGTGTAAAATCAATTTCTAGTCATTCGTTTTTTGCTTAACTTTCAGCGTGGGTGTTGGTTCTGATTTGCCTTGTAAACACAGTGAAATTAACGGTTTTAAAATCATAAAAATCATTAAATTCACCACGGTGAGTTAGCTCACGAATCGTATTCCGAGCCAATACGCGAATAGGCTATGGTCTCCCGTTTTAAATTGGATGTGCACAATGACAGTACGCTTTATCTCCGACACATTTACCAAACATCTCTTCTGGTTGTTAAGCGCAGCCTTGCTGTTGGTTGCTGCTGGCTGGTGGGTGTACAGTGCGCATCAGTTACATGATGTTTTGACCAAGCAAATTTCCCTGCGGGCTCAGGTTCAATCGCAACAATTAGCGAAGATGCCAAGCTTAATTTCCGCAGTAGAAGCACAAGACATCACAGCCGTTCATTCGTTAATTAAAACCCTTGAGCAAGTTAGTGACGCGGATTTTATTACGGTAAGTAATAAGCAGGGTATTCGTATGACTCACCCAGTTGAAGAACGTATTGGGCTGCCTGTCACCGGTGGCGATATTGACGATGCGTTGCTTCACGGTAAGTCCTATCTTTCTTATGCCTCTGGCTCGCTTGGTCCTTCGGTGCGTTATATCTCGCCCATTGTTAATGCTGATCAGCAGATCATCGGCATGATCAAAGTAGGCTACCTACTCAATACGCTAGAGATGCTAAACAGTAAACGTTTAGCAGGACTGTTGATGTTCGGGCTGTTTATCATCGTTGTGTCAATTGGCGTTGCGGTTCGTTTTTCTACTTATGTGAAAAAGAACATGCAACATATGGAGCCTTGGGAATTAAAACAGACGTTAGTGACACAGCAAGGTGTATTGCAAGCGACCCACGAAGGTCTGCTTGCAGTGAACAGCGATGGTCGAATTTATGTTGCTAATGATTCGGCGAAGAAGTTGTTGGGTATTCACCGCAATATCCTTTCCACACACATTAAAGATTGGGTCGATGACAGCGAAGCTTTCTCATTAAGTGGTGATGACTTTCTCGATAAGCTTGTTCGAATTAATGGTCAAAACTGCGTAATGACACGTGTGACTCTACCAATGTCGAGAACTAGCGAAGAAGGTGCAGTTTTTAGTCTGCGTGCTTCAGAAGAGTTACAGGCACTGTCTGAAACTCTGAGTCAGGTCGGGCAATACATCGATAGTTTGAGGGTGACTCGACATGAGTATCAGAACCAACTTTCCATCCTTGCAGGTTTGCTTCAGCTTGGTCAGTATGAGCAGGCTCTGAATGTGGTGTTGAATCAATCCAGAGCAGATCAACAGGTGCTTGATCAACTGAAATCGTTTGATCGCTTTCCCCAACTGTCAGCTTTATTGCTGGCGAAGTTGATGAAAGCAAAGGAACGTCAGGTTGAGCTGTTATTGCCCAATGAAGAGCACTGGCAGAAGCTGCCAAATAAGCTCAATCAGGACCTGTTGTGTGCAGTCGTTGGTAATTTATTGGATAACAGCATGGATGCGCTGCAAGGGCAAAGCCACGGAAAAATAGAATTGGAAATGTGGGAATCGTCGCTTGAGTTTGGTTTATCCGTAACTAATAACGGTACTGAAATCACTAAGCAACTCGATGAGCTGACGGCATTGGGCTACACCACCAAATCTAATTCAGCAGAACATGGGATTGGGTTGTATCTCACTCAATCCATTATTGAAGCTGCTAATGGACACATTGAGCTGGACAG
Source organism: Vibrio sp. HM8-C (assembly GCF_058630515.1). Classification (NCBI taxonomy): domain Bacteria; kingdom Pseudomonadati; phylum Pseudomonadota; class Gammaproteobacteria; order Vibrionales; family Vibrionaceae; genus Vibrio; species Vibrio sp. HM8-C. Next base: position 49,385 of record NZ_JBMMKS010000010.1, read on the forward strand.
TGACGCCCAAGAAACGTCGTTTACTCTCTACTTCCCAAAGCATGAGGAGCCACAATGCTGAAAGTGATGATCGTTGAAGATGACAGCGAAATCGCAGCGTTACATGCCCACTTTATTGCCAAAGAGCCTGCTCTCAAGCTTGTCGGTATTGCGGTGTCCTTTGAAATGGCAAGGGAGATGATGGCTATCGCCAAGCCTGATTTGGTTATCGTTGACAACTATTTGCCAGACGGACGCGGAGTTGATTTGGTGTATGACTGGCTCAAACTAGAACACAAACCTGAGTGCATTTTAATTACCGCCGCAAACGATGCTCAAACGGTTAATTTGGCTCATCGTTATGGCGCATTTGATTACTTAGTCAAACCTGTGGATTACCAGCGACTGTCTCTAAGTCTCAATAAGTTTATTCAGGTGCGTCAGCATGTCTCTCAAGCAAATAAATTGCATCAAAGTGAACTCGATAGTCTTTTCCACCAAGCACCTTCGGTGGTGGAATCTGGTAACAGTACCGACGAATTTACGTTGAATCAGGTCGTTGCCCAGTTTACTCATGCTCATGTGGAGCAGACAGCCAGTAGTGTTGCCGAAATGATGAATATCAGTAAAAGTACGGCGCGACGATATCTGGATAAAGCAGTAGAGCGAGGCGAATTAACTGCATTTCTTGAACACGGAAAAGTTGGTCGACCGACGCGTGTTTATTGCCGCCCTATTGGTATTAAAAAGTAATACCAAAAGTTAGATACATAAAAGCCCCAAGCGCTATAGTTACTTGACTATAGCTACTTGGGGCTTTTCGTTTTCACACAACCTTATTTATGAAGATGAACTTCTTCTTCTTTCTCGCCAGCCGCTGGGTCGTTAAATCTTTCGATATCCAATGCATTTTCAGATTTCGCAACGATACAACTAACACAACAGTCGCCTGTAATGTTTACCGCAGTACGAATCATATCGAGCAGACGGTCAACACCCATGATCAAAGCAATACCTTCTAATGGCAGACCAACTTGGTTCAGAACCATGGCTAGCATGATAAGACCTACGCCCGGAACACCTGCTGTACCGATTGAAGCCAGCGTTGCAGTCAGGATAACGGTTAGGTAATCACCCATTGTCAGATCGATGTTGAATGCCTGAGCAATAAACGCAGTCGCTACACCTTGCATGATCGCTGTACCGTCCATGTTAACGGTAGCGCCAAGCGGAATAGTGAAAGACGCCACTTTGTTGTCCACACCCAAGCGGTATTTAGCTGTTTCCATGGTTACTGGAATCGTTGCGTTTGATGATGCCGTAGAGAAGGCAAACATCACCGCATCTTCCATTTTACGTAGGAAAGTAATTGGGCTTAGACCTGCGAAACCTTTCAACATAACGCTGTAAGTCACTAAACCGTGGATCAGCAGCGCAGCAGAAAGCACTAGGAAGTACTCTGCCAAGTTCACAATGGCACTGAGACCAAGGCCAGTGAACAGCTTCGCCATTAGGAAGAACACGCCGTAAGGTGCAATGTTCATCAGCAAAGCAACCAGCTTCATGATGACTTCGTTTAGGTCGTTGAACATCGCAGCTACTCGCTCGCCAGCTTCACCAGCCGCACTGATAGCGATACCAAACAACAATGCAAATACGATGATTTGTAGCGTTTTGCCTTCAGCCATCGAGCTGATTGGGTTGGTTGGGAACATATCAATGATCACTTTGCCCAATGACGGCGCTTCAGTTGCAGCGAACGTGCTGGCAGCGGTTAGATCCGCACCTGCTCCTGGTTGGAAAACAGTACCCATGAACAGAGCAAGTGTAATAGCGACAGCAGTGGTAATGATGTAGAACGCTAAAGTTTTACCACCCATACGACCTAGAGTCGTGATGTCTTTTAGAGAGCTTGTGCCACACACAAGTGATACAAACACCAGTGGAACAACAAGCATTTTTAAGCTGGCGATGAAGATCTTGCCACCAACTTCAAACAGTCCGTTGACGATATAAGCGTCGACGAATCCATTGCCTTCAAACAGGGCGCGAATGATAAACCCGGTCAAAATACCGGTGACCATACCGATGATAACTCGGCTGGTTAAGGATAACGGCTTTTTGGTATCCATTGAGAACACTCCTTATAGTTATGCACTTCAACATTCATTTTGAAGTGGGCGGCAGGGTATCAGCCAAGCACGAAAATCAAAAATCAATTAAGGGTGTGAAATTTGCGAGTGTGATCACGGTCACTTTGTTTGTGGGTGTAATTACTATTCATTAACATTTATTTAGATTTTAGAAACAAATGTGATTATTAATTAAGCATAAAATGCTGATTGAGTAAAAAGAGTGCAAAATTCTAGCGAATGTTAAGTTTATAAATGGACTATTTGGTTCAGTTATTAGCTGGTGAATAGGTAATCATATGAATAACGGTTTGGTGATTTTATATGCAATTTCGGTAGAGGTATGGGCAGGGTGTCTGACACGTTATTGAAGATAATCGTTTGAATAACGAGGTGTTTTAATAACCTTAAAAAAGAGAAGCAAGTGAAGTGACAACAATCAACACTTCACTTGTTTAGCCGTAAATTAACGGCGGAATATTAAAGCAGAGCTAGGTTTAAATTCGCTGCAGTTTGCTCACCCATTCCAATTAGCGTATCCAAAATGTGTTCGCCGTCTGCACGCAGACCATTATGTTCGTACTGGTTCGTGATCCACGCTTTGCTGTTTGGAATTTGCTTGAGGGTTTCGCGGCTAATGTCCATCTCTACAAACATGTCGTCAGCATAAACGGCGCAACTTACGGGTACGGTGTTCTTGCCAAGCACTTTAGCGTCATAGAGATCTGTCCAATCGTTTTTTTCTGCCAATATCTGCGCAGCTTTTTGCAAAGGCTTGAGGTTGGTGTAGCTGTCAAACATCCAAGGAAAAACCATTTCGCCAGTGAAAAGGAAAGGTTGACCGCTTTGATAATTGAATTGAGGAAACTTTTGTCTGACTCGATGAGCAGACCACAGCGACGCAAAGCCCTGACAGTAGATAGACTCGTGCAACAGTGCATAAATAGGATTGGTTTGGAAGTTCTGCTCCATCATCATGGATTGCAAAAACTCGTAACGTAGCGTTTCTTTACCTTCTACGGTAATAAAGGCGTTTTCCAAGGTGAAATAGGTTGGAACAAAGCTGTCGCTAACACCGAAATTAATACCAATTTGCTGGAACTGTTCAACCGTGAAGCGCTGACCTGTTGGTAAAAGTACCTCATGGGTTAATAGGTGATCGGCGATTCGTTGGCAAAGCTCTTGTGCTTGTGGAAATTGCCCAAAGAAAGCGGCGTTTTTATCCAATGTGCGCTGATAGGTGGCATGATACACATCGTCCGCATGACGAGAAATCGAAGGCACCCCGCCAGTAATGTATGAACGCAGTAAACTTTCAGGAAAGAGCGACAGATACGTTAACGAACAGAAACCACCAAAGCTTTGACCTAGAATTGCCCACTTATCAATGTTCCATTGCTGGCGAATAAACTCTGCATCGCGAACGATGTTGTCTGCTCTGAAATGGCTTAGGTAGTGCGCTTGCTGCTCAGGGCTCATTCCTGCCAGTGTCTGATGATTGATAACGGTGCTGTTTCCCGTGCCACGCTGATCGAGCAGCAAAATACGAAACTGTTGAAGTGCACGTTTCATCCAACCGCTGGTTGCTACGGCACGAGGAGAAGGAAATCCCGGCCCGCCCTGAAAATAAACAAGCCAAGGTTTATGTTCATCATCCCCACGAGCTGATGTTACCGAGCGAGCAAAAACCTCGATAGTTTGCTGATCAGGATGTTGGTAATCCAGTGGTACAGAAAAGGTATGTGGGGTATAGCGAACACCGCTATCAATAAAGCTTTGAGCGAGTAGAGACATGGCTGAGAGTTATCCTATGGATTTGTTTTTCCGCACCTTAGCACAACTCAAGCATTAGCATAACTGCCCAACAGACTTTCGGGTTTAACTGGCTATTTGTTTTAACTGACTACTTGTTTCAACTGATTACTTGTTTCAACTGATAGTTCGCTTCTATATAAAAAAGACGCCCATGAATACGTTTTGTATTCGTGGGCGCCTTTTATCTATTTAATTTTCTTTTTACTGGTCTTCAATAATCGAACTATGCCATCTCATGGCTGAATCGTGTTGATTCAAAACGGTTTAATAATCGATGGACAAAGTAAGTCACCAGTAGTGTCACAACAATCGCAAAAAGAATGCTGCTTACACGGTAAAGAGCACTGTAAACCAAGTCACCGCCTGGAGAAAGATACTGTCCAAATAAAATCCCAAGCGTAGTTAAGCCGCCAAAGCCTGCACCTGAACCGCTGGATTCTTTTACGTGCATGTAACTGAAGATCATGGAACCGATCCAGAGCAGAGGAACAACGAATAGTAGTAAATCTGACCAGTCATACAGCAGTATCTGCCCAAGCAAACCGAAGGTTACGCCCATCAATGTTCCCATCGCACGTTTACGCGCATAACCCATAGCGCCATTCCAGTTCATAGGAAATAGCAGCAATACCGTTGTAGCTTGCGCGGATAGAGAGTCACTTAAATTGAACACCTGAAAGACAATAAATGACAAGGTGGCAATCGTCGCTCCCATGATTGCTTCGTGGCGCATGCGATGACTTTTCTTTGGTTCCGTTGGTCTTGGTGGTGGCTGTCTTGGCTCAACATCGGGAATCAAAAATGTCATTAAGTATGCGATGACAACAGAAAGCACACTTGCCAGTAAGTTGGTAAAAACTAAATTGTTAATGTCTGTCGTTGGGTAGCTGGCAAAGTGCAGCATGATACTCAAACTAATGATGCTGTTTGCGCCAAACAGAAACAGGCTGCCCTTTGACATACAAGCAAATTTCACTAAGAACAGACCGAACGCGATGATAGTCATCATGCCCGGATGAGCACCGAACAGTCCGCCCAAAATGCCAATTTCCAAACCACAGACTACTGCCGCCGCGACAAGCTGGCGCGCGGCGTGAGCGCTCATCACTGGCACCATACCCAAAAGCAGCATGGGTGTAACAGTGAAGAATACGCCGTTATCCCAGCCAAAGATCTTACTGATGGTAAAACCAAGAGTTGCACCAGTGGCAATACGCAGGCACTGTCTGAGGTCGTTCGCAGACAGTGGGTGATCCCATAATCTCATGCCACCTCCTAATTAATAGATATAGTGGAGTGCACTAAGGAAGTGGATTTGTGCTCTCGCTAGTAATGCAAAGAGTGAGTTTTCCGGAATCAACTGTACCGTCGCACGTGCGCCAGAAGGCAATTTCTCTACCAGATTATTATCAATCGCTAGGTGAACGCGCATACGTTGTGCATCACGAACCCAACGGCTGGATGTGGTTGGCGTAGCAAGACTACCGTCAGCGGCGAACTGACCTGCACTCACACCTGCGTCTAATGTGCTGAGCTGAGCTTCAAACACTTGCCCTGGTTTGCTATCGAAAGCAATCAACGCGCGGCTGTCTGATGCAAAGTGACGTAAGCTTTTTTCACGGAAATCAGCAATCACATCCACTTCATCAGCCACTAGCGCTACTAGTGGGCTACCAGCACTCGCGTAAGTACCGTTTTCCAATTGTAGGTTAGTGACAATCCCATCATGTTCAGCAACCACTCGAGTGTATGAAAGGTTTAGCTTAGCTTTATCTAACTGGTTTTGAGCAACGCGAACGCTAACGTTGTTGTCACCGGCCTCGCCACGATTAACTTGCAGTTGCTTCAAGCGAGCTTGCGCTGCTGATACGTTCGCTTGTGCGGCAACTGCTGCACTTTGCGCATCATCTTTCAGCTGCTGTGATGTGCCGTTACGAAGGAAAAGAGTACTCAGACGGTTTGCTTCGCGATGTTTTTGTTCTGCAACGATAACGCTTGCTTTCAAATCTGCTTGTGCAGCGGCAATGGATGCGTCTAATTGATCGTTGTTTTGCATGACTTGTTTGAGATTGAGTTCAGCTTGTTCAACCGCTAGTTGGTAAGTTTCAGGGTTGATTTCAAACAGTACATCACCTTTATGCACGGCTTGGTTGTTTTTGACATAGACGTTGGCAATTTGACCGCCTACTTGAGGGGCGATTTTGGTGACGACACGGGTTGCCATTGCTTGAGGTGTCAATGGCATCGAAAGGTCCGCTACGAGAAAATAGGCGAACACAAACACAAACCCGAAGCAGGAGTATTTAATCCAGCGAGCGAATTTTTGATCTGGGGTCATGATTTAAAACTTCTCTTTTATTCTAAGGTTTCTGACTTTTGACTAAGTGCTTCAAGCGCGCTTTGTGAGACTCTGTCGAGTATCGATGAAAGCATTTTTATCTCTTCATCACTGATGTTATTCAGTATCTGGCTACGAACTTCGACGATTTTTTCTTCCATCTGTTTGAGCAGAGATTTTCCGTCTTCGGTCAGTCGTACTATTCGAGCGCGTTTGTCACTTTTACAGCTATAACGAGTGACGAGAGATTGCTCTTCTAATTGATTTAAAGTGCGCATTAATGATGGCAGTTCAATTTCAAGCGCTTCAGCGAGACTCTTCTGACTTACGTTGTCACCTAGACGTCTTAGTTTCCATAAGGCAGTCCAGCGTGGGTGTGTAAGACCGAGCGGAGCTAATTCGCGATCTGCTACCATTTTCCAAAGGCGTGATACGCGGGCTAACTGCTCAGCGAGAGACAATTCTTTAAGGCTTGCTATGTCGTGCACCATGATTAACTCTTATTTACTTAGCGTGCTAAGTAATATAATTTAGTTAGCACGCTAAGTAAATAGATGTGATGAAAATCACAGTCATTTTTATTTGTGACACATGCTCGTAAGTCTAAGTAATTGAAGCGAAGGATAAGGGATCACTTAATTTATCGTCTATTCTTAGAGGGTTACGTAAATTGTTCGGTCGTTAAATCAAACAATTAAAAGCTTTCAACTCTCTAAAGGCATGAGCTTGTGGAAGAACACATTATTATTCTCGTTATCGCATTAGTGATCTTGAGCTATGGATATATTTCAAACTTTCTCGCTCGATACGACATATCCGGCCCCATGGTGTTTACTGGCTTGGGTTTACTGTTTTCACCACTAGGTTTGCATTTTGCTGAACTCAATATTGACGCCAACATGGTGACTGTACTGGTTGAAATTGCCTTAGTACTGGTGTTGTTCAGTGATGCGGCTTTGTTGGACCTAGGGTTACTAAAACAATCTTGGAAAATCCCTGCTCGGCTTCTATTTATTGGTCTGCCTATCACTGTGGTCGCAGGAACGATAGCGGGAAAAATCATTTTCCCTGATATGCCATTTCTCGATTTACTGCTGCTGGCTTTGATCTTGACGCCAACCGATGCAGCACTTGGTAAGGCTGTTGTCTCTGACCCTATTGTGCCTAAGACCGTACGCTCTACCATCAATGTGGAGAGTGGCTTAAATGATGGAATTATTTTCCCTATTCTGATTACGGTAGTTGCTGCAATCAGTGCGGGTATTAACCATGAACCGCAAGGTAACTGGATGATTTATGTTGCTAAGCAGATTGTCTTCGGTGGATTAGCGGGTGCTGCGATTGGTTATTTGGGCGCGCGAGCACAGCTGCTCTGTTTGAAAAAAGAGTGGATGGTCGATACTTATCGAAACTTGGTGCCGATAGCGTTAGCCATTCTCGCTTACTACAGCGCTGAAGTGGTTTCTGGTAACGGCTTTATTGCAGCCTTTTTTGCGGGTTTATATGCGGGCAACACCAGTGAGAGTGTTCGAGACCACATTGAAGATTTTGCTGAAAGCGAAGGGGAGTTATTGGTATTGATCAGCTTCTTTGTTTTTGGTTTTGCCTTTGTGCCAGTCACTTGGGATTACATTACCGTCCCTGTGGTTGTCTATGCGTTATTGAGTTTGACGGTATTAAGAATGCTGCCTGTGATTTTAAGTTTACTGGGTAGCAAATTGGATTTTTCTACCATGAGTTTTATCGCTTGGTTTGGTCCTAGAGGCATTGCCTCTATATTGTATGCGTTGCTGGTTGCTCATGAATTTGGATCGATTCAAGGTTATGAGAAGCTGTTCGCGGTAGTGACACTAACCGTTCTGATGAGTATTTTTGCCCACGGATTTTCTGCACAGCCTCTTGCGAATTGGTACAGCAAACATGTGGCGAAATCATCGTCATGAAACAACAAAGCCGGCATGGTCGCCGGCTCTGTTTTCACTCAATTATGTTTAATGAGGGTGAACTCAATTAAAGGTTTTCACCGTAGATGTCGAAAGTGAAGTATTTCGCAGCAATCTTGTCGTAAGTACCGTTTTGGCGAATTTCTACGATCGCTTGGTTAAATTTCTCAGCCAAATCTTTGTCTTGCATGCGTAGTGCTAGTGCAGTGCCTTCGCCGATATACGCTTTATCAGTTACCGCTTGACCTTTGAACTCAAAACCTTTGCCTTCAGCTTTGTCTAGGAAAGCCAGAGATAGCTGATCTGCGTTACCGAACGTTGCGTCTAAACGACCATTTTGCATGTCGATGTACACTTCATCCTGACCTGTGTAACGTTTGATTTCAGCCACTGCACCGAATTTGTCAGTCACGTAACGATCGTGAATCGTGCCTTGTTGAACACCAATCACTTTACCTTTCATGCCTGCTTCATCAATCGCAAAACCTGCTTGTTTAGCTGCCACGAAGCGAGCTGGCGTTTGGTAGTATTTGTTAGTGAATAGAACTTTTTTCTTACGGTCTTCGGTGATACGCATTGAAGCCATGATCACGTCTGATTTACGCGCTAACAGGCTAGGGATAAGCGCATCCCAACTTTGTGCAACCCAAGTACACTCTAGTTTTGCTTGAGCACATAGCGCATCTGCGATTTCAATGTCGAAACCTACAGGCGTACCTTCCGCATTCTTGTAGTTGAATGGAGGGTAGGTAAAGTCAGAAGCAAGACGTACTTCTTTTGCAAATGCTGCTGAACCGAACAGTGCTGCACAACAAGCTAAACCTAAAGCTAATTTTTTCATTGGTTAATTCCTTTTAATAAATTATCTACGATTGCGTTGGGTAACTGCGGAGCACACTGATCACTTCTTCCATGCTCGATTGGCTACCGATAGTGATTCGTACGCAGTTTCTAAGTGCAGGATCGTGACTTTGATTGCGAGTCACAATACCGTGCTTTAGAAGATACGCAAACAGGTCTTCACCTGAATGTGTACGTACTAACACGAAATTGGTGGATGACGGGTAAACGTGAGCAATGCAATGTAAGTTTTTAAGCTCACCGATGAACCAGTCACGAGTACTGATAAGAGTTTGGGTATTCTCTTCTACCTGCTTTAAACCTGTTTCAGACAGCGCCGCTAATACGACCGTCGCGCTTGAATCTGGCATTGGGTAAGGTGGGATAAGTTTTGCGACGAAATCCATCACACTTTTATCCGCTAGGATGAAACCACAGCGAACCGCAGCCAAGCCAAAAGCTTTCGATAGGGTGCGGATAACCACTAAGTTTGGATATTGAGCAATTAAACTCGCCGCATTCTGTGTCAATTCAAATTCGATATAGGCTTCGTCGACTACGACGATGGCATCATCCTGTGTGCCTTCTAGTACTTTGATGATCTCAGCTTGCGAGATGAGGTTGCCTGTTGGATTGTTTGGCGAGCATAAAAAGACCAAATTCGCCTCTTTTGCCGCTTGAATGACACCTTGGCTATCCAAATCGAAAGCATCACCAACGAGTGGCACTTTAATGGTTTCCATTGCAAGTGCATCCGCACAGAACTCATACATGGCATAAGTCGGAGGGCAAACAACAATCTTGTCTTTGCCTGGCTGACAGAAGGTACGAATCAATAGGTCGATTGCTTCATCTGCACCACGAACGGCGAGCACAGGTGTTTCTACGCCTGCGTATTTTTGATAGGCAGAAGCAACGTCATGAGGAAGAAAATCAGGATAGCGGTTATAGCTCTTCGCCTGATTGTCGAAATGAATTGGGAACTCAAGTTCGTTGGCGTTTAGCCACACTCTACCTGAACCACCGATACGTCTTGCGGATTGATAAGGTATTAATTTTTTTATGACCTCTGGAACCAATGACGCTGCTAGTGAAGACATGACTGACCTCTCGTTAGTGCTAGTTAGTCGCACAACATGATTTTTTATTCGTTTAATTGCATTTAATTTGTTTTTATTTGCAATTCGTTCTTTGTTTTGATTATTCAATCAAAAAGAATTTGTAAAAAGAATCGAAATAAACACATACTAGCCATGATTAAAATTCATAGCTTGAGGTATGGTGTGCATCTTCCATCGACGAAAACGTTGCAAGCCTTTCTGGCGACCGCAGAACACTTGAACTTTACTAAAGCAGCGAATGCTCTGAACCTTACTCAGGGAGCGATCAGCCGACAAATTCTTTCATTGGAAGATCTGTTAGGGGTGAAACTGTTTTTTCGTCATGCGAGAGGTTTGTCACTAACTCAGCAAGGCTTGAAATTCATTCCACACGCGGAAGATGTTCTGCATCGCCTGCGTGTTGCTATTGAAGAAGTATCGTCAACGCCTTCGACCATTAAACTTAATGCGCCTAGCTGTGTGACCTCTTGGTTGCTACCAAGGCTTATGGCGTTTCAGGATGCTCATCCAGATATTGATGTGGAGCTGACCTCAACCATTAAGCATCACTTAGAGCCGAACTTTAATTTGTTCGATGCAGTGATTATGTACAGCAAAGCCCCCAAGCTACCTTCGGTAGTGAGTCATCAATTATTTGAAGAACGCTTAACGCCGATTTGCCGTCCGGAGTTACTTAACGATTTAGGACAGCAGCTAGTGTTAGAAGATCTGCCTAGATTAACTTGGTTGCACGCGAATACGGAGCAAAGTGACTGGAAACTGTGGTTAAACCATATGGATAAAAAAGAGCTGTTTAGTAAAAGTAATCAGCATTTTTCTACACTGGATCAAACCATGAACGCTGCTCAGCAAGGGTTTGGTATTGCAGTGGGTGACATCACTCTCGCTGAGCAAGATCTTGCAATGCATCGCCTCATAAAGCCATTTGATCAAACGGTACTTTCAGGGCAAAGCTATTACTTTTTGTATCCAAAGCAGAGTGATAACCCTATGCTAGATACGCTGCAAGATTGGCTCGTTTCAGGTTTCCAGCAATCAGTAGCAATCGAAAAACAGGCCATGGCTGTGAACTAACTTGTTTAACCTAATTTGTTGTTTAACCTAGCTTGTTGTTTAAGCAAACTTGTTCGGTAACAAACGTCGACAATTTCAGATTAGATAAGAATTATTCAGATTAGATACAAAGAAGGAGCCGTTATGGCGCGTCCGAAAATCCCTCGTCAAATTTGTGGTTCTCCAGCTCAAAGCTGTTTTAAACCTAATGGCGTACCCATGGGAAGTTTAGAAAAAGTATTTCTTGAAGCTGATGAGTTTGAGGCAATTCGTCTAGTGGATTATCAGGGTATGCAGCAGCAGCAGGCAGCCGTTGAGATGGGAGTATCCAGACAAACTTTGGCCAATCTGGTTAAGGCTGCACGTAAAAAAGTGGCGGACAGTTTATTAAATGGAAAAGCATTGATGATGAGCCCAACCGAGTGATTTGGGCTCACAGGTATTCGTAACACCAATTCTTTCTTAATAGTTATCCCAATATGGTTCATCGCCGTAGAAGCCAGACAAAAAGTCGATGAAGTGTCTGACTTTGGAGGCGAGAAACTCGCGGTGACTATAGAGCGCATAAAGTCCAAGCGGCTCGATAGGAAAATTTTCCAGAATTTCCAGCTCTCCATTCGCGATAGCAGATCCCGTCAAGAAGGTAGGCTGAATGGCGTAACCTCGACCTAATACTGCCGTTTTGACAATGACATCGCCGTTGTTACTGGCGAAATCACTGCGAAAATCATGCGCAGATAGGTGCTTTGGCCAACGTATAAAAAGGCTTCTTGGGTCAGAGTAAGAGAAACGCAGGTAATTAAGCTGACACAATTCATCAAAACTGGTTGGTCTGCCGTGTTTATCCCAATAGCTTGGCGCCGCACAGACCGACAGATTGATTGGCGTGATTTTTTTAGCCACAAGCGCTGAGTCTTTGAGATGCCCGATACGCAGCGCAATATCAACTCCTTCTTCGAGAATATCGACTTTGCGGTCGGTCAAAAACAGTTCGACTTTAATTTCAGGAAACTGAGTTTGGAATTTTTCGATAGGGTCGGACAAATGATAAACCCCAAACGACATTGGCGCGCTGATTCGCAGTGTGCCAGAAACTTGAGTATGCAAATTCGAAATGGCATTTTCCATATCATCAATATCCATTAATACTTGATGACAGCGGTCGAAATAAGCTTGTCCTGCCTCAGTTAGATTTACTCGTCGCGTCGTTCGGTTGAGCAGCCGTATCTTTAAATCATCTTCAAGTTGAGCAACATATTTACTGATCAATTGTGGTGACAGTTCCAGCTTGTCAGCGGCTTTAACGAAGCTTCCTTCCGATACAACGGTTGTGAAAGCTCTCATCGCAACTATTTTGTCCATACTAATTTCTGCCTATTTTAACTTTCGTCTATATTAACTTCTGCCTGTATTAGCAATGCCACATTTATAATTAAGCAACATGGCGCTATTTTATCATGCGTGAGTTGATAGGTATATTAAGCGACATAGTCAAGGCGAGCTTAGATTTAAACCAGCATAGTGTTAGGACAGACATAGTGTTAAGCCAGACATAGTATTAACACTAAAAACGAAAGCCGCCGAATCAGGAGAAGTAAAATGAAATCAACTCAACGTATGCCAGCATTGTTCTTATCACATGGTTCTCCAATGATGGCGCTTGAACATTCGCAAACCACAGAATTCTTTAAACAGCTCAGTGAAAAATTTCCAGAGCCTAAAGCAATTGTAATTTTTTCTGCTCATTACGATCGCCGTGGTCCAGTCACTATCACCAGTGGACATAGCTTAGGAACAATCCATGACTTCTATGGATTCCCTAAACCACTTTATGACATCGACTACTCAGCGAAAGGTGCGCCTGAATTGGCTCAAAAAGCCGCTAAATTGCTAAAAAATGCTGGCATAAGTGCTCAACTTGATTCGAACCAAGGTTTGGATCACGGGGCTTGGATACCAATGCTTTACATGTATCCACAAAAAAATGTGCCGATCATTCAGGTGTCTATTAATAGCTATATGGATGCGGTTTCTCACTACGAAATTGGTCGTTGGTTACGTCCACTTCGTGAAGAAGGCGTGCTGTTTGTAGGCTCTGGTGGTATTAGCCATAACTTGCGTGAAATCTTTGCACCAGTTCAAGACCCACACCGTGTAGAGAAGGTGAATCAGTTTACAGGATGGGTGAGTGACCAGCTTGCATCAGGTAATATCAGTGCGTTGTTGGACTACTTAAACCAAGGACCTCATGCAAGGTTCAACCATCCTACGCCGGATCATTATCTTCCTCTGCCTTGTATCTTAGGTACAAGCTACGATGATGAAATAGGTGAAGTATTGCATCGCGCTATTGATCTCGAAATCTTAGCTCTTGATGCGTACGGTTTTGGTATCGCTGCTTAATCAAATCATTTCAATGCAAAGCTCAAGAGAGGGACCTCTTGGGCCTTTTCTATAGGTTTTTTCTATCAAAGTAATAGGATTAATCGGACATATTTCTCATCCCGTTTCTGCTAAATTTTGCCCGTTGTTAGGTCGTTAGGGCATTTTTATGCGTTCTTTTTCAATTACAAATTTGGTTCGGGGAAATGCGTTCATAGCCGTTGCCGCTATTGTCGCGTTGTCCATATATCTCTTGTTTACTTTGACTCGCGTGCAGTCTCAGTTTGGTAACGTTGTAGACCGAAATGTCAGTTTGATGACGACGGTTTCCGATCTTCGTTACTACACAGTAACTTACCGTCGTTTTGCGTTGGACTACGGTTTGACTTCGGATGAACAACAGCATAAGCAGATTGTTCATACCATCGGAGTGAATGACAAGAAAGTAAATGATTCGTTGAAACGTATGAAGGCTCTAGCGGATACCAGTGATATCCAAGCTGCGGTGTACGATTTTGAGCGTCGCATTGATGGTTACAGAGCGATGCAACAGCATTACATCAGCCTAATTGATGAAGGCAAAATGGATGAAGCACGCAAAGAGATGCTAGGTCCAATGCTTGCGCCTTTTAATGCCATTGTTGATCGCCTGACTCAGTTACAAAACGATTTAGAGCAAGAAGCAAACGCGATAAAAGAGAGTAAACAAGCCGACATCGAGCAGGCTATTCAGTGGTCAGTGATTGCTGCGAGCGTGGTGGTTATTTTGCTGGTGGCATTTAGCTATTACACAGCGAAGCGAGTTTTGAACCCACTCAATAAACTAAAAGCACACATGTCGGTGGTTGGACAGGGGCAATTACAAGCATCGCTGGCAAGCAAAGATTTTTACAACGACGAATTTGGGCAGGCTGCTACCGCATTTAATAGCATGCAACAGAACCTGCTTAATTTGATCATTGCCGTGAAAGAGAGTGTTCATTCACTGGATTTAGTCTCTGAAGAGTTGGCAGCAAAAGTGGCTCACACCCAGCAGAGTGTTGATGCACAAAAAATAGAGATTGGTCAGATTGTTGGAGCATCTCAAGAGCTTACAGAGAATACGCAATACATCGACCAAGTCACTCAACAGGCATCAGAAAAGAGTGGAATGGCGAAGCAACAAGCGCAAATTGGTGAGCAGAGCATCGTGAATTCTATCTCGCGCACAGAGAATATGTCTAAGCTGATTGGTCAAACTGGCGAAGTCATCGAAGGTTTATACCGTGGGAGTTTTGATATCGGCGTCATTTCAGATGTGATTAGCAATATTACTAAACAAACCAATTTACTTGCGCTTAACGCTGCAATTGAAGCGGCTCGAGCTGGTGAAAGTGGTCGCGGTTTTGCTGTAGTCGCTGATCAAGTGCGAGAACTTGCCCAGCAAACACAAAACTCAATTGATGAGATTGGCGGCATTATTGACAACTTGCAGTCACAAGCCACCAACGCACAAGAATTAATGAGCCAATGCCAACAACAAATTGGCGTGAGCTTACAGCAAGTCACGGAAGCGGGTGAGTCTTACCATGCCATCGTTGCTGCTGCTGAAGAAATTGCCAACATGGACAGCCAAATAGCAAAGCTTGCTCAAGACCAGCAGTTGCTATCGGTGAACGTAAATAACAGCGTCCAAGCAATCAGTCAGTCTTCTTTAGATATTGAGAACATCGCTAGTGACACTACTGAGACTTACCACGCGGTACAAGCTCAAACAGAACACTTAAAACAGTACATAGGAGCTTTTACCGTTTAAACAGATTTCGTTCCAAACCTGCACTTTTTCCCGGATAAAAGTAAACTTGCCTATTCATTCCGCTTTTATTCGGGCTTTTTCTTGCTCGAATTTATCATGACGTATGAAGTGATCGATTTGTTCTGCGACGCCTGAGCTGTAAATCAAACTGGTGTGAGTGTTTCGTACCAAATGGTGCGCCGTCATTCCCGAAATTTTAGTTTCTTCGACGGTTACTGTTCCATCTGAATGAGCCGCATCTCTCCCCATTAATAATGAACGTACGCCAATGGGAATAGTGCCAGCTAAGCTTCCCAGTTTTTGCGGGAAATCCCATTTATCTTCGTGCTTTTGCAGCCCAAACTTCGCTGAATTTCCCAATAACATACCTAGACCCATCTGTTGAATTTTGCCAACGATAGAAGCGCCATTGATCGGCGACCCCAATGCGACGACATGGGAAATTAAGTTTGCATCTGGTTTGCGTGAAGCGAGATATCGTTTGATCACCACACCACCCAAACTGTGTCCTACAAGAATATTGATTTGCTTGTGATCGAGCGCTTTATCAATGGCTGAAAACACTTTGTTTTCATCAATCGCCACGGTGTTATAGCTTACGACTTGGCTTTCATAACCCAGTTTTTCAAGACGTTGGCTAAGTGGCAACATCGCAATACCGTGCATGTACAGCCCGTGAAGAATAATCACTTTCATACGCTATCTCTGAGTTCCTGAATTAGCCGAACATAATGCAATGAAGTTAATATAATGATGCCGATACTCATGTCAAAGCCTTGATTTATCGTATCGTCAAATACGATGCGTATATTGCAGTTATTCATAATAAATAAGTATTAGTACTTAATTTATCATTTGTAATGAGAATAAAACTCAGTTAGATTCGCAAGCCTTCTAAATATAAATCAGCTATAAACACAACCCCATGAAGGCTCAATTCAACTACTCTTCTCTTTTTTTAGCGATGATGGCGGCGGTTTCTTCCCCCGCATTTTCCGCAGATGACAGCACTCAAAGTACCATTACTGATGAGGCTGAAACGGTGACAGTTTATGGTCGCGCGCTTTCTTTGTATCGTTCACAAGAAACCAGTCTTGCAACCAAAACACCGACGGCGATTGACGATACACCTCAGTCGATTCAGGTTCTTCCACAGCAATTGATCGAAGATCAAGGCGCTCGTCAAATTACGGATTTATACCGTTCAATCAGCGGTGTAAGCCAATACTCTTATTCCGGTGTCACTTTTCGTGGCTTTCGTCAGGATCAAATTCTTTATGATGGCGTGAGAGGAGACCCGTTTAATGGTTTCTCCATTCCACAGCTGTTCAATATTGAGCAAGTGGAAGTATTGAAAGGACCTTCGTCAGCGGTGATGGGAAGTGGTGAGCCTGGTGGCGTGATTAACTATGTGACCAAGAAGCCCACTTACGAGGCTCATCGTCGTGTTTCTGTTACAGCAGGAAATCAAGATTTCGCCAGTGGCAGTGTAGAGCTTTCTGGTCCTGCAAATGAGGATGAAACTCAACGCTACCGTGTCGCGATTTATCAAGATCACGAGAATCCTTCACGCAACAACACCGATGTTCGTAATCGAATTATCGACCTCGGTTATGCGTGGGACTTAGGTGATACCACAACAGTGACAACTCAATTTACAGACATCATTCAACATTACGGTGGTGCTCGTTTACGGGGCATTCCAACTGATGATGAAGGCAACTTCCTTGCAGATATTAACTGGAACGCTAACGAGGCTTCTGACTATCAAGACCTCGAAGCACAGGTTTACCAAATTAAAGTTGAGCATGACTTTAACGCTTGGTTAAGTGGCGATATTACGGCTCGCTATTACGAGAATAAAGAGACGCAGAAATACCATGAGCCTATGGGATTGGTGGATACTGACGGCGATGGTGTCTATGACTGGAGTAAGCGTCAGTACCGTGACCAAGTGCGCGAGAACCAAGCGGGTTCACTGTCTGCTAACTTAGTTGCAGAGTTGGGTAGCCACACTGTGCTGTTTGGTGGCGATTACTATCGACTTAATGAAGATTATGTTTATTACGTTGATAAGAGCGTAACGGGAATCAGCCTGACAGATCCAGAATACGGTGCGGATACTTCGGGTTATACCCTCACGCTGTCAAAGCAGACGGAATCGAGTTCCGAACGTTACGGAGCCTACGTGCAGGATCAATGGCAGCTTACTGAACGTTGGAATGTACTTTCTGGTGTTCGTGTTGACGGATTCGAAGACAAAGTTAACGACCTAGTAGAAAACTCTATCAGTGAGTATCAAGGTTCAGGGCTTTCCTATCGTTTAGGGTCTACCTATCAAATTAATCCGAATCTACACCCTTATGCAGTAGTCGCAACCGGATTTGTACCACAGGATGCTTCTGATCAAGCTGATTCAAATGGTGGCCCGTTTGATCCTGAAGAGAGCCTGATGTACGAAACGGGTGTACGCAGTTACTGGTTTGACAATGCACTTAATGTCAATTTGGCTCTCTATCACATGGTTAAAGAGAACATTCTTCAAACTGATCCCGATGATGACACTCGTTTGGTCTCTTACGGCAAAGTCCGCAGTCAGGGTGTTGAAGTTGATATGTTGGCGGATATAACCGAGAACTGGACGGCAAACCTAAGCTACGCCTACAACGACACTCGTGTGAAGCAAGCCTATGACGGTATTTCGGGTAGCGTTGGAACTCGCTTTGCGAATGCTCCCCATCACCAGTTGGGGTTATGGACGCGCTATGACATTACCATGTTGAATTCATCCGTTGGTTTCGGTGCGGATCATGTTAGTGAGCAGTACAACCAAAGCGGTCAGATTGTAAAAGCCTACACAGTATTTGATGCATCATGGCAAACACGCTGGCAGCAGTGGCAGTTCCAACTGAATGTAAAAAACCTGTTTGATAAAGAGTACGCAGTGAGTGGATTTATCGACCGTACAGGGCATTTCCCAGGTGAACAGCGCCGTATTTATTTGACGGCTAATTACGAGTTCTAATTTTTTATGAGCCTCATTTGTTCGAGGCTCTTTATTTTTCCAAAAGGTATTGATGATGAAATGGTTTTCTTGGTTTATACGCAGCGCGATGATCGCGACTTGGTGCGCAAGTTTCTTTGCTTCAGCTGTAACTGTTACTGACAGTCACGGGGAATTTACTATTAACTCAACGCCCAAAAGAATCGTAGCGTTAGAGTTCTCTTTTGTTGACGCTCTGGCCGCCGTCGAGGTGAGCCCTGTAGGTATTGCGGATGATAACGATGCTAGTCGGTTGCTTCCGGCGGTGAGCGAAAAACTGGGAGAATGGAAATCTGTCGGTACTCGTTCTCAACCAAGTCTAGAGGTTATTGCGTCGTTAAAGCCTGATTTGATTATCGCCGACGTAGATCGACACTCAGCGGTGTATAACGATTTAAGCAAAATTGCGCCAACACTTTTACTTCCTTCTCGTCGAGAGACCTATCAAGACAACCTAAAATCCGCGGCGATTATCGGTAAAGTGATTGGTAAAGATGTTGAAATGCAGCAACGTTTGCAACAGCACGCGCAATTGATGCAGGACTATGCAACACAGTTACACGGGCTTGAGCATGAAACGGTGCAATTTGGTGTTGCACGCGAAAATGATTTCTTTGCGCACTCGTCGGAGTCTTACGCGGGTGGTGTGATTCAAGCGCTAGGGTTAAGTTCTCCAGAAGGGTTAAAAAATGAAAACGCTTCACGCCAAATCAGCCTTGAACAGCTTTTGGCAATTAACCCGAATTATCTGATTGTTGGTGATTACACTCAAAACAGCATCGTAAAACAGTGGCAGAAACAGCCATTATGGAATGTGCTTAATGCTGTAAAAGCCAAACAAGTTTTTCATGTTGATGGCAACATGTGGGCTCGATGCCGAGGCATTCTTGCTGCGGAATATATGGCAGCAGACTTGTTGAAGTTGGTTAAGTCTTAATGCATGTCAAAATGAGAATAATGGGTGTGGTTACCACGCTCATTGTTGGACTTGTTTTGATGGTTTGGCTTGGTTTATTTAGCTACTCAGCCGTCCCCGTCTCTGCAATAGATGCGATTGTTGGCGTTTGGTCGCCTCAACCTGATGTTATTGCTCATGTCATCGTTCAAGAAATTCGCCTGCCACGAGTGCTTGAGGCTGCCATTGTAGGTGCAAGCCTTTCCTGTGCTGGCACATTGATGCAAGGTTTAACCCGTAATCCGTTGGCGTCTCCGAGTTTGTTTGGCGTTAACGCGGGTGCAGCTTTAGGGATCGCATTGGCGACCACGGTTTTCTCAACGGACATTATTTCAAGCCCAATTGCCGCGATGGTCGGTGGCCTTGCTGCTTGGGTGCTGGTTATGGTTCTCGGCGGTGCTTGGAAAATGGGTGCTGAAAGAGGTCAATTGGTTTTAGCGGGCATTGCGATATCCGCATTATGTGGCGCATTAACCAAAGCGAGTGTGATTTTGGTAGAGGATCAGGCTGCCAGCGTAATGGTGTGGTTGGCTGGGTCTTTCGCCCACGCAAGCTGGGATACATGGGCATGGAGCTCACCGGTATTGGCTAGCGCCTTAATACTCAGCTTATTACTTGCGCCCAAAGTGAATTTGTTAGCTATGGGGGATGAGCGAGTAAAGAGCCTTGGCGTGAATCTTAATGTGTTACGTGCGGCGATTGCTCTATCCGTTTTGGTGTTGGTGGGCGTTAGTGTCAGCAGTGTTGGGGCGATTGCTTTTGTAGGTCTTATTGTGCCGCATATCGCCCGCTTGTTGGTTGGCTACGATCATCGAATACTATTGCCTGTGACTATGTTGCTTGGGGCGGTGTTAACTATCGGCGCTGATGTTCTCAGCCGTGCGGTTATCTTTCCAACCGAAACACCTGCTGGAGCAGTACTCGCTATTATCGGTGCGCCTTGTTTTCTCTATTTAGTAAGGCAGAAGCGATGAATGCAGTTCTACGTACGCAAGTCTTTCTGACCGTTTTTGTTGCTATCGCAATTGTTGCTAACCTGAGTTTTGGTGCGGTTAACTTAGCCTCTCAACAGGTATGGCAAGGGCTATTTTCTGGCAGCGAGCATTACTTCACTATTCACGAATACCGTTTACCACGAACTCTGATTGCCATACTGGTGGGGGCAATGCTTGCAAGTTCTGGTGTGTTGATTCAGGGCGTAATTCGAAACCCGTTAGCGTCGCCAGATATTTTGGGCGTAAGCCACGGAGCAGGGTTGGCTGCGGTGGCTATGATGACGTTGTTTCCGTCGGTTTCTGTCTACTGGTTACCTTTGGCGGCGCTGGTTGGCGGAATAAGTTCTGCGTTCTTACTTGCGTTAGTGTGCGGTGTAAATACCGCGCCTGTCCGCCTAGCAATTACCGGTGTTGCGCTGGCAGCGTTATACAGCAGTGGTATCGATTTTCTGATCCTGACTCAGCCGCTAGAAATCAACAATGCATTGCTTTGGTTGACGGGAAGTTTGTGGGGAAGAAGCTGGGCACAACTTTCGATGATATTGCCATGGCTCGTTCTGGCTCCTGTCGTTTTGTGGTTAAGTCATGCGCTGAACTTACTCTCTCTCGGTGATGAAAGAGCCAGCAACTTAGGTATCTCTGTACCTTGGGTGAGGGCGGGTGCGCTGTTTGTCGCTGTACTCTGGACTTCAGTGTCGGTGGCGGTTTGCGGACCGATTAGCTTTCTTGGTTTAGTTGCTCCGCACTTGGCTCGACAATTGGTGGGAGGGCGACATCAGGCATTGTTGCCAACATCCATGTTAGTCGGCGCGAGTTTGCTTCTTGTTGCGGATTTGGTGGCGCGAACCATTGACCCGCCGATTGAGCTACCTGCGGGCATTATGACGGCGATTCTCGGAGCTCCTTACTTCTTATATCTATTAATCAAAATGAGATAACTCATGGCGTTAACGACTGAAAATCTTGTTGTCGGGTATGGCAAAGTCCCAATCGTAAAGGGAGTAAACATAACCGTTCCTGAAGGTAAAATTACCGCTCTGTTAGGGCCAAATGGCTGTGGAAAATCAACTTTGTTGAAGGCGCTTTCGAGAATTTTGTCAGCGCAAAGTGGAGCTGTATTGTGGAACGATGAGAAGATTGAACAGATATCTTCACGTCAATTAGCACAACAATTGGCGCTATTACCTCAATCTCAAGAGCCACCCGAAGGTGTCACTGTTCGTGACGCAGTCTCGTATGGTCGCAGCCCATACACGGGGTTCTGGGGGCAATTGTCTGCACACGATAAAGCAATTGTTGATCAATCAATGAAAGCCACTGGAGTTGATGGTTTCGCAGAACGAGCGGTTACCGATCTTTCCGGAGGCCAAAGACAACGAGTTTGGCTAGCTATGACTTTAGCTCAAGACACAGAATACGTATTGCTTGATGAGCCAACCACTTATCTCGATATGAATCATCAAGTGGAGTTGATGAAACTGCTGCGTAGGTTGAATCAGCAAGGTAAAACAATAGTGACGGTTTTGCATGATATCAATCAGGCTTGCCGCTATTGCGATCATTTAATCGTTATGCAGGAAGGGCAGGTGATGAGCGAAGGAGCACCGGATGTTGTTCTTACGTCTGAGTTGCTTGCAAAGGTGTTTGAGCTAGACGCACAAATTCATCAATGCCCAATTACGCAAACACCTATGTGTATTGTCTGCTAGGTATACAGTCTTTTAGTCATATAGCCTTTTATTCAAATAGCCTGATGGTTTTCCCTCACTTTCCCTCTTGGGAAAGTGAGGCTTCTCAGCCTTCTCTTCAGCACTTCCTTCTTTCAATGTCCTCCTGTAATTTCGATGCAAAGTATGATGTTTTTTTCATCAGTTACGGTTTTATTAACACTTCAAACGATAATAAATACCAATAACGACGAGATAGCATCATGAATCTAAGACAACAACAGCAGAAAGAGTTTGATGAGAGTTGCGAGAACATAATCATAGGTAACGAGCAGCTTTGTCCTCTGCAACCTTCTCTACTTGCAGCAATAACGGAAGACTCGCCATTGGTTCTAAAAGTGATTCGCTCAGGGCTGACGGCAGAAATATACCATTTAAGAATCGATGGTAAAGAGTACAACTTGAAGAAGCGTCGCCAAGTGGCAAAAGTGGCTAATTTGGATGGTCAGTATTCATTTTTAAACGAAGTTCAGCGCCGTAATGATCTGCAAAAACTCAAACAGCATCCCGAGACAGCCCAACGATTCGCACATATAGTGCCAACGATTTATGCTAATTATCGCTTGGGGATTATCCTGTCGCCGTGGATTGAGGGTGAGCACATTAGCGAAATTACATCAGATTTGATGGAGCAGCTGTTCAGCACTCTTTTAGCCTGTGAAGAGTATGGTTTAATGGAGTGGGATCTTTGTAGTGGTAATTTGCTTGTAGATGAAGAACAACAGCTTTGGTTGTTCGATTTCGGTTATATGTATTCGTTTGATCCTAAAAGTGAGTTTAACAGTAACGGCATCACAGACCCATTGTTCCACATGGTCGAACGTTTTGAAACCCGTTTCTTTTTTGGTTGGCTACTCAAGAGAGAGCAGCCTTTAGTAGAACAGTTGGCACTTTATCGTACGCTGAAACAACGAGCGGTGAATTGCTATCAGCAAAAAGTCAAATGGCTGAAGGCTCATCAAGCAAAAGTCATGGTTATTAATCACTTTGAAAGCATTCTATCTGCTTGGCAAACTGCTTTAGTAAACGACGAAGCGCTTTGGCATCTTTTCCAACTTGAGTCATTCCGCTCTCATGTTCTCGACATCGATGATGATATTGATGGTCATTCTTGCACTTCAACCACCCTTAAACGAATCAACGCAGTGTTGGATGTACTGGAAAATAACTATGATTACTTATCTGCTAATGAAGGTTTGTTTTATGGCAACAAAGGTAAATCACAGAGTGAATTGATTAAGCGATATGAAGAAAAACGTCTTTTAGCGCAGAAGTATCAATTGTGATAGGAAAGATGAAGGGAAAAATTTTTGCCAAGAGTTGCTGGTCAAAGGTGAGCGATTCAAACCAGTAATTGCGAAAAAATTAAGCCTCCAACTCCCATAGAGGAAGTTGGAGGCTTAAGAAAACTCATCTGCTTGCAGTTGGGTTGGGGTCTTATTTAGTGTAAGACTGAGCGATGTTGTCGATACGCTCATTTGCACGTGCAGCTTCTTCTTGTGCTGCCATTGCAGAATCAGATGCTGCAGTAGCTTTAGATTCTAGAGCTGCGTGTTCGCTCTTAAGTGCTGCAACTTCGTCGTTTAATTGGCTAACTTGAGTATTTAGCTCGTCCAGTTTTGCTGTCGTTGCTTCGTCAGGACCTGATGCACAACCTGCTAGTAATAGTACAGAAGACGCTGCTGCCGCGATTAACATCTTGTTCATATGAACTCCTTGATTTTATGTAAATATCAAAAACGTCCTATACATTCTTTTCCATATAGTGACGAGTTATAGTGTAGACACTATTTTACGCTTCGCCTAATTAGTAAAAGTCAAAATAACCCAAAATAATGTCAATGAATCAAATGATTGTGTGAATTCTTACTGCTAAGAAATACTTTAGCACCAAATTTGACTGTAGTGCATATACTATTTAACTGTTACGAAGAGATTATTTTCTGTGATCTCTATCTATTAGCGCACTATTCGCGGTATTATACTGCGCTTTGATTTTGACCATTTAGCCACATGTGTTCGGCTACCCCACTGATTTGGAGAATCCTTTGCAGTTTAAAGATTTAGGCTTAGACAATCGCTTATTGAAAAACCTAGCTCACTATGATTTCAAACAAGCGACCGAAATCCAGAAGATCGCTATTCCTGTTGCTATTGCAGGAAAAGATGTATTGGCGTCTTCTAAAACTGGTTCCGGTAAAACACTAGCCTTTTTGCTTCCTACACTGCACAAAGCTTTAAAAACAAAGGCTTTCTCAGCGAAAGATCCGCGTGCCATTATCCTTCTGCCAACTCGTGAGCTGGCAAAACAGGTATATGGTGAACTACGCGTGATGTTGGGTGGTTTAAGTTACACAGGTACGTTGATTACTGGTGGTGAAAACTTTAACGACCAAGTGAAAGCATTAAGTCGTTACCCTCGTTTTATCGTGGCAACGCCAGGTCGACTAGCGGATCACCTTGAGCACCGTTCATTGTTTTTAGATGGTGTCGATACTCTGATCCTTGATGAAGCTGACCGCATGTTGGATTTAGGTTTTGCGCCTCAGCTTCGTCATATTCATAAAGCTGCAAAACATCGTCGTCGTCAGACTTTGATGTTCTCTGCAACGCTAGACCACGCTGAAGTTAACGATATTGCCGCTGAAATGCTGAACGATCCACGTCGTATTTCGGTAGGTGTTTCTAACGAACAACACAAAGATATTCGTCAACGTTTCTACCTATGTGATCACCTAGACCACAAAGAAGCGCTACTCGATCGTGTGTTAAACGATGCTGACTACCGTCAAGTTATTATCTTTACAGCAACTCGTGCTGACACTGAGCGTCTGACCGAGAAACTGAACGAGAAAAAACTGAAAGCAGTCGCTCTGAGCGGAAGTCTAAACCAAGCACAACGCAATACCATCATGAGTCAGTTTGAGCGCACCGTGTTCAAGATTCTGGTGACGACGGATGTAGCATCACGTGGTTTGGATATTGCTAACGTAACTCACGTTATCAACTTTGACATGCCAAAACACACGGAAGAATATGTGCACCGTGTTGGTCGTACCGGTCGTGCGGGTAACAAAGGTGATGCAATTTCTCTCGTTGGTCCTAAAGACTGGGATAGCTTCAAGCGTGTCGAAGCCTTCTTGCAACAAGACATTCAATTCGATGAGCTAGAAGGTTTAGTTGGCAAATTTAAAGGTCTTAAACCAAGACAACCTGTTCGTAAAGATCAAGGCCAAGCTAAGAACGTTAAGACACAAGCGAAGAACGTGGCTAAGAAACCAGTTAAACGCGATAAGAGCTTCTACCAAAACGTGGCTGTCGGTGACAACGTGTTCATTCCTAAGAAAAAAGTTGCGCCGAAAGTAGACGAAGAATAATCAATCGGATTATTAAATAATGAATCAATGCCGCTATATTAGCGGCATTTTTGTTTCCGCTCATATTCATCACTCTCTCATCTTAAGAAACAGACAGGATAAAAAAATCCTATTCTTAAGCTTTCCTTAAGTTTACTTATTTAAGCTCCCTCTATAGCTAGCAGAGAGGGCTTCTTGTATGGCAGATTTCTTTCCATCTCACCCATTTAAGCTTGAGATTATTGACCGTTTACATCCACAACGTAGCGACATCGAAAACTACATTTCTCAGCGTTATTCATTGGCTTTTGATGCTCATTTGAATTCTTTTATGCCAACGTTTATGGCATTGATGGAAGGCGATGAAGTTCGTTCACTGTGCGGTTTCCGTGTAGCTAGTGACGAATCACTATTCCTTGAACAATATCTTGATGAACCTGCGGATACGATTTTAAGCCAAGTATTTGAACGTGAAATTGACCGCGGTGAATTGATTGAGTTCGGTCAACTGGCGTCATTTTCAAAAGGATTCTCTACACTCCATTTCCTTTTGATGACTCAGAAGTTGGTAGAAAGTGGCTACGAATGGTGCATATTCACAGCGACAGATCCGCTTTATGCCATGATGTCTCGCCTTGGTTTAGAAACAACGATTTTAGCCGAAGCAGACCCTTCACGAATTCCAGATGCAACCTACACATGGGGCAATTATTACCAGCACCAGCCGCGTATTGTAGCGGGTAACTTGAAGCATGGATTGGCTCACTTAGAAGTACTGTTTGCTGAAAAAGTGTTACGTGCTCGTGGAGGCGCTCTATGAACATGATCATTGAATCTCTGATTCGCCATTCTATTGATACGCCGAACAAAATCGCATTTGTTGGCGAGTTTGAAGAGGTTTCCTACCAGAACCTATTGGTGAGAGTTCGAGAAGCTGCGGAGCAACTTATTCAATATTCACCTAATTGTATTGCTCTTCGTGCAGACAACAGCCTTGATTGGGTCATTGCCGACCTTGCTGCTTTGTATGCGGATATCCCTAACGTCCCTGTTCCTCTGTTTTTTACCACTGAACAAGTGACGCATATTTTGCAAGAGTCAGGTGCAGACCTGTTAGTGGGAAACTGGAACATATGGGCGAAAAACGCTTCGTCTGACATGAAAATGGTCGGTGAAGTTGAAGATTTGAGTATCTGGAAACGCACTGTTGAAGGAACTAAGTCTTTGCTGCCACATACAGCGAAAATTACCTTTACCTCGGGTTCAACAGGACATCCGAAAGGCGTTTGTTTGAGTCAAAATCAGCTATCAAAGGTCAGTCGATCTTTGGCAGACACCATTGCTACCGAAGTAAGTTGCGAAAGGCATCTCGTGCTTTTGCCGCTTTCTACACTTTTAGAAAATATTACAGGTATCTACGTTCCTCTTATTTTGGGCGCAACGTCAGTGGTGTTGAAAGGCACACAAGTTGGGCTTACTGGCTCAAGTTCGTTTAACGCATCTCAATTTGCGTTGGCATTGGCGAAGTACCTACCGAACAGCTTGGTGCTCACTCCTGCTTTGCTAATGGCATTGATTGAAGTCGTTAGAGCAATGCCAACTTTAGCTCGAAATCTAGAATTCGTTGCTGTTGGTGGCGCGCGTGTTTCACCTCAACTGTTGGAAATGGCACACAGCTTGGGCATTCCAACCTATGAAGGATACGGACTTTCTGAAAACGCATCTGTGGTGAGCTTAAATAAGCCTTCTGCCTATAAAGCAGGGACAAGCGGTAAGCCACTGCCACACATTGATGTGAAAGTTTCCAATGATGGTGAAATCTATGTTTCTGGCTGTGTTGCATTAGGTTATGTCAATCAGCCATTTGAACAAGATTGGTATGCCACCGGCGATTTGGGGCATTTGGATGAAGAGGGCTTCCTCGTAATTGATGGCCGTAAGAAGAATCAAATTATTACCGCATTTGGACGCAACATCTCCCCAGAATGGGTGGAGTCGGAAGCACAAGCATTCATGGCTTTGTATGGCATGGTGCTCGTTGGTGATGGTGAAGATTCTCTCACAGCCATTATTGAAAATCAGAGCGTTGATCAGGTGGTGGCAGCCATAAAAACACTGAATCAACGCCTGCCTGACTATGCGCAAATCAAAACGTTAATCACAGGACAAGGATTTCGCACACTTCCAGGGTTTTACACCAGTAACGGACGTCCAATTCGTGCCCGATTTGAACAGTGGATGTTGAGCAACGCTGACGGCGAGATTTCGCGAACCGTCACGCCAATCCAAGAATAAAACAACAGCTTTATTAATGAATTTGATTATTAGAATGATGAGGTGAAAGCCATGACTGCATTTTTTGAAACCCTTAAAAAAGAAACTCAAGCCGCTCAACAGCAGATGTTACAAGCTCCTATTTTTGCAGCTTGTGCCCGCGGTGAAATTGACCTCGATACCTATGTCAGTTTTCTCACTCAGGCATTCCATCATGTTAAACATACGGTCCCGCTGTTGATGGCCTGTGGTGGTCGCCTACCTGAAAAATACGAATGGTTGCGTCAGGCTATCGGTGAATATATCGAGGAAGAGAAAGGCCATCATGAATGGATCTTAAATGACATAAAAGCGTGTGGCGCGAATGCTGATGCAGTAAGAGCAAACAGAGGCAATGGTCGCGTCGGTTCTGCTATCGAACTGATGGTGGCGTATTTATACAACCAAATTGACCGTGGCAATCCTATCGCGTTTTTTGGCATGGTTTGGGTGCTGGAAGGCACCAGTGTCGGTGTTGGCGGTCAAGTGGCGGCTTTAGTTAAACAAACCCTGAATCTACCAGATAACGCAATGAGCTATTTAACCTCTCACAGCGTATTGGACCAAGACCATATCCAACTGTTCGAGAATTTGATGAACCAAATTACAGACGCACAAGACCAAGCTGTGATCATAGACTCTGCGAATATGGTGTTTCAACTCTATGGCCAGATGTTGAAGGATCTGACTCCATCAGCGATGAAGAATGCGGCTTAAGGAACGACTATGGAACTGCAAGATAAACGTGTACTGTTGACTGGCGCTTCTGGTGGCATCGGAAAAGAAGTTGCGAAAGCACTCGAAGCTAAAGGTGCCAAACTGCTTCTAGTCGCGCGTAATAGCAACAAGTTGCAAGCCTTGAAAGAGAGCTTAGAGTTTCCGCATCAGCATGAAATATTAGTCGCCGATCTGTCGACCGATGCTGGTCTTGAAAAGGTTAAGCAAACTTGTGTAAACCTTTCTCTCAAAGGACAGCGCATCGATATTTTGATCAACAATGCGGGCAGCAATCAGTTCAGTTTTCTCGCTCAGAGAAATGCAGCCTCTATTGAGCTCGAAATGCGTTTGAACTTGTTAGTTCCAATGTTACTCAGTCAATCTGCCCTCTCATGGATTAGCCGTCCGGGAATCATTCTTAATGTGGGGTCTACATTTGGCTCGATTGGTTTCCCCGGTTACACCACTTATTGTGCGTCTAAATCGGGTTTACAACGTTTCAGTGAAGCATTGGACAGAGAGCTTGATGGTTCAGGCATTCGCACTCTTTATCTTGCTCCTAGAGCGACAGATACCGCTCTCAATGATCGCTTCGTTAATCAGATGAATCAGCAACTCGGCAATAAAAGCGATTCACCTACGGTGGTGGCCGCGCATCTGATAGACATATTGGAAAAAGAGCAGGCGGCACGTTGGATTGGTTGGCCTGAAAAGCTATTTGCTCGCATCAACCAAATCCTACCGAGCGTGGTTTCTAGCTCTATTCGTAAACAACAAGACACCATCCATCACTTTATTAATCAAGTACATGGTAAGTAACTGAGGGACGAGTTATGAAATTTCTACTATCAACTTTAGCTGCTACTATTTGTTTGGGATATGCAACGTCAGCATTGGCCGACGGGGCTGACCCATTAATGACGATTCAGAAAAAATGGGCAGTGTGTCAGTATCAATCTAAAGATACCGATAACCAAGTTTACTGCTTGGAAAACTTAATTCAGCGCAATGAACAAGCACTGAAAAATGAACCGAATCGCCAAGAATTAAAGGTATGGTTGGCGATAAATAAATCATCACTCGCTGGTGCTGATGGTGGGTTAGGAGCGTTATCTTTAGTCAAAGAAGCCAAGGTGCTATTGGAGCAAGTTATTGACAAAGCTCCAGAAACGTTAAGTGGTTCAGCGTATACCAGCTTGGGTTCGCTATACTACAAAGTACCGGGGTGGCCAATAGGATTCGGTGACGATGAAATGGCAGAAAAGATGCTTCGTAAAGCGTTAGAAATTAATCCAGACGGCATCGACCCCAATTATTTTTATGCCGATTTTTTAGCGCAGGATGGGCGAAAAAAAGAAGCCATCCAATATCTAACCAAAGCACAGAAAGCTCCGCCGCGTCCTGACCGTCCTCTTGCCGATCAGGGGCGTCAGCAGGAAATAGCGAAATTATTAGGAGAACTCCAATAACCATGCGGTTGCTGTTAGTTGAAGATGATGCATTACTAGGACAATCCATGGTGACTTCGCTAAGTCGCCATGGTTATACCGTTGATTGGGTAGACAGAGGCGGTGGTGTGGAAGTTGCGATGAGAACAGAGCAATTCTCCGCTGTTATTTTGGATCTGACTTTGCCAGACATCGATGGGCTGGTGGTTCTACGAAATCTCCGTCGTGCTGGTTACACCTTGCCGGTATTGATATTGACCGCAAGGGACGATATTGAAGACAGAGTAAAAGGTTTAGATGGTGGCGCTGACGATTATTTAGTTAAGCCATTTGCACTCGAAGAATTGATGGCTCGATTGCGTGTGTTGATACGCCGTCAATCAGGATATTGTGATGAACGCATCGTTGTTGGACAGCTTTCGCTCTCTTTGGCTGAGCAAGCAGTTGAATTTGATGGAAATAGACTAAAGTTAACCAATAATGAGTTCAAACTACTTACCGCGCTGATGACTCAAGCGGGAAGAGTGCTCAGTAAAGACCAACTACAACAGTCGTTACATGGTTGGGATGAAGGAGCCAGTGATAATGCGATTGAAGTGCATATTCACAATTTGCGGAAAAAGGTTCCTAATAACCTGATTAAAAATATCCGAGGTGTGGGGTATATCATTGAAAAATAACATGAAATCGACTTTCTCTATCAAGAAGCGATTAACCATATCAGCGGTGCTGCTCAGCACAGTGTTGATACTGATTTCTCTCATATTCAGCTTCTCTTCGTCACGACATGAAATTGAAGAAGTGTACGATGCGCGTCTTGGTCAGTCGGCAAAAATGTTGCTTTTAAGCATGCCCATATCTGAACAGCCATTACAGTCGGGGCATGCTCGAGAACTGTTTGATAACTGGATGAAGCGTATCGCTTTACAAGCCAAAAATGATGATAACCCAACTCCTTTTGGGCACCCTTATGAGCAAAATATTCTCGTACAATTCTATATCGCGGGTGAACTGATTTGGAGTTCGATACCAGAAATCGATAACCTTAAGCATGATCCTAAATACGCTGGTTTCGGCTATATGGACATACAAAATGAGTCTTGGAGATATTTCCAGCTCCCTCTTCCGAATGCGATGAACACTAAGCACGAGTATATTTTTGTTGCTGAAAAAGAGTCGATTCGCGATGAAATGATTCATGAGTTGGCATTGTCTGCCGCTTTACCGCAGTTGATTCTTATCCCGTGTTTGGCACTGGTGATGGTGCTGCTGATTGATAAACACTTTAAACCACTATCAGAGCTTAAATTGGCGATTGCTCAGCGCAGTGCCAATAAGTTAGACAGTATTTATGTCGCAAATCCCACTCAGGAATTATCGCCACTGGTTTCTGCGCTCAATGCTCTGCTCAGTGAACTTGACCACGCATGGCAAAGAGAGAAACGTTTTACCCGAATGGCAGCCCATGAGCTTAAAACGCCGTTAACCATACTGCGCCTCAACGCAGAAAACGCCATGATGAGCCAAAACGAGCAACAGCTGAAATCAGATTTAAACAATATTCTGCAAGGTATCGACAGAACTGACCGAATGATTCATCAGCTGTTGACGTTAGCAAAAGTCGAGAGCATTCATGAGATGCAGTTCTCAGCGATAGATCTTACTAAACTGTGTCAGTCTGTGATTGCAGAGCGTGTTCCGCTTGCACTTAAACGCCAACAAGATGTTTCTTTTGAAGGTGATGATATCGAAGTTCTAGGCGATGAAGCTTTGCTTAGAATGCTACTCACCAATCTTCTTGATAACGCTATGCGTTATTCTGGCGATGGATCTCAAATCAACATTAGATTGGAAGAGCAAGAAGAGACCGTTAAAGTCTTTGTCAGTGATACGGGGAAAGACATTTCAGCGGAAACGCGAGAGAAAATGTTTGATAACTTCTATCGAGCGAACACAGAGAAAGGTGACGGTGCAGGGCTGGGTATGTCGATCACCAGAGACATTGCCAAATTGCATGGAGGAAGCGTTGAACTGCTTCCTCGTTCTGATAACCGCAATACGCTATTGGTTGTTCTGCAGAAATAGCCGTTGTTCTGCAAAACAATCGTGGTTCTTCCATAACAAATTTGAAGCTTTAGAGGCGTTTCAATGAGACGCCATCTTAAGCCAGATGAGCAAGTATGTCACGGCTAGGCTTTGTCTACGCCGTAACATCGCATTCCGCCATTACGGGTAATTTCAACTCGGCTGTTTTGGTGCCAAGCACCATCTTCATTGTTCCAAAACGCGAGATGATATTGCTCGCCATCATCATGCCAGAATCCGATAGGCTGATTCGGGAAGCTGTTTTTGCAAATAAGCTCACCGACATTAATTGAGACAGGTTTGCCATCGGCATCAATCACGTCTATGTCTAATCCAAGCGCTGAACCTTGACACTCTCCGCTGTAAACAGGGGAAATCGGATTACCAATGACGAAGCTACCAAGGATGTCGGAATCAGCCGACATTGCAGACAAATGCAAATCAGGCTTAACCTGATCGTAGATGTAATCAAACTGTTCTGCGTCGAGCATTTCACCTGTTGAGCATAAGGTTTTAAGGGATGCTAAAAAGTAGAAATTACCGGGAGAGAAGGCTCTTTTCTCAAGGATCTGTAAGTAGCTGGCAGGTGTCGCTAGCAGCGTTACCCCCGCTTCTTGAATGAACTCCCATAAGACACTCGGCTGCGGATAGAGTGGGCATCCATCGTAAATAACTAACGTTGCTCCGCTCGCCAGCGATGAAATGTGCCAGTTCCACATCATTGAGTCACATTCTGTATTCACCAGCACGCGATCATCAGGTTGGATATCACATTGCAATTGATGCTCTTTTAAGTGGTTGAGTACGGTACCTCCGACGCTATGAGCGATGCATCTTGGTGGTCTTGATTCTGCTGCCGTGGTTTCCGGATTCTCTGCTTCGGCATCACCCTTAACGGCATTTGTGCTCGAAGAGACGTTTTCATCAGAGAAGAGCACAAACAACGGATCGTTAAACCCAATACGCTCATATGTCAGTCCACGTGGAAGATAGCTGGATAGTAGTGACTGCCAGTCCGAAAAGGAGTCGTTGAAATTAATGCTGTAATCGCGTTGCTGCAAGTACTCTATCTGACAGGTGTTTTCTATGCTCTCAATGGCCTGAACAATTCTTGAATTGTTCTCTTCCATAAGATGGTTTGAGCCATTAAAGCTGTAGCCGTTGCAGCAGAATAAGATCTTAGGTTGAATCTGTTCGAATTTAGCAATGGTCTTTTCAACATCATCGGACGGTGACGTGGATGCCCATATCGCGCCTAAACTCGTAGCAGCCAGCATCGCCACCACGGTTTCAGGCATATGTGGTAGACATGCAGCCACCACGTCGCCTTTCATTACACCGTTTTGCGTAAGCCATTGTTGAACGATGGAAACCTGATCACTAAGTTGTTGCCACGAAAGTTTTTTCGTTTGCCCACTTTCATTTTTAAACCAGATAGCAATGCCTTCCGGTTTTTGGAATGCGTATGAAAGCAGATTCTCAGCGTAATTGAGCTGTGCCTGAGGGAACCAAATCGTGTCTCTCGCGGGTAGGAACTGCTGCCAGCGTGCAATTCCTTCACCATAGATGCAACTGCCGCAAAAACCAATGACATCGCAGAACTGCCAGATTTCGAGCCAGAACTTTTTCTTATCAGCCACAGACCATTGATGGAGCTGCTGGTAGGTTTCAACCGCTTCACCTTGCATATTGATATGTTGGATAAACTGCTGAAGATTCGAGGTTTTTATCCTCTCTTCACTAGGTATCCACAGGGGGCTTTCGTTCGACATAACGTTCTCAGCAATCCAATTTACTCTGAATAAAGTTTTGACGCAGATGTAAGCAAAGTCAAACAACAGCTCACTGATATTTAAGAAAAAAGATGAGTTGAATCATAAATCTAAAGTTAAGAACCCAAAAAGAAAGATAAAGCGTTTATGTGAATATTAACGAGGGATATCGACAACGGTACGTCAGAGGGATGATGTGAATTGCGGAGAAAAAAAAGAGCCAACCGTATGGATACGATTGGCTGATATAACATGTGAACAAAATGTATTCACTAACAACGTCAGTTGGCTAGGTGACCCTCGGCTTAATAAGGGTCATCTAATATAAAGCACATTGCATGCCAACTTGTTCATTATGCTTTTTGCTCGAATTTCGTCTAAAAAGTGACCGTTATTGGGGTTTTATTAAGTTTTTGTGACAATTTTTTGCAAAATGCAAATGCGTAATGCAAAAGTTTAGTCAATTTGCTAGTGACAAACTTAATATTTAAAACAGCTTTTCATTAACTTATGTTAGCAATTTTATTACTTAGACAACGAAATAAATGTTCTTGGATGTAAAGTGAAAGATTTAAATTAAAAGGTTTTATAAAACAGTTATATATAGGGTTTTCTTTATATCCATGACATATTTATGGTTGAATTATTCGTTGGTGTTGTTAGTTTATAAAAGGAATTTGTTTAGAGTTCTAAATGATTATGTGGCGAACAATGATTACAGCAGCACCATGGGTCGCATACCCAGAAATTATGCAAAAGCATCAGGATGATTGGGCTTTTCGAGTGCCAACGGCAAGCGATGGAGTGAGAATACATGAGCTTATTGCTCAGTGTTCACCGTTGGATGAAAACTCTGCCTATTGCAATTTTCTTCAATCAACACATTTCCAAAGTACCTGTGTTGTTGCAGAACGGAACGGAGACATTGTTGGGTTCGTTTCAGCCTATCGCAAGCCGGATAACTCAAGTGAGTTGTTCATTTGGCAAGTCGCGGTGCATGAGAGTGCCCGTGGCAAAGGTCTGGCTTTCCATATGTTGCAAGAGCTACTAACCAGAGATGATCTGCAAGATATCCAAGTGTTAGAAACCACGATTACGCAAGACAACCAAGGTTCATGGAGCTTGTTTAAGAAGTTAGATAAGAAACATGGAGAACGTGGTGAAGTCTCGACATTTCTCGATGAAACCCGTCATTTTGAAGGTCAACACGATACGGAGTACTTGTATCGAATTCCTTTGCAACAGTAGTCGCTAGATGCGATGACTGTTTCCATTCAAAAATCAAAGAAGGTTAAAACTCTACGTTATGGATATCTTTAAGAAAAAAGAATCAAACGTTCAATCTTACGCAAATAATTTTCCCGTTGTTTTCTCTACAGCCAAAGGCTGTTGGCTCTATACCAAAGAAGGCGATGCCTATCTTGATTTCTTAGCGGGTGCAGGCTCGCTGAACTATGGCCACAACAACGCCATATTTAAGATGGCTTTGCTCGACTACATTGACCGAGATGGTCTTACGCACGGTTTAGACATGCATTCAGAAGCCAAAGCTGAGTTTTTAAGTGCGTTACAGACTTACATCTTCGATCCGCGCGCAATGAATTTCAAAGTTCAGTTTACTGGTCCAACGGGCACTAACGCTGTAGAAGCGGCGATGAAACTGGCTAGAAAAGTAACCGGTCGCAGCAATATCGTTGCATTTACTAATGGTTTCCATGGATGTTCTTATGGTGCGCTTGCTGCAACAGGTAATCAGCATCATCGTGGCGGCGCTGGTATGGGACTGTCGGGTGTGACTCGTTTGCCCTACGAAGGGTATGCCGATGTTGATGGATTGGCACTGTTTGAAACCATGCTGTGTGACAATTCATCTGGCTTAGATAAACCTGCGGCTGTGCTGGTTGAAACGGTACAAGGTGAAGGTGGTTTAAATGCGGCATCGAATGAATGGTTGCAGCGTTTAGCGAAGATTTGTAAATCAAACGATGTCTTACTGATCATTGATGATATTCAGGCTGGCTGTGGACGTACAGGCACATTCTTTAGTTTTGAGCCAGCGGGTATTCAGCCAGACATAGTAACCTTATCTAAGTCGATTGGAGGTTACGGACTACCTATGGCGATTGTTCTGTTTAAACCAGAATTGGACTTGTGGAAACCGGGTGAGCACAACGGCACATTCCGTGGTAACAACCACGCTTTTGTCACGGCAACGAAAGCGATTGAAACGTATTGGTCAAACGATGAGTTTTCCGAGCACATTCAACAGCGAGCTAACCAAGTCACTCAAACAATTAATAAAGCACTGCGCACCTTCCCTAGCTTGTTTACACGTTTAAAAGGTCGAGGATTGATGCAGGGCATTGAGTGTCGAAATGGCGAGATATCCGACAAAATTGCCCGCGAATGTTTCCGTTTAGGAATGGTGATTGAAACGGCAGGACCGAATGATGAGGTAGTAAAATTCTTTTGTCCTCTG
The DNA here is from genome assembly GCF_058630515.1 of Vibrio sp. HM8-C. Classification (NCBI taxonomy): domain Bacteria; kingdom Pseudomonadati; phylum Pseudomonadota; class Gammaproteobacteria; order Vibrionales; family Vibrionaceae; genus Vibrio; species Vibrio sp. HM8-C. The sequence continues at coordinate 85,673 of NZ_JBMMKS010000010.1, forward strand.
ACAATCAGTGAGTCTGAGCTTGAACAAGGCTTAACTATTTTTGCCCAAGCGGTAGAGAACATCGCTTCTCATTTCATTAAAAAAGCTTCTTAAGGAATAGTCATGATTGTTAGAACACTAGATGAATGTCGTCAGAGTGAACGACGAGTCGTTGCGGATACTTGGGAAAGCGTTCGCATGCTACTTAAAGATGACCAAATGGGTTTCTCTTTCCACATTACTACCATCTACAAGGGTTCAGAAACTCATATCCACTATAAGAACCACCTTGAATCGGTTTACTGCATGTCGGGTGAAGGCGAAATCCAAGTTGTTGGTGGGAAAACGTATCCGATAAAACCGGGTACGCTATACATTCTCGATCAGCACGATGAGCACTTTCTACGTGCCTACGAAGGCGCAGATATGGTAATGGCCTGCGTTTTTAATCCACCACTGACAGGCGCAGAAACACACGATAAAGATGGTGTGTATCCGATTGTTGAATAACTCAAATTACATCGTCTTCTTCCTCAATGGGGGAAGGAGACAGCTCGCCAAATAAGAAGTAAATTTTAACCCCAACAAGAAGAGGAGACGTCATGTATTACACCGTAGAAAAAATCGGTGGTACTTCTATGTCTGCGTTTGACGCAGTCCTTGACAATATTCTGCTAAAACCAATCAATCCATACGGTCGAGTATTCGTTGTATCGGCATACTCTGGAATGACCGACGCACTGTTAGAGTGTAAACGTACAGGCAAGCCAGGGATCTATCAGATGATCGCCAAACGCGATGACGCTTGGCGTGATGCAATATATGAGCTTGAGCAACGTATGCTGATGATTAACGAAAACTTGTTCGCTGACCCAATGAGCCGTCTGCGAGCGGATAAGTTTATACGTTCACGAATTTCTGAAGCCGTTAATTGCATCAATAATATTTTGGAAACCTGCCAATATGGTCAGTTTTCTTTGCGTCATTATTTGCCTCAAGTGAGAGAATTTCTCTCTTCTATTGGCGAAGCGCACAGTGCATATAACACGGCGTTGAAGCTAAAAACATTAGACGTTAACGCCCGCTTTGTTGATCTTTCTGGCTGGAGTAACGGCACTCAAGGTTCACTTGATGATGTGATTCTAAAAGCGTTTCAAGATATTGATGTCACTGCTGAACTGCCGATTGTGACTGGCTATGCCTATTGTGAAGAAGGGTTGATGAAAACCTACGATCGTGGATACAGCGAGATGACTTTCAGCCGTATTGCTGCATTAACACATGCTGACCAAGCTATCATCCACAAAGAGTATCACTTAAGTTCAGCAGACCCTCGTGTTGTAGGACCAGAAAAAGTGCGTCCTATGGGGTTAACCAATTTCGATGTTGCAGACCAATTAGCCAACTTGGGAATGGAAGCGATTCACCCGAATGCAGCTGCCGGTTTACGCAAACAAGGCATAGAGCTGCGAGTGAAGAACACCTTTGAACCAGAACACGAAGGTACTCTGATCTCGAATCAGCACCAACCTGAAAACAACAAGGTTGAAATCATCGCTGGTCGCAATAAGGTCTTCGCCCTACATATGTTTGATCAAAGCATGGTAGGAAGTGTCGATAACGTCAGCTATGAACTGATGGAAATCATCGCAGAGGCTAAAGTGCATTTGGTCGGTAAAGAGATGAATGCCAACTCTATGACTTATTTCCTTAGCGGCAGCTCAGATAATCTAAACGAAGTGCTCTACAAGGCAGAGAAACGTTATCCAAATGCGACGATTTCCGGAAAAATGGTCGCGTTGATTTCTGCTATTGGCGCATCGATTAATACCAATTCAGCGTTAAGTTTAGGTATGCAAGCTTTGGATAAAGCTGACGTAACACCTATGGCAGCATACTCATCAATGCGAAACGTCAATGTGCAGTTTGTGGTGGAAGATAGTGATTACAACAGTGCAATTTGCGCCTTGCATCAGCAATTGATTGTTCCCAAAAAAGTTGAAAACCCTTCGGCAAAAGCGGCCTAGTTTGCTTCGTTGTTAGGGAATAGGCGTTAAGTGATAACACTTAACGCCTTTTTAAACACAGTAATACAAGTGTTTACTCGCTTTGGTATAACTCTAGCGGCAATCCGTCTGGGTCGGCAAAAAAGGTGTATTGCTTGCCTGTAAACTCATCCACTCTTATTGGTTCCACTACGATTCCTTGCTGTTCAAGTTTTTGTTTCGCAGCAGTTACATCGTCAACACAAAATGCCAGATGGCGTAGGCCTTGAGCTTCAGGATAACTTGGCCTTACAGGGGCGTCAGGAAACGAAAACAACTCAATTTGTGAGCCGTCTGGTAACGCCAAATCAAGTTTGTAGGAATCGCGTGCTTCTCGGTAGTTCTCAGCAATCACTTCTAGCCCGAGAACATCCACATAAAAGGCTTTTGAACGAGGATAGTCAGAGCAAATAATCGCAGCGTGATGAATTCGTTTTAACATGGTGTCCTCTTAAAATATTAACGGTTGAGTTTCGGACGCAAATGTTCGAGCGCGTAATCTATGAAAACTCTCAAGCGAGCAGGCATATATTTGGTTTGAGCATACTGCATCGCAATCGCGCCGTGGTAGTTACTCTTAATCGTCCACTCTTGTAACAGTTGCACTACTTCGCCATTGGCTATCGCATCTTGGACGACAAAGTCATGGAATATTCCAATACCCAGACCATTTTTCGCACCGTTTAAGCGAATCTGAGATTGGTTGACCGCAAAGCGCCCTGTTACTGCCACTGTGTGGAATTCGTCATCTTTTAGAAAGCTCCAAATATGGTCATGCTCGGTTTCAGCAAGATAAAGACAGTCGTGGTTTGACAGATCCGTTGGATGTTTTGGCACACCTCTTTGTTTCAAGTATTCAGGGCTGGCGCACAGCACCAGATTGGTTTTCGCCAATTCTTTGAGTACCAAGTTTTCATCGGGTTTATCAGTCAGTTTAAACGCCACATCTACGTTGTGTTTGAACAGATCGATTTCACCGTCAGCAGCCCGAAGCCTGAGCTTTATCTCTGGATATTGCTTGAGAAACGGCACTACGAGAGGTTGTAACACAGAGTTCAGAAATGCCTCAGGCGCTGCGACAGTTAATGTTCCAGCCGCTTCGGTATGGTCTGAGCTTGATAGCTCAACGGCTTGTTGAGCCGCGTTGATCATCACTAAACACTGGTCATAAATCTTTTGTCCAGCCTGAGTGATGATGAGCTTACGTGTGGTACGTTCAAACAGCTTTACCGACAAGGCTTGCTCTAATCGGGTAATCAATTTACTTAATGCAGAGGGTGTAACGCCTAACTTGTGAGCGGCCGCGGTAAAACTGCCTTCATTTACAATTAAGATAAATGTCGCTAAATCAGGGAGTAAGGTAATCAGCTTAGGGTTTAGCATGGTGTTTACGCGTTGAGTGTTTGTACAAGTGCAGTCGTGATGCGAACTGTACCATAAGAATTCATTAATCTGATGACATAATTCCTACTTATGAGAAGTAGAAATAGTCTATCTTTACAGAATGTTGTGCTAGGGAAAGCTGGGATGAAAAAAACTGAAAAGCGGTGGTATTCGAGATTTGTTATGCCACTTCACATCCATTTATCTGTGATGTTTGTAAGTGTCGTTGCTGGTTCGTGTTTGTTACAGATTTGGGCCTCTTCCAAAAGTATCGACAACATTATCTTCGAAGCCAACCAAACCCTTTTCGAACAAATAGCCACCACTACAACAGGTGACTTTGAAAAAGTATTTCAACCAGCAATGGACGCAATTAGCACACTAGAACTCACGCCAATTGCAGACCAACGATTTACCGAAGACAGACTTTCTTATATCGCAATTTTGCAAAAGCTATTGCATACCCAGCCTGGTGTAAACGCCTACTTCGTTGGGTATGAAAATGGGGATGTGATTGCCGCTTTAAAAAATACCCAGTCGCCGTGGATGAAAGATATTCCTATCCCGAAAAACGCTGAGCTGTTTGGTGTCGTGTCTTCATTCGAAGAAGGTACCGCTACACTGTTCTTTTTTACAGAAGAAGGTACTGTGATTGGCTCTCAGCTTGTTCCCAACAATCACTTAGATTCTCGTAAAGAGACTTGGTATCAGGCGGCAAAGAGCGATGAAATGAGCTTAGCAAGACCGAGATATTTCGATATTCAGCAGCAAATTGGCGTTACTGTACAAAAGAAAGCCGAAACAGGAACCGTCATTGCGGCTGAGATTCTACTGTCTAGCGTATCCAATGTATTAGCAGGCAGTGCGGAAAGTCATCCTTCTACCCGATTGTTGTTTGAAAAGAACCAACGTTATATCTATGCCTTTAGCGAAGGCAGTAATCACCGAATTGCAGTTGATAAGTTGGAAACGATCGATCAATTACCGTTTCCAAATATCCGAGAAGTCATACTGGATGAAAGTATGGTGGGCAATGGTTTAAAAACTGAGATAGTCAATGGTGAAAAATGGTTTGGTGAAGTATTTCCAGTAGCAAAAATAGGCGATAAAGATTTCTACTTGCTGTTCGCTATTAGAGAGACTGAGCTGTTAGATAAAGCCGCTGCTATTCGAAATCACGCAATAGCGACGGCGTTCATTTTGGCGCTGCTCGTATTGCCACTGGTCTACATCATGGCGCAATTCATAAGCCGTCCTATTCGTTTAGCAACTCAAAATGCTCAAGATATTAGCCATTTCAAATTTGATGCGCCGAACTATAAACCCAGCCGTATTAAAGAGATTGTTGATCTCAGCAAAGCGCTAAAAGGAATGAACGTTACCATTCGCAATTTCTTTGAATTGACACGAACCATCTCGAAACAAAAAGATTCGCTGAAAATTCAATCGGTAATCAGCGAAGGTCTAGTGAAAGTCACTCAAGCACAGAGTGCATTTTTGTCTATTTGGGAGCCCAAAGAAGGATGTCTCGAAGCACATATCTATTGGGATGGGAAAACTAAAGATAAAAATGACGTGTCTCTTGCTTATCTTGATAGCAACACCATGGTCAATCAAATGTATTCACAGGTGACTAACGAAGAGTATTTGATCTATGAGAACTCACCGGAATTTGCGAAGAAGCTACGTTTGCCAGAAGAAGTCTGGTGGATATTGGTGCCGCTTTATAACCGAGATGAAAAATGCATTGGTTGCGTGAACCTTGCTTATCTCAATGAGCAAAAGCAATCAATATTGGATGAAACTCTACCGTTAACTCTGGTCTTAACGGGTTATACCTCATTGGCGATTGAAACCAAAAAGCATTTAAGAGAGCAAAAAGAGCTATTGGAAGCTTTCATTCGTGTTATCGCAGGCGCTATCGATACCAAGTCGCCATACACAGGAAACCACTGCCAACGCGTGCCTGTTTTAACCGAGCGTTTGGTAAGTGCTGCGGCTGAATCGGATCTACCTCCGTTCGAGGAGTATTCTTTGGCTCCTGACGACCAAGAGGCTTTGCATATTGCCTCATGGCTTCATGATTGCGGTAAGGTAACGACACCCGAATATGTGGTGGATAAAGCGACTAAACTGGAGACTATTTATAACCGTATCCATGAAGTGAGAACTCGTTTCGAAGTGCTGAAAAGAGATGCTCAAATTGAAGTTTACAAACAGGCTTTTGGTGAACTTACCGCAGATCAAAAAGCGACGGTGGAAGAAAAATGGCGACAGCTGGATGAGGACTTCGCCTTTATCGCTCAAATGAACGAAGGGAACGAGTTCCTAAGCGATGAATATAAACAACGCATTCAAGATATTGCAGCTAAAACATGGCAACGCACTCTGGATTCACGATTAGGTCTTGGGCATGAAGAGCTCAAGCGATATAAAGATGACCCGAATGAATTGCCGGTTACTGAATCTTTGTTGTCAGATAAACCGTCACATCATATCCCTTGGGAAAGTAATAAAACGCGTGATGCGCGCTTCCAATTGCAACCTAAGCAGTACAAGAATGATCAGGGTGAGGTTTACAACCTCAGCATTGAACGCGGCACGCTTAATGATGAAGAGCGATTCATTATTAACGACCACATTATAGAAACCATGATGATGTTGGAGTCGCTGCCATTCCCAAGCCACTTGAAAAATATTCCGCTTATTGCAGGTAGCCACCACGAAAAATTGGATGGCAAAGGCTATCCACAGGGAATTGACCAAAATGAAATACCGCTTGCGGGTAAAGCGATGGCGATTGCCGATATATTTGAAGCATTAACCAGCTCAGATCGCCCATATAAGAAAGCGAAGACGTTGTCAGAATCACTAAAAATCATGAGCTTTATGGTCAAAGACAACCACATCGACTCAGATCTGTTCGCCTTGTTCCTCAACTCAGGTATTTACATGAATTACGCCAAAGAGTTTTTAGAACCTGAGCAGATAGACCAAGTGAATGTGGCTGATTATTTGGCATAGTCTAATCAGCCATCGATAAAGTCCTTTCAAATTTATTTCAAAATCCCGATGGATTTAAGTTTGCGATAAAGGGTGTTACGACTGATGCCAAGCATCTTTGATGTTTGGCTGATGTTCCCTTGATTAGCCTGATAGGCTTTGAGCAGCTTATCTTCGACGGTGGTTTTTAAATCGACGCCATCGCTTTGAGTTTCAGTCTCTGTCACGTGATTAAGCAAAGACTTGCTGATGTGTCCGGGAACATGTTCCAGCCCCAATTCCGGTTCATCGCTGGCGAGTAGACAAGCCACTTTCATCATGTTGTCTAACTCACGAATGTTACCCGGCCAATGGTAGCTGGTTAGAAGTTCCATCAGATTGGATGATAAGGACTGAGCACCGATACGATAGGTTTTATGGATGTTTTCAATCAAAGCGGCTTTATCTTGTCGCTCGCGTAGAGCGGGTAAATTGAGAATCAAGCCGTTTAGTCGATAGTAGAGATCTTGGCGGAAACTTCCTTCTTCAACCGCTTTTTCTAAATCTTTGTGTGTCGCAGCAATTATCTGAATGTCTACAGGATAGCTCTGGTTCGAGCCAACGGGAATCACTACCTTATCTTGAATCACATGTAGTAAACGAGATTGCGCTTCCAATGGCATATCGGCAATCTCATCGAGAAACAAAATGCCTTTATCTGCTTGGCGAATTTTTCCTTGATAACCTTTGCTGTTTGCTCCGGTAAATGCACCCGCCACGTAGCCAAAGAGTTCAGATTCAATCAAATCTTTTGGTAATGCACCACAGTTAACACTGACCAGCGCTTTGGTTTTTCGAGAATTTCGCTGATGAAGTGCTTTAACAAACTCGCCTTTACCAACGCCGGTTTCGCCAAGAATCATCAGCGTAATATCTTTATCAATCAGCTTATTTGCTTGCTGCCATGCTTGTTCAACATTGCTATCACCAAAATGCAGCTCGCACGAAGCGGTGTAAGAGTGAGAGTGGCGGGGCTTGCTGGTTAGGGAGTGTTTTTCAAATACAAACGGTTTTGGTCTTTGATTAAATACTTCATCCACTGAGTGACCAACCACAGAGTTTTGAGCCAAAAGTTGAGCCGCAATGTGGTTGTGGGCGAGGATTTTACCGCCTTCATCGGCGATAACAATGCCCTGCCAGCCACTGTTGAGCAGCGAACGCTCACAAGCTAAGTCAATTCGGGTTGAACCCTGAGGAATTTCACACAGCAGATGGTTTTCAATCAGTTGAACCATGCTCTGAACTAGAACTTGAGTGGATAGGTCGTGTTTTTGCTGCTCGCTGGTAATATCGAGAATGCCGAGCAGTTCGCCTTGGTGAGTGAAAATTGGGCAGGATGAACAACTGATGAAATGATGCTGACGGATGTAATGTTGATCGCCAACTACCGTCACTGGTCGAGCATCAACAATCGCGGTACCAATCGCGTTGGTGCCTTTGAGCTTTTCTTGCCAGCAGGCACCTGATTCCAAGGCAATTTCCGTTAGACGCTCTTTAAAACGAGGTTGTCCCCAGGTGGATAGAATCACGCCCTCTTTATCGGTTAACACTAAGTGACTGTCGCTGTGACCACACATTTGGTTAAAGAGTGGTAGAGCATGTTTTTCTACAGCAGAAAGCAACGATGTGGCTAACCACTTGCGCTCTTTGAGTTCGTAATTGGGCAAGCGAATATGTTCTGGGCGACTTCTTTGTGTCAATCCTGCTTCTTCACTTCGATGCCAAGAGGTCGAAAGCCAATCTTTAACTGTTTGAATTTGCATAACTGTTCCATGTTGTGACAGTAGCAGTGTGTCATTTTGGGACACTGGAACAATGGGTGGCAGTACCCAAACAGCTTTTCCATCGCCACTTAATGCCATTTATCATTTTGTTAATCATAGCTTTACAATTTATTAACAACAAGGCGGATGAGTTTGGCTTGTGATTTGCGTTAACAGAATCAGCAAGTGTGAAAATGAACACTGCAAACCCTAACAATAACGTGAATGTAAAGTAACAAGGACTGAACTATGATTTATGCGCAACCAGGAACAGAAAATTCGATTTTTAATTTTAAAGATCAATATGATAACTACATTGGTGGCGAGTGGGTGAAGCCCGTTCGTGAAGTGTATTTCGACAATTCCTCGCCGATCAACGGTGAAGTGTTCTGTAAAGTGCCACGTTCAAGTGAAGAAGATATTAATCTCGCTCTCGACGCTGCTCATAGCGTTCGCGCGACATGGGGTAAAACCAGCGTAACTGAGCGTTCAAACATATTATTGAAAATTGCAGACCGTATTGAAGATAACATCGAAAAGCTCGCTTACGTTGAGTCTTGGGAAAACGGAAAACCGATTCGCGAAACATTGGCGGCCGACATTCCTCTGATGGTTGACCATTTCCGTTATTTCGCCGGTTGTATCCGTGCTCAAGAAGGTAGCGCTGCTGAAATTGACGCCAATACAGCGGCATACCACTTTCCAGAACCGATAGGTGTTGTTGGGCAAATCATTCCTTGGAACTTCCCAATGCTGATGGCTGCTTGGAAGATTGCTCCTGCGATGGCTGCGGGTTGTTGTGTTGTGCTAAAACCTGCAGAGCAGACGCCAACGTCGATTCTTGTATTAATGGAAACCATTGGTGATTTGATCCCAGCAGGTGTGGTTAACGTGGTGAACGGTTTTGGTAATGAAGCGGGTCAGGCACTGGCAACCAGTAACCGTATCGCGAAACTCGCATTTACTGGCTCAACAGAAGTGGGTAACCATATTCTTAAATGCGCGGCTGATAACTTAATTCCTTCTACTGTGGAACTTGGTGGCAAGTCTCCAAACATTTACTTTGCTGATATCTTCGATCATGAAGATTCGTATCTAGAAAAGTGTGTTGAAGGAACCCTGCTTGGCTTCTTTAACCAAGGTGAAGTGTGTACTTGTCCTTCTCGTGTGTTGGTTCACGAATCTATTTATGACCGCTTTGTGGCGAAACTTTCTGAGCGTGCGAAAACCATCAAACAAGGCAACCCATTAGATACTGATACTCAAGTCGGCGCTCAGGCCTCACAAGAGCAGTTCGATAAGATCTTAAGCTACTTGGAGATTGGTCGTCAGGAAGGCGCAAAAGTCGTGTTTGGTGGCGAAGTTGCACTGCAAAATGGTGACATCAGTAAGGGATATTACATTCAGCCAACTATGCTGGCAGGTAACAACAAGATGCGCGTATTCCAAGAGGAGATCTTCGGCCCTGTTATTGCTATTACAAGCTTTAAAGATGAAGCAGAAGCACTCGCCATTGCCAATGACACTGAATACGGTTTAGGTGCAGGTGTTTGGACTCGCGATAGCAACCTTGCATACCGCATGGGACGCAACATTGAAGCGGGTCGTGTCTGGATTAACTGTTACCACGCTTATCCTGCGCACGCAGCATTCGGTGGTTATAAGAAATCAGGCATCGGTCGTGAAACGCACAAAATGATGCTTAACCACTATCAAAATACCAAGAACTTGTTAGTGAGTTACGATGTTAACCCGCTAGGTTTCTTCTAAAAATAAAACAACGTCAGTTGAAGCGCCCTTCGGGGCGCTTTTTTATTGGGTATCAATCAATGTGGGATAAATAATTTCTATTTGTGCCTCAATTTCACGAATGCTTTTCCGCAAAGTAGGATAATCGCTTTTCAACGAGTGGATTACACTTAGGAGATAATTTGTAGCGAGTTACGTTTGGGAAAACGTACACATATTTGTCGCTACTGGCAGTTCTTTTACAGTGTAAATAACACTCGTATTTACACTCCGAAAAACGAAGAAGGAAAATGCAATGTCGACTGCTTTTTACCAGCAAATTCGTGACCAGCTTGAAGATGTAAAAGCTGAAGGTCTCTATAAATCAGAACGTATTATTACCTCTCAGCAGCAAGCTTCTGTGCACATTTCGACTGGCCAAGATGTTTTGAACTTCTGTGCCAACAACTACCTTGGTTTAGCGAATCACCCTGCACTGATCGAAGCTGCAAAAGAGGGGATGGACTCTCACGGTTTTGGTATGGCTTCAGTTCGTTTTATCTGTGGTACACAAGATTCTCATAAAGCCCTTGAAGAGAAGCTATCTGCATTTCTAGGTAAAGAAGACACGATTCTTTACACCTCATGTTTCGATGCCAACGCGGGTCTGTTTGAAACGTTGCTTGATAAAGAAGATGCGATCATTTCTGACGCACTGAACCACGCTTCAATCATTGACGGTGTGCGCCTTTGTAAAGCAATGCGTTTCCGCTACTCAAACAACAATATGCAAGAGTTGGAAGAGCAATTAATCGAAGCAGATAAAGCAGGTGCGCGTCACAAGCTTATCGTTACTGACGGTGTGTTCTCTATGGATGGTGTCGTCGCTAACCTTCCAGCGATCTGTGACCTTGCAGATAAATACAACGCACTAGTGATGGTTGATGATTCTCACGCTGTTGGTTTTATGGGTGAAAACGGCCGTGGTACTCATGAATACCACAACGTTATCGACCGTATCGACATCATCACTGGTACGCTAGGCAAAGCAATGGGTGGCGCTTCAGGTGGTTACACCTCTGGTAAGAAAGAAGTGATCGACTGGTTACGTCAGCGTTCTCGTCCATACCTATTCTCTAACTCTGTAGCTCCTGCAATTGTTTCTGCATCACTACGCGTTCTGGATCTGCTTGCAGAAAGTGGTGAACTTCGCGATCGCCTATGGGACAACGCAGCGCACTTCCGTTCACGTATGACAGAAGCTGGCTTTACTATGGCTGGCGCTGACCATGCAATCATCCCAATTATGTTGGGTGATGCAAAAGTTGCTGCTGAGTTTGCAGAGCGTTCTCTTGCAAAAGGCATTTACGTTGTTGGTTTCTCATTCCCTGTTGTACCAAAAGGCCAAGCGCGTATTCGTACTCAGATGTCTGCGGCACATACTCGTGAACAATTAGACAAAGCTATCGACGCGTTTATCGAAGTTGGTAAAGAGATGAACATCATCTAAGGATTATTGTTTCCTCCAATCTCGGAGGATTCATTTGGTGAGCATTATGAAAATTAAAGCACTAGCTAAGCTTAAGCCTGAAGAAGGCATTTGGATGACAGAAGTCGAAAAGCCTGAACTAGGTTACAACGACATTCTGATCAGAATTAAGAAAACAGCCATTTGTGGCACGGACGTTCATATTTACAACTGGGACGAATGGTCACAAAAAACTATTCCAGTACCTATGGTTGTTGGACACGAATACGTGGGTGAAGTAGTAGGCATCGGCGAAGGCGTTCGTGGCTTTGAGCTGGGCGATCGCGTGTCTGGCGAAGGTCACATTACTTGTGGTCACTGTCGTAACTGTCGTGGCGGCCGTACTCACCTTTGTCGTAACACGATTGGTGTTGGTGTAAACCGTACTGGTTCTTTCTCAGAATATCTTGTGATCCCAGCGTTTAACGCATTCAAGATCCCAGATGGTATTTCTGATGATTTAGCGTCAATCTTCGACCCGTTCGGTAACGCAGTACACACAGCACTCTCTTTTGATCTTGTCGGTGAAGATGTTCTTATCACTGGTGCTGGCCCAATCGGTATCATGGCTGCGGCAGTAGCAAAACACGTAGGCGCACGCCACGTAGTAATTACTGACGTCAATGAATACCGTCTTGAGCTTGCTCGTAAGATGGGTGTGACTCGCGCAGTTAACGTTGCTCAGCAGAAGCTATCGGACGTGATGACTGAACTAGGTATGACCGAAGGTTTCGATGTTGGTCTTGAAATGTCTGGCGTACCAAGTGCGTTCAGCTCAATGCTAGATACGATGAACCACGGTGGTCGTATTGCTCTGTTAGGTATTCCACCATCAGACATGGCGATTGACTGGACCAAAGTTATTTTCAAAGGTCTGGTTATTAAAGGTATCTACGGCCGTGAAATGTTCGAAACTTGGTATAAGATGGCAAGCTTGATCCAATCTGGCCTAGATTTATCACCAATCATCACTCACCACTACAAGGTTGATGATTTCCAAAAAGGCTTCGACGCTATGCGTAGCGGTGCTTCCGGTAAAGTTATCCTTGATTGGGAATAACCGATTCAAATAAGAAAAGCGCTCCGATTGGGGCGCTTTTTGTTTTCTATATAAGTTTTATACAAATAGATATAAAAAACCAATCATATAGCGGACGTTTATTTGCAAATTTTCCCCGAGTGCCGATTGCTGCTTAAATTAAAATCGATCTAGGTCACAATTTAACCAATAAACGTTATGGTGCAAACGATTTCATAATAATGAATATAATTATCATTTATGTTGTTCATTTAACGATAAATTGACATACTACCTTGGTCAAAATTTGAGCTTTTATTGAGATTGTTATCCATAATTTGCGAGTATGAGTCAAATTTGAGACATTGCTTCCATCAATTTGTTGGCATAATATCCACTTTAATCATTTAAGTGTGACGGAAGCTACATGGACATCTATGATGACTTAGAGCGTTTTAAGCAACAAATTCAGCAAAATACTCATTTCCAGCAGTTTGAACCGTCTCGTGGTCACGAGATGGCTATTACTCATTACGCTATTTTTAATCAATTAGACGATCACTTTTCTGCTCAAGCAGTGGATCATGCTCATCTGGATCACATGAATGGTCTAGATGCAGAGCGCGCAACATCGTTTGACGCGAACCTTATTACTAATCGAGTAACTGAGAAAACGTCAGAAGCTTCGATTTTTGACTCAGTATCAAAAATTTCGTCTAAACAGTCATTAGAACGTCTGTTGCATTCCGCAGGTCTGTCTCAAGAGCGTGAAAGCACATTTGTCCTAGCGGGGAATGAGTAATGCCTTTGATTGCTATTTATTCTCCAAAGGGCGGTACTGGTAAAACGACTCTTGCTGCAAACCTTTGTCATTCTTTGTCTACCATGGGTCTTAAATGTGCTGCTGTAGATTTTGATCCACAAAATGCGTTGCGTTTACAGTTTGGTATTCCTCTAGCAGATACTTCCGGTTATGTTGCTTCCGCGAGTGAGTCTGCAATGTGGAGTAAGCATTTGCTTTCTACTCAGCACCATGTATTTGTATTGCCTTATGGAAAGACAACAATTCAACAACGTTCTGCGTTTGAAATGAGCTTAATTCGTGAGCCTTCGTTTGTCGCTCGTGGATTACAAGAGTTACTGGCTCAACCTGATCTTATTGTTGTAGCGGACTTACCTACAGCAAATATCTACGCTTTACAGTCACTGCTTCCAAAAGCTGATGTGGTTCTTACTCCACTTCTGGCTGACACCGCATCTTTGTCGTTATTACCTGTAGTTGAAAACCTTTTTGCCGACATCGCAATGCAAGAAAACGCACCAGATTCCTTCGTGGTTATCAATCAGGCTGATTACCGTCGTAAAGTAAGCAAAGACGTTGAAGGTTATATGGTTCAACGATTAAACGATTCTGTTATCGGGGTTGTTCATCGTGATGAAAGTGTGGTTGAGGCGAATGCTGCTCAACAATCGATTTCATCAGTAAACCACGCTTCTGTAGCGGCTTTTGATATTGAAGTAATCAGCAAAAAACTGGCTGAAAAATTGGGGTTGGTGACCAACGATGGTTCTATGTTCTCCGCTCCTGCTCCACATCACGTTTAATTAGCGATCGGTAAACATTTAGAATGAACAAGCTAGCTTTATATTTGCTGATCATTGTCATGTCTCCATTGGCAGCAATGGTTGTTGTCACTCCGATGGACAGTGACAAGCAATTCGTGTTTGCGATTGTCAGCCTAGTAATACTTTATTTACTCAATTTCAGTAAACGTCGCGACATATCTGTGGTGATGGTACTGTTTTCCATCTTAACCTCGACTCGTTACCTATATTTCCGTGCTGACCAGACGTTGCATTTCAATTCTATGATTGAAGCGATTCTAGGAACAGGGCTGTTCATCGCTGAACTTTATTCTTGGGTAATGTTGCTGCTCGGCTACTTGCAAACGACGTTCCCTTTGAATCGTCAGATTGTTCCACTGCCAAAAGACAGCAGCAAATGGCCGACGGTGGACGTTTATATTCCTACTTATAACGAATCACTGGATGTTGTTCGTGATACGGTGCTAGCAGCGCAATGTCTTGAATACCCAAAAGATAAAATCAAAGTCTATATTCTTGATGACGGTAAACGTAAAGAATTTGCGAGATTTGCTCAGCAGGCTGGGGTTGGATATATCACTCGTTCTGACAACTCGCACGCAAAGGCTGGTAACTTAAACAATGCATTGAAGCAAACCAAGGGTGAGCTTATTTGTATTTTTGACTGTGACCACGTCGCTGTACGAGTGTTCCTGCAGGCAACCGTTGGTGCATTCCTGAAAGATCCAAACTTAGCGTTAATGCAGACACCGCACCATTTTTATTCTCCCGATCCGTTTGAGCGTAATCTATACGGTAAACATGATATTCCGAATGAAGGCGAGCTTTTCTACGGCCCGATTCAGCAAGGGAATGACATGTGGAATGCAACGTTCTTCTGTGGTTCATGTGCTGTTTTACGCCGTACCGCTTTAGAACAGATTGGTGGTGTTGCTGTTGAAACAGTAACGGAAGATGCTCATACCGCACTAAAAATGCAACGCTTAGGTTGGAATACGGCTTATCTTCCAATTCCGATGGCAGGTGGTTTAGCGACTGAACGTCTTGGTTTGCATGTTATTCAGCGTAACCGTTGGGCGCGCGGTATGGTACAGATCTTCCGTGTTGACAACCCATTGTTAGGTCGTGGTTTAAAGCTGCAACAACGTCTCTGCTATTTGAGTGCAATGTTGTACTTCTTATTCCCGTTGCCAAGAATTGTATTTTTGACTGCACCACTCGCGTTTTTGCTGTTCAACCTGAACATCATTCACTCCTCAGCGAGTCTCATTTTTTCTTACGCATTGCCGCATTTTATTATGTCGATGTTCGTCTCTTCACGTTTGAATGGACGTTCACGATACAGTTTCTGGGGTGATATTTACGATATGGCGCTGGCATTCCATTTAGCGCTACCAACAATTGTGACCATGATTTTCCCGAAGCGTGGCAAGTTTAACGTAACCGACAAAGGTGCTTTGCTCGACAAGACCTATTTTGATGCTCACATTGTTAAGCCGCATATGATTACTGCAGCGATACTGGTTATTGGTATCGGTTGGGGTATCTATCGTGCATTGGGGTATTCATTCTTTGTGGCTGACCCTATGGTAGTTGCGCTCAATGTGGGATGGTCTGTTTATGGACTATTCTTTTTGCTTGCAGCGATTGCAGCGGGTCGTGAAACGAAACAGATTCGTGAAACTATTCGTTTAGATGTAAAAATTCCTGCTGTAATTCATTATGTTAGCGGTGTGCTCTCTCGTTCACATACTGTGGATCTTTCTATGGGTGGCTGCTTGGTTGCGTTACCTGCAGATCAACGAGGTGAAACGGTTGAAGCTATTGAACTACAGCTTCGCTCAGGCAGCATCGCGATCCCTGTAGAACAGATAGGCGTTAACGAAAAAGGCTATCGCTTGAAGTTCAGTGACGTTTCTTTAAATCATCGTCGTGAACTTGTTCGAATTGTATTAGCTCGTTCTGATGCTTGGGTTCGTTCACCACGTAAACAAGATAGACCGTTGCGCTCTCTAGTGACGATTGCTTCGTGTATTTGGGATGTAGCGTGCAATGCGCTTAAATCTTATCGAATGTCTCGAAAAAGAAATGCAGTCCAATCTAAACGCCTCAGTGGAGAGCAAGCGTAATGAGAAATATGTTGCTAACAATACTGGTGGCTTGGTTGTCTATACTGCTGCCAGTGAAAGCGTGGGCATCGGCAGAAGAAGATAGCAGCGTTCAACAGTATCAAAACAAAATGACGTTGGCTGATATGGGCTACGTTAATGGTATTGTGTTTCGTGGCGGTCAAAAAGACGCTGGTGTCATGTTCAGTCTACCTATTGACCAACTGGTTAATCAGGCTCAAATGACGTTAGACCTTCGCTCGTCTGCTATGCTGACGGACAGTGATGTCACGTTGCAAGTCCGTGTAAACGGCGAAACGGTTGGTTCGATCCCACTTGCTTCCGTACAACAGAAGAAAAACAGCTATCAGCTGAATGTGCCTGCACTGCTAATCAGTTCTCGCAACACATTGAGCTTCAGCCTTATCAGTGAACAGGACAACTTATGTGTTCAGAATGAGGATAACCGTTCTGAGCAGATTGAAATCCTTCCAAGTTCAAAACTAGAGCTAAGTGCGCAGCAGCTAGGTATCGCAGCAGATTTAAACTTTTTCCCAAACCCGTTTTGGGATGCTCAGGATATGTTGGATAACCACATTCAGTTTGTTTTTCCTCAAGCACTAACTGCAGACCAAGTGAGCGCCGCAGCGGCTCTTTCATCATGGTTTGGCGTACAAGCTACCTACCGTGGTGTCTCATTTGAGGTTACAAAAGGTCAATTACCGCTGAGTAATGCAATTGTATTTGGTGCGCCAGGTGACAAAATTGGTGATTTGACGCTGCCTAAGTCAGATGAGCCTTTGTTACAAGTGGTCGCTAACCCTCGCAATTCACTTTATAAGTTGCTTCTAGTCGTAGCAAAAGATAAGCGTGGATTGCAGTCTGCAGTGCATCGTTTAGCTCGCCTAGATTTTGAAAAGCAAACCTCGCAATACGTGGTGGAATCTGAGGCTATTGCCAAAAGCAAGCCTTACGATGCTCCGCGATGGATTTCGACTTCAGAACCTGTGCTACTGAGTGAATTGAGTTCTCATGGACAAAACATGGTAGCAAAAGGTATCTGGCACAATTCGCTGGATTATTCATTCCGTGCAGCACCAGACTTGTTCCTGTGGGATGGAGAAACCATTCCTTTGAATATTGATTACAGCTTCCCACCTGATGCTTTGATTGATTCTGAGCATTCGTTTTTGAACGTGGTATTCAACGGCAAGTTCTTAAATGATTTACCTGTAAACCAACGCGGCGTACTTGAACAACTATGGCGTCGATTGGGTGGAGATACGCGTCAGGAAACCGCTTTGCTACCAATCCAGCCTTACATGATTTATGGCGATAACCAGCTATCGCTCTATTTTGATGTAAAACCACAGGCTGATTTGCCTTGTGGCGCATCGATGGACAGCAATATTCAAAGCCGAATAAAAAACTCTTCGAGCATAGATTTAAGCCATACGCAGCATTTTTCGCTGTTACCTAACCTATCGTTTTTTGTCGGCGCTTCATTTCCGTTTTCGCGCTTAGCGGACTATTCGGGGACAGTGCTTTGGTTACCAACCAATCCAAGCAACGAGCAATTACAAACACTATTTAGTTTGACTGCTCGCTCAGGTGCAGCAACAGGAACAGTGATCTTCCAAAACCATGTCGTGCTTGGCTCACCATCAAGTAGTTTGGAACTTGAGCACAAAGATATTCTGGCTGTAAGTTCGATGAAAGAAGCGCGCTTTAATCGCATGTTGTTAACTAACTCGCCTTTTGATGAGCAGGACAATATGTTGCACGTTAAGCCACAATCGATGGGCGATAAGTTGATCAGTTGGTTGCAGGGGAACTGGAATCTCACTGAACAAGAAGCTGAGAGATACTTTTCATCAAACGAATCATGGCGTGGTTTTATCAGTTTTGAGTCTCCTTGGAGTGAAAACTACACTGTAGTTGTTGCCACGGCTTCATCAGATGAGCAATTAGTTAAGTTGGATAAAGACCTGAAGATCTCTTCCATCAACGCGGCTATTCGCGGCGATGCCACAGTAATTACCGATGACAATGGAGCAACCAGTTTTCAGGTTTCACCTCAGTTTCCATCTGGTCAGTTACCTTGGTACAAAATGGCCATCTGGTATGCCAACCAGCACAGCGCAATTTTCGCTTTGTTAACATTGATTGTTTCGTCGATTTTGGGATTTGCTATTTATAGCCGCTTACAGCGTAAAGCTGAACTGCGCTTGAACGAAGAGTAGGGGCTCTGGATTCATCATTATGAAAAAGAATACGTTAAAACTTTTCTCCACATTATTTTTGGTTGAAGCGCTGCAACTGGCGATGGCTGCTCCTGCTTGGGCTAATGATCCAGCGCTAGATTCACTGCTTGAGCAGGCTAAGTATTGGCACGAAAAATCTAATCCATCGCTGGCACAAGAGTCGATTCAAAAAGTACTGATGGTAGACCCAAATCAGCCAGATGCACTGTATCTGATGTCACTTTGGGCACAAGAGCGTGGTGATATTGCTGAGAGTGCTCAGTGGAAAAGCCGACTAGAGAAAGCGCACCCAAATGCGCCACAGCTTCAGCAGTTGACTCGTTCGAAAGCTCTAGGGCAATTGTCACAAAGCGGAATTGAACAAGCACGTCGTCAGGCTCAATCTGGTGATATCAAAGGTTCGATAGCGACTTGGGATGAACTGTTTAAAGGCAGCGAGCCACCGATTGAGTTGGCACCTGAATATTATCTAACCATGTCTGGCGATAAAGATCTCTACAATAAAGCGGTGTCAGAGTTGGGCAAACTCGCAAAGCAAAACCCGAACAATAGTGCAGTGGGTGTTGCTTATGGTCAGGTGTTAACCTACCGCAGTCCAACACGCCGTCAGGGAATTAGCCAGCTCGAACCTTATTCGCAACAGAGCAAATCAGCATCTGACTCTTTACGTCAGGCGCTACTGTGGTTAGAACCAAAGGAATCTGATGAACGTTATTATCAACGTTGGGCGTTAGCACATCCACAGGATAAAGCGGTTTTAGATCATTACAAAGCAGCTGTGGGTGGGGATATCAAACGCAGCGGTTATAACGAGTTGAATCAAGGCAATTTGGATCAAGCGGAAGTTGAATTTCAACGTGCGTTGGCAAAATCGCCGAATGACGCAGACGCTTTGGCCGGTATCGGTTATGTGGCACTGAATAAGGGCGACTACTCAAAAGCCGCAGATTACCTTAAACGTTCAGCGGCTCAGGGTGGAAATCAGGCCAGCAAGAGACGTGAACAAGCAGACGAAGCACAGTTTCTTGCTCAGTTAGAACAGGCAAAATCTGCCTATCAAGCTGGCAACACTGCACAGGCTTTAGAATTAAGCGCACCATTAGCAAAACGCAAAGGTGAAGCTGGACGAGGAGCAAAACTGTTCCGAGCGGATGTACTACGTCACAACGGTGACTACGCACAAGCTGAAGTATTGCTGCTTAACGTTTTGGATGAAGAACCTAATAATCAGGCTGCTAAAGAAGCTCTGTACTATGTTTATGCCGAACAGAACCAGACAGAGAAAGCTAAGAACTTGCTGAGCTCTCTGCCGCAGCAAGTCCAGAGTCGAATCCGTAAAGCCGATAGCTATAGCAATATCCGTGATCTGGCCAAAATGGCGGTCGATGCGGGCAACATCGAAACCGCTATTGTGATTTTGGATAACGGCCTCCAGCGTTTGCCGAATAACCCTTGGCTTCGATTGGAGTTAGCTCGTCTTTATCTACAACAAGGCGATGCTGTTGCAGCACAAGGAGTTATTGCTTCTCTGGAAAGTGAGCAAGCGAGTGCCGAAGATTTGTATGTGGCGGGGCTTTATCACTCAGGTCAGGAGCAGTGGAAGCAAACCAATCTTTTGCTATCTCGTATTCCAGAATCCGAGCGTAATGCTCAAACCAACGCTTTGTACAAAGAGTCAAAGTTCTATCTCGACTTGGAGTTAGCGAGCTCTCATATTACTCATGGACAAATTCCTCAGGCGCGACAAACGCTAAAAGCAATGCAGCCGCAAGCCATCGAGAAACCAATTTGGGCCGGTAAACTTGCTCAATTGTTGATGAAAACAGGTGATGTTGATCTAGCTATTGATGTGATTGATGCGAGTCAAGCGCGAGGTGTTGAGGGCAATGCTGGTGACTATGCCGACCAAGTGTCTGTGCTATATCAAGCGGGGCTGAAACAGCAAGCACAAGATCTGCTGAATCATCCACAAATTATTGCCAACAGTACGCCGTTGCAACTTGCACGAGCTCGCAATGTGTATGTGATTAACCAAGCGGATACATTACGTGAGCAAGGCCAGTACGCGCCAGCGTATGACATGCTGACTGCCGCTCTGCAAACCGATCCAACAAGCAAAGAGCTGATGTTAGCTATGGGACGTTTGTATCAAAGCGGTAAGCTGAATGATCAAGCAGAAGTGGTATATCAATATCTGTTGGACAATCAGAAAGATACACCGGAGCAGGATGCATTGGTTGGCGCAATCAATATTGCTCTCGTTAAAGGTGAAGCGAGTAAAGCGCGTGAGTTGTCAGGTCAGCTGCAACAGGTGAACTCACCTTCGCGTTTGCTATTAATTGCTCGTATTGATGAAGCTCAAGGCCAACATGCTCAGGCAATGGCTAATTTACGACAAGCTCGTGCACAGTTGCTTGGTTTGCAATCAACTCACGCGAGTACTTCGCCTATGGTTGGCGGCTTGGTGATGGCGGATAACCCATTTGCTACCTCTCAAAGTGCTGCAAATCCTAATGTCGATCCATCCGTATATGGAACGACTATGCCATGGCAGGTGAGCGCGCAAACATCTGCTAACGGGGCATATATAAACCAACGTGCGGATCTTCCTCAGCCAACCGCAGAGCAGCAGACACTGGCGGATGTAAACCGTTTAATGATGCAAATATCTGATCGCACATCGAGCTGGATTCAAGGTGGCATTGAAATTCGCGGGCGTGACGGTGAAAACGGTCTGAGTCGTCTGACTGAAGCACGCGCTCCGATGGAATGGTCGACAGTACCTTTTGGAGATGCTCGATTTGCTATTAACGTTGCACCAGTAACTCTGGATGCCGGTACCTCTTCTGGTGATGCAAATCGTCGATTCGGTACAGGTGCTTTAATTCAAGGAGAAGTGGCGGAAGCTGAAGGTGTTTCTTCGTTGAGTGGCGACACATTACCTGATGTTGATTCTCAAGGTGGACAACGTCAAAGCGGTGTTGAGTTGGCAATGTCATTGCGAGATCAGTATTACCAGTTAGATATCGGTACAACACCGCTTGGTGCAGAGTTGAGCACATTAGTCGGTGGTGCAAAAGCCATTGCGCCATTAGGTGATTACACAGACCTGTCCTTCTCTCTAGAACGCAGAGCGGTAAAAGACAGCATGCTTTCTTATGTAGGCATGAAAGACAGCTTCTCTGGCCAATACTGGGGACAGGTGACGCAAAACGGCATCAATATTCAACTGAATTACGATGATGGTGATGTTGGATACTATGCTGGTGGTGGTGTTTGGCGTTATGCAGGCCGCAATGTCGAAGATAACGATGCAGTAAAAGTTGAAGCAGGCATGTACTTGCGTCCTCTTAAAGCCGATGACAGACAGTTGCAGATTGGTTCACACATCAGTTATCAGAACTTCGAAGAAAACCTAAGTTATTACAGCTTTGGTCATGGCGGCTACTTTAGCCCGCAGAACTATGTCAGTGTATCTTTCCCTGTGGAATATACGCAGGAGTTTTCGAAGTTGAGTTTGGGTATAGGCGGAGCTTTGGGTTACCAATCCTATAGTCAGGATGAAGCCAATTACTTCCCGGGACAAACTGCAATGCAATCAACTTTGGAATCTTACGTAAGTTCAGGATGGGCAAAAGAGGCGCAATACAGCGGCGAGAGTACCGATGGTATTGGGTATAGTTTCCAAGCGAGACTGGGCTACAAGATTAAGCGTGATTTAACGTTAGAAGCAAGAGTAGCTTATGACACATTCGGTGATTACAATGAGTCAAAAGCGCAACTTTCATTACGCCAGTCTTTCCAAGACTACTAATCTAGCATGATGATAAGCAGAGTACCTTTCACAGTACTCTGCTTATTTTGTATCAAAGGGATGAATGAATTGATGTCCAAGTTTTACAAACAGACGCTCAAAGTTTGGCTGCTGATGCTTTGTGGTATTAGTTCTGCCAGTGCATCTTCACTCGACTGGACTACATTTAAACAACGCTTTATGGCGCCTGACGGTCGTATTATGGACAGTGGAAATCACAACGTCAGTCATACTGAAGGTCAGGGATTTTCTATGTTGTTTGCTGTCGGGGCAAATGACAAAGCATCGTTTGACAAGATTTGGGGATGGACTCAGTCACATCTGAAAGACCCAAAAACTGGCCTATTCTATTGGCGTTATAATCCAGTGATTGCCGATCCTATCGAAGATAAAAACAACGCTTCGGATGGGGATGTCATGATCGCATGGGCATTACTCAAAGCCGGACAACGGTGGAACTATAAGCCTTATTTAACTGAGTCGGATCGCATCGTTCGCGCGGTGCTCAATCACACGGTTATAGACTTTGCAGGTCGTAAAGTTATGCTTCCTGGACGCAGCGGTTTTACCGCGCAAGATTCGATAACCTTAAACCCTTCCTATTTCATCTTTCCTGCTTGGCGCGACTTCGCTGAACGTAGCTACTTGGCTAACTTGTGGACATTGATTGAAGATTCTCAGCAGTTGATGACAGACATTGATTGGGGACAACATCGCATACCGACAGACTGGATAACGCTTTATGCAGACGGAAAAACAGCTCCAGCGACTAAGTGGCCAGCACGAGTGAGTTATGATGCGATTCGTGTTCCTCTTTATATGAAGTGGGATCGTGCGGATAATCCGCTGTTAGGTCGTTGGCAATCATGGTTTTCTGGTTACACACGTTTGAAAACGCCAGCATGGGAAAATATGACTAACCACGAAGTGGCAAATTATCCAATGCGAGGCGGACTGCTAGCTGTGAGAGATTACACTATGGATCAACTCAGCAGCGACGCAACCAAGGTTCGAGCGAGTGATGATTACTATTCGGCTAGCTTGAAGTTACTGGCGGCACTAGCTAACGATGGCTTCTAAGCAAGCATTCAACGCCAATCTATTCATATCTAATTAGGAGCCCTTACATTAAGCGGCTCCTAAACTCTATTTAATCGGCAATCTTTCATTGACTGTAACGCAATACGTTATCAGTCCGGGCTCATCATTTTGTCATTACTCTCCAACAAGGTATGAAACCCTGAGTAGACTCGTGTGAAGGTAGTGAACCAACAGGCGATGCCAAATGCGTAAGCGATGATGGCGAAGTGTTCAGGTAATAGACAAAGTGCGATAAAGCAGAAAATGGTTTCTGTTCCTTCAGTTAGCCCGCTCATGTAGTACAGCGACTTGTTTTTATAAACAGGGTTATCAATGCCTTGTTTACTAGCCATAACGGCGAAAGCTAAAAAGCTAGAGCCAGTTCCGACAAAAGAGAAAATTAAAAAAGCGCCGGCAATGGCATTTTGTTCTGGGTTGGCAAGCACAAAGCCAAATGGAATCAACGAATAAAAGAGAAAATCGAGGCAGATATCGAGGAAACCTCCGGCATCAGTCATTCCCTGAATTCGTGCTAATGCACCATCTAATCCATCACAAATTCGGTTTAGACAGATCAGTACCAGAGCTAAGTAGTATTGCTCTAAAGCCAATGCCGGTAGCGCGAGAAATCCAAGTGCGAATCCAAACAGAGTCGTTTGGTTAGCTGTGATGCCTATGGCGTCCAAAATCTTTGCGCTTTGATCAAGAGGCCAACGAATGGCTTTAATACTGAATCTATCGAGCATTGTTTCCCTCCCATGGCCAAGTGATGCATCGGCTACCTAAAGGTATATCTTCTTCATCATGAGTCACCATCAACGCAGGTATGTTGGCTTCTCTAAGTTGTTCTTCTACCTGATTTCTAAATTGCTGACGTAGATCTTTATCCAATTTACTGTAGGGCTCATCCAGCAGTGCTACCTTGGGTTTCGCTAGCAACATACGAGTAAGCGCAATACGAGCCCGCTGACCGCCGGATATCTGATCCGGAAATGACTCGGCAATCGAAGTCAGTGCTATCTGTTTTAAAGCGCTCATGGCTTGTTCTTTGCGTTCAACACCTTTGATGGCATCAGGCAGCGCAAAGGCGAGATTCTCCCAAATCGTTAAATGGGGAAACAGTAGGTCGTCTTGAAACAGTATCCCGACCTGACGTTTATGCGCGGGTTGTTGGTTCAAAATAGAGTCATCAAGTTTGATGTTCCCCGAATATTCAAACTCTTGAGACAGGTGACCCGCAATGGCATCTAGCAGCGTTGATTTACCACAGCCACTCGGTCCCATCAATGTAACAATCTCGCCTTTCTCAACATTAAGGCTAAATGCAGTAAACAACGCTTTACCACCCTTTTTACGGATGGCGAGGTTTTCGAGACAAAGACTCATGGGTCAATAAACCTTTAATAGAGAACCTACAGTACTTGCCGTGTGTGCGGCTAAGCAATATGGAAAGTGAGAAGAACAACAAAGGCAATAGTGCTTGGCAGATGGCATAAATGGCCGAGACTCGGCGGTCGAGCCCACTAGAAAGCGCAACGGCTTCTGTTGTAATGGTGCTGATTCGTCCCGCACCAAGGATAAGCGTTGGTAAATATTGAGCCAGACTTACACTTATTCCCACAGCCCAAGCGAAAAAGACAGCAGGCATCAACAAAGGAAGCTTAATGCCAAACCAGACTTTAATCGGTGACTTGCCAAGGCTTAATGCTACTCGCGTTAAGCCATTATCAAAACTGCGCCACGGCCCATCGAGTGACAAATAAACATAAGGAAAGGCAAAGAATACATGCGCCCAGCAGACCCAAAATAGATATAGCTCGCTGTTGATATAAAGCGTCGCAATCTGAATGCCAAACAGGATCGACAATTGCGGTATCAGCATCGGAATGGCGATGACATAGCTTGGTATTTGGAGACGATAACGTAAGCGATATTCGTGAGCAATGAGTGCAAACATCAACGCAATAGAAGCACTGATGACGCCAATGGTAACACTGTGCACAAGAGTGTCAGTGATTGCTTGCCACTCATATTGCCAAAATTGCGTACTGTAACGGCTTGGCAATAGGTCGGGAAAGCGCCAGCGCTGTGCAAAACTCCAGAGAATCATTAATGGAACCATCAATATCGCAAGTAAAGTAGTGACATAAAACAATGATTTTCCGGGTAAAGATAACCCCTCACGTCCTGAAAACTGCCAATCTCTAAACCTTTTCGTTACAAACCATTCCACTAGACGGGTAAATCCAAGTAATAAGCTTGCAAGGATAAACAGAACCACAGCACCGGCCGCTGCTCTAGGAAGTAAGGATAAGTCTGGGTCATTGAACCATTGCCACACTAAAACGGAGAAAGTGGGTGGGTTCGTTGGCCCTATGATGAGTGCAACATCAACTACGGAAACGCTGTAGGCGATAACAGCGAACATGGGAAAGCGAAGCTTTACCATCCATTGCGGGAAGATGGCTTTCCACCAACATTGTGTAGAGCTGTAACCCAGTGAATGGCTGACTTTTTCAATTTGATTCACTCTGAGCTGTTGCAAAATAGGGATGCTCATAAGTAACAAAAAGGGCACTTCTTTTAGCGTCAGCATTAGGGTTAAGCCCAGAGCGTAGGGATCTTTGACCAGTAACGCTAAGTCATCGACCCCGTTACTATTCACATCGTATCCGAACCATTCGAACAAAACGCGAGCTCCCATGCCGGTTGGGGAGAATAGAAAGGCGAAACCAATAGCGAATGCGACGTGAGGCATAGCGAGTAAAGGCGAAAGTGATACTTCAATTTTTCGCCATACGCGAGTATTCCAGCAGGATTGAAGAATCGCAAAGGTAATTAGGCACGCAAGATAGCTGCTTATGACAGCAGAACACAACGTCAGGCAGAGAGATATTCCTACACCATGCCAGTTAAAAACTTCTGCGAATCCTGATAGAGAAAATGCGGATAACCCAATCGCGGGTACATAGCCAAACGCCGATACAACCACTCCAAGTAACCCCGGAATGGTAGGTAAAACGCAGACAGCGATAATGACTAAATATAAAACGCGTAACATGGGTTAGTTTTAGTTTCCGTAACGTTTAAGCCACTCTTTTTCGAGCGCAACTTGCCAACTAGGGTGAGGTTCTGCAACCGATTTGAACTGCTTTGTGTTTTTAGCACTGCCAGTTAAATATTGATTACTCAGCACAGAAGGGTCACCCCATACCGTTAGCTCTCCTTTGCGAGATTGCGCTTCTGGGCTTAATAGGAAGTTAATCGCAACTTGAGCGCCGGCACTGGCATTCGCATTCCAAGGAATCGCAAGGAAATGAATGTTAGATAGAGCACCAGAATCAAACGCATACGCGTTGGTGGTATCGGCTAAATTTCCGCTGGCCTGTGCAGAATATACAGCGTTTGGGTTGAAGGTTATCGCCAAATCAATCTGACCATCATCAAGCAACTGGATCGTTTCACTCGTACCTGAAGGGAACTGTTTTCCACCACGCCATGAAACCGGATGAAACTCGTCTAAGTAATTCCATAATGGTTGAGTGACCAATGCAAAACTGGATTCGTCGACGGGTTTCATTAGTGACGGATCGTTGTTCGTCAATTCAATAAGCAGTGATTTTAAAAAGCTTGTGCCATGAAACTCAGGCGGCTTTGGGTATGTTAAGCGATTTGGAAATGCTTTCGCGTAGCTCAGCATCTCTTGGAAGGATTTTGGCGGATTGTTGAGTTTGGCTCTGTCGTAAATGAACACGAGCTGCCCAACACCCCAAGGCGCTTCGAGTCCTTCGGTAGGTACAGAAAAATCTTTATCAACAGGAAGAGTTTTATCAACATATTGCCAGCTCGGCAATTGTTGAACGAAAGGTCCGTACAGTAAGCCGTTGTCTTTCATGGATTTGAAGTTTTCACCGTTAATCCAAACCATATCGACACTGCCACCACTGTTTTTGTTCGCCGCCTTTTCTGCTAGCAAGCGAGTAGTCGTTTCGGAAATATCGGAAACTTTGACGTGTTTTAGCGTCACGTTATATCGAGTTTTTAACTCGTTCGCTGCCCATTGAATGTAACGGTTTATCTCTTGGCTACCACCCCAAGCATGAAAATAGACCGTCTCGCCGTTGGCTTTTTGTTCCACTGATTTCCAGTCTTCTGCAGTTGCAGAGGCAGTAAACAATGAGGCGATGATTCCTAAAGTACTGACTAACTTTTTCATAAATTTTCCATGTTTATAAAGATAAGCCGGCTATTATTTCACGACGACTTTTATCCTTTTGTTGTACTACTTAATAAGGAACGGATTGTAATGATGCCTATTCGTTTGACTTGAAATTTTTAACGAATTCATAGCATTAAATGTCTCACGTCTAAACCAATTATAGGTGGCAACAGAAATTTGTCGCTCCTTAAAATTAGCTGAGTTGATATAGACCGAACAAGTGACCTTTTTCTTCCAAGTAGAATTAATAAAAGTGTTGAATGGGTAGGTAGGCTAGAGGCTAGAGGCTAGTGTCTAGAAGGGGGCTAGTAACTATCCATTTGAGCGGTAAGTTTTAACAGATAGTCTTCAGCAGGCAGGGGTTCTGAGTAATAGAAACCTTGGATATAGCGGACTCCCAAACCGCGAAGTTGTTCCACCTGTTCATGGGTTTCAACGCCTTCGGCGATCACGCGCATTTGAAGTTGTTTTGCCAGTTTGATCATTGATGTAATCACTGAATCAATGGCAGAGTTTTGCGAGAGACCTTTTATGAACACTTGATCAATCTTAATGGTGTCGAAGGCATGCTGATGGATAAAGTTTAAGCCGGAGTAACCCGTGCCGAAATCGTCCATCGCAATCTTGTATCCGAGATGTTTAAGATGACCAAGGTTGGTTCTTACTATTTCCAATTCTTCAGGAGAGAAGTCGTTATCTTCTGTAATTTCAAGCAGTAACAAGGGAAGTACATGCGGGTTTTTCTGTGCATATCTCTCTAAATAATCAACAAACCTCGGTTTGATAATCAGTGTTCTGCTGACGTTGATACTGATGTACTGGTTTTGGATCAGATGTGGGTTCAAGTTAACAAACTCAGTCACCAGTTTGAATACTTGATGAGTAATTTGCTCTATGACCTGAATACGTTCCGCGAGCGGAATAAAAATAGTAGGCGATATAGCACCATGGTCTGGATTATTCCAACGAATTAATGCTTCGCTGCCCACGATTTTAGGTTCGTCGATATCGACGATAGGTTGAAAGTGAAGTTCTAATTCGTGGTTGTTAATGGCTTCTTTAAGCGAAAACGCAAGGCTATTACGAGTGAGTTTGTAATTTCTGATCGCTTGATAGAGAACAGAGATAATGCTTGCCAGCAAAATGACACGCCATATGTGCTGCCCAAAATGCGTGATATACGAGTGCGGAGTTAAATGAATACGCAGGGAAATTGGGTAACGCTCAGATTTAAAATCATAGGTGCGATAGGCACTGTTGCTGGTGTTCTCTGGGGCGGTTTTGTGCTCCAGAGAATGTTGCAATACATTAACTTGGTAATCGTAAAATTGTTGCTCAAATTTCGATGTAATCAAATCAAGAAAGAGGCTTGGAGGCAGCAGTGCATCAATACCGCTGAGATCTTCTTTAGCCGAATAGATGAATATGGCTTGGTCGTGATTCCGAGTCGGCGCAAAAGCGATGGTAGTGAGTGTTGGTGCTTGATTTAGCTGTCTGATAATGCTTTTTCCAACACTAAAATTAGTCCTGCCTTCATTGCTGGAACAGTACATTCGTCCATTCGCATCAAACAAGCCTACCTCTTTAGCCATCGGTGACTGAAACACATATTGGCGCAAACGTTGAACGTCGCTGGCACTGCAAGTTTTGCCCACTTCATTATTGAGTTTTGCAAGTTCGCTGGTCGTTGTGTCGATGTAGTTTTCGAGGGTTGTAATGGCGGTTTGGCCGAAAATTTTTGCATGTACGCTGGTGTCGTAGATGTTTTTGACAGCTGCAAGCGCAAAAACAATCGCGAAGATGATAAGTACAGGTGTGAGGACACTAATCCGGTCAAATAGATGTTGCCGAGAAGGGTTTATCGAAGCTTCACTAAGAGCGGTATTGTCCATGGCGAAAATTGGTTACTACTGGAATTGGGTACTGATTGAGTTATCACTATATGTGATCCAAGCCTGTGAGTTAACGCCTGATTAGACATAAATGTGTATTAAAACTGAGACAAATGCAAAGCAGTTATTTGAACGGAAAAAAGCTAAATATTTTGTTGTAGGAAAGTGCGAAATAAAAAAGGCATGGGTATTAACCCATGCCTTTACTTACGCATTTTATAGAGTTTAGCCGATGATCATTTTACCTAGCACATAGCCCAAACCACTTGCACTGATAACACCGATCAGACCAACAGACATGAATGAGTGGTTGAAATACCACTTACCAATTTTGGTTGTACCTGTGCTATCAAAGTTCACGGTTGCGATATCTGACGGGTAGTTTGGAATAAAGAAGTAACCGTACAAGGCTGGCATTAAACCGATGAGCAGCGCAGGTTCTAAGCCCAAGCCCAAACCTACTGGTAGCATCATACGTGCTACGGCTGCTTGAGAGTTAACCACTACAGATACGATGAACAACGCTAGCGCAAATGTCCATGGATAGTCCGTAACCATGGCGACGATGCCAGATTTGAACTGGGGCATAGCGTATTGGAAGTAGGTGTCAGACATCCATGCAATACCAAAGATAGCGATTGCTGCGACCATACCGGATTTAAATACCACACCGTTTGGTACGCCGCGAGGGTCGGTTTTGGTTGCAAGCAAAATGATACCACCGAAGCAGAGCATCATCATTTGGATCACAACTGCCATACTGATAGGTTTCGCACCTTCGCCAATTGTTCTGACTTCAGGCACCATCGCTATAAAGACAATGACCAATAATGAAAGGATAAATAGCAACACTGAGTTACGAGCTGCCGCTGGTAGTGTTTCATCTAATGAAGTTGCCGTAGTATTGAGAATTTTGTCACGCCATACCGGATCTGCCAAACGTTCTTGGTACTCTGGATCATCTTCAAGCTCTTTGCCGCGTTTAAGGCTGTATAGAGACATCAACAGGGTACCGAACAAGGTCGCAGGTACGGTCACCATCAAAATAGAAACCAAGGTGATGCTGTGGTTGATATCCGAAAGCTGAGCGAGGTAGTAAACCACTGCCGCAGAAATTGGAGATGCGGTAATAGCAATCTGAGAAGCCACTGAAGCCGCTGCCATTGGGCGCTCAGGACGAATTCCGTTTTTCAACGCAACGTCACCAATGATTGGCATGATGGAGTAAACCGCATGGCCAGTACCCAACATGAACGTCATAGTGTAAGTAACAAAAGGTGCAATTAACGTAACGCGTTTAGGGTTCTTACGCAGTAGTTTCTCAGCCACTTGAAGCATGTATTTCAGACCGCCCGCCGCTTCAAGAATCGAAGCACAGGTAACCACAGCCAAGATGATTAGCATAACGGTGATAGGTGGAGAAGTGGGGGGCATCTTGAAGACAAACACTTCGATAACCAGACCGATACCGGATACAACCCCTAATCCGATACCACCATAACGTGAGCCGATGTAAAGCATCAGCAACAGGAACATAAATTCGACATATAACATATCGGCGCTCTCTAAATTTGACTTGTGGATGGGTACATTGTGTAACCAAATGTGTTCAAATTATGGAGGGCTGTTCACAGAAAAATGCGCTCAAGTAATTGAATTATATGAATCAGATTTGGAGCACATTATTCATCAATTAAGTGATGAAGAGATAAATAAAGTGTTAGTGAAATGTATTGTAATCTCAGGTTGGATGTAAAAAAGCCAAGCGTTTTGCTTGGCTTTTTAGACTTATTTTCAATCCAGAGATCAATCGTAAATTGTTGGGATTGGTTGACGCTTATGTTGGGTCGCTTTGTAGATAGCCACTAGGCGATCAGACGCTTCTTTAGAAACCGGTTTGCCTTCTAAGAAGTCATCAATTTGGTCATAGGTCAGATTCAATGCATCTTCATCGGCTTTCTGTGGAGAAAGCTCTTCCAAATCCGCGGTTGGCGTTTTGTGAACAAGTAAGTCTGGTGCGCCTAGAGCTGCTGCAACTTGACGAACTTGGCGCTTACTTAAACCAAACAGCGGAGCCATATCACATGCACCGTCACCGAACTTGGTGTAGAAACCAGTGATGTTTTCTGCTGAATGGTCAGTACCCAACACTAAGGCACCAACGTAGCCAGCGATTTCATATTGAGCAACCATACGTGCACGTGCTTTTACGTTACCTTTTACAAAATCAAGCTTCTCTGCGTTAGCTGGAAGTAGGCCAGTGTGCGCTAATGCTTCATGCGAAGCCGCATGCAAGCCATCGACGCCTGCTTTAATGTTCACTGACACAGAGTGCGTTGGTTTGATAAAAGATAATGCCAGCTGAGCTTCGTCTTCGTCTTTTTGGGTACCGTAAGGTAGACGAACGGCGATGAACTGGTAGTCATTTGAGTCGCTTTCTTTGTTCAGCGCTTCTACAGCTAACTGAGCTAAGCGCCCACATGTTGTAGAGTCAATACCACCGCTGATACCAAGCACTAGAGATTTGCAGCCTGACTCTAGTAGCTTACGTTTTACAAAAGCGACACGACGCTCGATCTCGAACGCAGGATCGATGCTAGGAAGTACTCGCATCTCATCTCGAATCATTTGTTCCATTGGGTTTCCTTTTCCTGCAAGCATTAACAAACTTTCGTAGTATCATACCTCAATCATGCAATTAGAAAACCGAGAATAGAGATTTCATTCTTAGTAGGGGTAAAGATGGAAAAAATTGCTGTGTTTGGCAGTGCATTTAATCCACCGAGTTTGGGACACAAGAGTGTCATTGATTCTTTGGATCACTTCGACCGCATTCTGCTGGTACCAAGTATTTCTCATGCTTGGGGTAAAGATATGTTGGATTACGACATCCGCTGCCAGCTTATCGAAGCGTTCATTAAAGATATCGGTTCAAGCAAAGTCACTCTGTGCAAAATTGAACAGGAGCTGGTTACACCCGGCAATAGCGTAACCACTCATGCAGTTTTAACAAAAGTTGAAGAAATTTTTCCTCAAGCTGACATCACGTTTGTTATTGGTCCTGATAATTTGCTCAATTTCGACAAATTCTATAAATCCGCAGAGATTTTACAGCGTTGGTCGATCATGGTTTGTCCGGAAAAAATACCTGTTCGTAGTACTGAGATAAGACGACGTTTGTCAGATAACGCTGAAATCAGCGGTTTAACGACCCCAAGTGTTGAAGGGTTATTGCAGCGTCTAAAAGTCTATTAGAAAATCAGCGCTCCAAGAGGTCGGAGCTGCTGTTTAATGAAATCTTTTGCTGCATGCATAATGCTGCTACTGGTTTCAAATTTGGCGAGTGCATGCGAATCCTTTGCGTATAAAGATCCATCGCACAAACCTTTTGAAACTGTAGAGCTATCAGACAGTCGTGTACTTTGTATCTCGTTTATCCACGGATTTGAGTACGCTTCTAAAAAACTCTTTGAATTAGATTTTTTTAAAGATAACGAAAACATTAGTGATTACTGGGGACAGTGGGGTTTTGAACAAGAAGAAGAACCTTTCTTTACTCATAAGATTGCCCAAAGTTACATCGGTGTCGGTGTATGGATGCCCACAAAGCTTTTGAAAGAGCAGGCAGAGATGACGACGGAAGAGTGGTTAAAAAGCCATGGTTTATTGCTGAGTTTAGGCTTTGGCAGTAAGAAAAAAGGCGAACCACGCATGCGAATGGATTATCGTTGGCATGATGACTATGAAGTCGACCTAATGATGCACATAGAAGTGCCATTTTAATTTGAAGTTTTACGAAAAAGAGTCATCCAAGGATGACTCTTTTTTATGTCTGTTGTATTCCCGAACGGCTATATGAGTTTGAACTCGTTCAGAGCTTGCTTAACCGTGTCTGCTTCTTTGCTGTAACTACTAACGATGTTGTTAAGTTCGTTGGCAAGTTCTCCAGTGTTTTGGGCAATCTCTGCCAGTACATCTACATCTCTGTCGACGGCTTCGCTGGCTTTAGACTGCTCAACGGTGGAGTTAGCGATGCTGGTAATGTGAGTGTTCACTTCCTCAATGACACTTTCCAACTCCGCTACACTGGTATTTACCGTCGATACAGATTCAAAGGTCGTGTGTGTTGCTTGTCGGCTTTTTTCCATAAAGCTAACAGCTGTATTGGTATTGTTCGACATGTTATTAAGCAATTGGCTGATATGTTCGGTCGCTTCTTTACTGCGCTGTGCTAGGTCGCGGACTTCCGATGAAACCACTGCAAAACCGCGACCATGCTCGCCCGCGCGTGCGGCTTCGATAGCTGCGTTTAGTGCAAGTAGGTTTGTCTGCTCTGAAATGCCACTGATGGTATCGACAATCTTACTCACGCTCATGGCATCTTTTTCCAGATTTTGCATACAAATCTGAGTCTGTTCTATTTGCTCAACTAAGGCTTCTACTGCTTTGAACGAAGACTGGCTCTGATTCTGACAAGCAATAACTCTCGATGTCATGGTATTGGTTTCGTCTAGAGCACGTTCCGAAGATTGTGCAATCTCTACGCTGGATTGAGACAGCTCTGTCATCGCCGCTGCAATGTTTTCACATTTAGCAGTGGTTGATTGACTACTTTTGGTGAGATCTTTTGAGCTTTGGATCAGCTGTTTCAAGCGCTGCGAACTGTGGTCATTGGCATCGGTTACGTCAGTAAGCAGATTACGAATGCTGGTGGTTAAGCCGTTTACGCTCTGCGATATTTGAGAAATCTCGTCTTGTCCTTCGGAAGCCAGTGAAATACTTAAATCTCTGTCTCTCGACATCAATGCGAGCTTTTGGGTTAGGCTACCGACGCGGGCTCTTAATGTATGAACCGAAGAATAAAGTCCGAAAATTAAAATCGCGCCAATTAGAGCACTTAAAGTGATGATGATATTTTCGTTGGTTTTTGCGCGTTCTGATTGCTGCGCAGACATCGACATCATCTGACCTTGAATACTGTTTCTCGCCTGATTGAGTAAACCGATACGTTCTGTCGCTG
Source organism: Vibrio sp. HM8-C (assembly GCF_058630515.1). NCBI lineage: Bacteria > Pseudomonadati > Pseudomonadota > Gammaproteobacteria > Vibrionales > Vibrionaceae > Vibrio > Vibrio sp. HM8-C. The sequence goes on from NZ_JBMMKS010000010.1 coordinate 120,161, forward strand.
CACCAAACCATTCTGTAGGTTTAGGGCCTTGTAGGTTATCCAGTTGATTTGCTTGGCTTAGGTAGCTTTGTTGAATCTGCTCTACATTTTTCCAAATGGCGGAGTTTTTCGCATCGTTAAACTGTTGCACAAATTGTGCTGGCATAGTCAGTTGCAGTGAACGTTCTGCGTAGTTACCAGATGAAATGTAATCGTTGATTGAAGTGTATTGAGCCAAGTTTGATTTCTGACTAGCAAACGCACCATTGAGTGCTCCGCGAACTTGCCCCGCGCGCTCTTTCATAATGACCACAGAGATCAGTGAGCTACCCATTTCTGAAACGTTGGCATCATCTACGGTATCTAAGAGTATGCGAGCGTTATCAATAGCCAACTGATTCAAGTTGGAATAGTAGGCAAAAGGTGAAATTTTCGGTTGAAGCGCATCAACTTGTTTTCTCACTTCAGCTAGTGATTGAAGTTGAGCGTTGATGTCGGTCTTCAATTTTTCAGTGAAAGCTTTGGGAATGTTTGTCGGGCTAAAACTTTGAAGATTTTGAATGTGAGTGTCTGATTGCGTGCGCTGTTTTTTCAATGCTTCAACCTGAGCGCCTTGACCTTTTGAACCTAATACACCAGCTGTTAATCCACGTTCAACCGCTAAATTGTGTGCAAGGTTATCGTATAAAAGGATGAGCTGAACGGTTTCTTGGTCATGTGCAGCAATGCTAACGCGCTTGTTTAAATCAAGAATATTCGAGACGGCTAGCACAAGCGCTATCAATATAGGTATACCTGCAATTACGGTTACAACTAAGTACAAAGGAAAAAGTCTTAGCAGTTTTTTCATTGTATTACCTTAAAAGTTTAGAGTTTCAACTGACTGAATTAACTATTTTAGATGACAGTGAATTTTTTGCTGTGCACTCACATGCATTTCTATTGCCGTACGGTAAAAAGTAAAGATTGACGCTGAATAATGTTCAGCAAAATAGTGCCATAGGTAACATTGCAACTTTAGGGAATGTGCTACGCTAAAAGTGGCGTATAGAAATAACTATAATGAGGCTGTAAATGGATTTATTTGCTGACATGCGTGGCAGCTCGGTAACAGAGAATAAAGAGCCCCAAGTAGCTGTTAACACATGGAAAGTTTTGTTGGTGGATGATGACAACGAAATGCATCAAGTCACCAAGTTAGCCCTTAGCGGATTCCGTTTTCAGGACCGCCCCCTTGAACTGATTTCAGCCTTATCTGGTGATGCTGCGCGTAAAGTGATGGAAGAGCGTGATGATGTCGCTTTGGCCTTGATCGATGTGGTCATGGAAAGTGAACACGCGGGGCTAGAGTTAGTCCGCTATATCCGTGAGCATCTCAACAATAAAATGACTCGTTTAGTACTAAGAACGGGTCAGGCTGGTCAAGCTCCTGAAGATAAAGTCATCCAAGAGTATGAGATTGATGACTATAAGGAGAAGACCGAACTCACCACTCAAAAACTTCGGACTTTGCTTTATTCGATGCTGAGATCGTATCGCGATTTGTGTTTGATAGAAGAGCAAAAGCAAGGCTTGAGCCGAGTAATTGAAGCTTCCGCGAAGGTACAAAATACCACGACACTCAAGACCTATGCTTCATCGGTATTGAGTCAGATGACCTCACTTTTGAAACTGAACGCTTCCGCATTCTACTGCATAGTAAAGCCACGAAGTGCAGGTGAAGAAGCGCGACCATTTACCTTGGCTGCAACAGGCGAGTATGTCGATTGTTACCAAGACTGCGCGTTCGAAGTGTTACCCGACGAAGTGGTTAAGCGTTGTAAGAGAGTGCTCGAAACTCGTCAATCTGAAGATTTTGGTATCGCTTACGTTTGCTATCTCCACGATGAACGCGGCGCAGATAACCTTCTCTATGTGAATCTGAATGAAGAGTTGTCTGAGTTGGACAAGCAACTGCTTCAAATTTACATGTACAACATAGGATTAACCTTTGAAAAGATTAATCTTATGGAAGATCTAAAAGAGACGTCGAAAGAGCTGGTGTACAACTTAGCTAACGCGGTGGAAGCTCGCAGTAAAGAAACGGGCGCACATGTTCAAAGGGTTTCGCTGTTCTGTGAAAAACTGGCGCTTTTGTATGGTTTAACGGACGCAGAAGCGGCGCTTATTCGTAATGCTTCACCGTTACATGATGTGGGCAAAGTCGCTATTCCCGATCGTATCTTGCACAAACCCGGCAAACTCGATGCAGAAGAGTGGGCGGAAATGCAAAAACACGTCGAATATGGCGTTGATATCCTGAGCAAATCCAAACGACCATTGATGGTTGTTGCCAAAGAAATCGCCGCTACACACCATGAAAAATGGGATGGTCAAGGTTATCCTAAACAGCTTAAAGGGGAACAGATTCCAATTTGTGGACGCATCACTGCGTTGGCAGATGTATTTGATGCCTTAGGTGCTAAACGGGTTTACAAAGATCCTTGGTCAGATGCTGACATTAAACAGGAGCTTCTGGCACAAAGAGGTCAGCATTTTGAACCTAAGTTGGTTGATTTGCTCCTTGAGCACTGGGACGCATTTGTTGAAATAAGATCCGCTTGGCCAGATTAATAGTCTCATCCGAAACGATTCAGACTCGCTTATCTTGTTACTAACTCAGTGGCTCTTGAAGCAGTACTTTGGGCATGGTGATGGTGTAGTGCACACCTTGCCCAACTTCCGATTCAAACACTAACTCGCCTTTAAGCTTTTTCTTCAATAAGTTAAACACCAGATTCAAACCTAGCCCAGAGCCGCCCACACCACGTTTCGTGGTAAAAAACGGTTCGAAAATCTTCTGATGTAGATGCTCTGCAACGCCACAGCCGTTATCTCTGTATTCCAAAACAACATCGTCACCTTGCTCGTAGAAATCAATCAAGATGGTTGGCTGAGGCGTCTCTTTAAATGCGTGGTTCACACTGTTCATGATCAGATTGGTCAGGATCTGAGTAAGCACACCGGGCAAGCTGGTCATCATGAGCTGCTCATTACCCTTAATTTGCGGCTCAACGGGAATCTTACGGGTTTCTGAATGCAAGCTGGCAATCAGAGCTTCAATAACCTGATGGATTCGGAACTGGCTGCGCTGCTCGGAAACCTGATCTACCGCCGTTTGTTTAAAATCTCTGACGAGCTTCGCTGCTCGATTAAGATTGCTTTCGAGCAACTTACTGCTATCAGCAAGGCGCTGCATCAGTTCACTAAACTGGGTGCTGGTTAATGTTTGTGAGGCAAACGCCGAGTTCAGCTCGCTTTTCACCTCTTGAATTACTGATGTTGCGGTAACAGCAATGCCTAGCGGTGTGTTAACTTCATGCGCCACACCTGCAACCAATCCCCCTAAAGCAGCCAATTTTTCTGATTCGATTAGTTGATCTTGTGTGCGCTGTAGATGCTCCATACTCTGTTTGAGATCGCTGGTTCGCTCATCAATTTTTCTCTCCAGATTGAAGTTGAGGGTTTGCAACTCCAACTGGGTGGTTTTGAGCTGAGTGATATTGATACTGGTGCCACGATAGCCGACAAAATGGTCGTTTTCGTAACGAGCAATTCCCTGAAACATCATGTAAATGTTGAAACCATCAATCTTCAACTGCTGTTCGCATTTGGCGAAGTCTTGCTTTGTTTCTAGAGCGCGAAGTAAATCTGTTACGTCAACAAACCAAGGAATTTGTGCGAATGTGGGACGGGTAAATTCGTCAATCTCAAGCATTTCACGCATTGGCTCTGAAACATAAGTGAGATGTCCTTCCATGTTGGTTTCCCATAACCAGTCGGAGGACACGAGTGTAAAGTCGGCAAAGCGTTCCTGTTCGAACTTAATATTGCGATAAAGGGTCGTTACGTTACTGGTAATCGTGTTGGTCTCTTCTGCCAGCCAATCCAGCTCATCATCTCTTTCCATGATCCACTTTTTATGTTCCAGACAGAGCTTATCTGCTGGATGACGCGGGTTGTACTTACGTAAGTAGTGGGCGACGGAGAAAATACGTCGGTTAACGCTTTCATGGAAAACCATCAGAATCACGGCGCAGACAAACAGTGTTTTAACGGTGTTTACTAATAGGGTGATGATGAACTGCTTAATCAGGTCGTTATAAATTTCTTGAGCACTAGATTCGATGTAAATCGTGCCTAATTGCTCCATTTGGTGATTGTCTTGATTGATGTGATACAAGGGATAAGTGTTTGAAACAGCACTTCCTACCACAGGTGTTCCAGCTTCGAACTTATATTTGCCAGACTCTATTTGCAGGTAGTTGACCTTAGGTAATTCCACCAAGCTATCGAGACGTTGTTGCAGCAAAACTAAGTCATAGTCCCAAAGTGATGCAGAAAGCAGCTCAGAGTGAATGATTTCAATTTCGTGATGGCGCTGATCAACGTCGCTAAACTCACTTTTGTAGTCAAAATAGGTTTGCGCCAGTGTTGCGATGAGTGTGACGGCGCCACTGAGCAAAACCAAAATAATGATAATTCTTCGGCCAATACGGCTATAAAACGGGTTGGTATCACTTTCTATGAATTGCCGACTTTTAATCATTAAGCTTTCCCTTTCTACTTGAAGTTTTATTTACCTAAAGTTGCAGCCGTTTTAATTAATGTTTTTAACTTAAGGATGATCCCAGTATAGAAGGTCTACCAGTGGTAATTGGCGAAGTTTGTCTAAACTTAAAAAATAAAAAGAAATGAAGGTGTTAACTATGGTTCGAATTGCACTGCTTCTTAGCTTGCTGTCAGCGCCTGTGATGGCAGCAAAAGTTCTGGTCATTGAAAGTTATCATGCGGGATTTGGTTGGGACAGCGGCTACCGACAGGGGCTAATGGAGAGCCTTGCATCAGATCATGAGCTTACTTTTTTTGAGATGGATACCAAACGTGTGCCAAGCCGTGAGTATGAAGAAAGAGCAGATTTAGCGTATCAAGCCTATTTGCAGTTGAAGCCAGATTTGGTTGTTGTTGGGGATGACAATGCTTTGAGTTACATGCTGCCGAGGTTATATCAAGATCCCATCCCCATTGTGTTTTTAGGTATCAATTCAAACCCGCGAGATCTCTTGGCTAAATATGTAGGTAAAGCTGGTGTGACGGGGGTATTGGAGCGTCCATTTTTTATTAAAACTATGGCGGGGATTGGCGAAGTACTCGATAGTCCAAATACCAAGCCGAAAGTGTTGGTTCTTTTTGATTCAGGAAACACGGCAAAAATCGCTGTACGTAACATTGAAAGCCAGATCAATTTAATCAAACAGAACTTGAGTATTGATACTGAGGTTATGGTTATTTCAACTGAGCGAGCGTGGCAGGATGCAGTGACTAACGCGTCAAGAAAAGGAGTCAGCGCAATAGTCGTTGGTTTGTATCAAACCCTGATCAACAGTAATGGCGAGAGTGTGGACTCCGACGAGATCATGAATTGGACTTACCAAAATAGCCAAGTGCCCATGTTTGGGTTCTGGGACTACTCCATAGGAAAGGGTAAGGCCGCTGGTGGCGTTATCTTGGATGGACGGTCTCAAGGTTTACAAGCTGGAAGCATGGCGAAAGAGATTCTCGATAAAAAACTGGATGCCAACAACGTACCTATCCAAGTCGGGCACAATGGGATGGAAGTTTACATTGCCGAAGAGTTTAAGCGTTGGGAGATCAGCCCTCCTAATGGTTGGAAACCTGTGGAATGGTAGTTTAAATCGAAAGGCGTGTTTCAAAGCGGGTTTGCATCTAGGCAGTTTTTCATTAGACTGCCTTTTTGTTTGTAAACTGGATAGATAACGACATATGGAAATTGCAGCACTGCTTGAAAAGTTAAACCAACAGCCTGAATTGGTAGAGTTCCAAGAAGTCATTGCGACTATCGATGAGAATTACGAGTTTACACCTACCGCTTTCGTTAATGGCGAGACAATGAATGCTGAGAACCAGAATAATGGTTCATGTAAGATTTTTTCTTTTGCACAACACCAAGGTTTATCTGAAGCGCAAACATTGGCTTGCTTTGGTGATTTTTACCGTAAAGATGTTCTGCAGAATCCAGATAAGGATGACCACCAAAACATTCGTAACTTTATCCGTTTTGGATGGCAAGGCGTGAAATTCACCGCTCAGGCACTATCTGAAAAATAGCGTCTTGCAGGTAAACTTGTAAAAGTTAAGTAAGCTAACCTATTGGCAGATAAAGTACTCATCAAAAAGTACCCATTGAAAAGAGCAGCATTCATACGCTGCTCTTTTTTGATCACTGTTCCTAACTCTTCTTTAAGTAAGCAAAAACTAATTTTGCTGCTTGATTTACCCTTTCAGTAAACATATTATTTAAATCTAAATGATAATTATTATTAATTAAGGTTTGTTGATGTTTTCTTTCCTAGCCACTATTTTCTTTATGCTTCTGTTAGGCAAAAAAGTGCTTGTTCCTTATGTATCGATGATAGGGCTGGCTGTGCTGTTAGTGATTCTCCACTTTGCTGTCGATATTGATACCATTCCGGTGTTGATCACACTGTTTGTTACTGCACCACTGCTGATACGTTTTCGCTATTCAGCTTTAACACATTCCGCATTTGTTATCTGTGTTCTTTTGCCATCATTGTGTTCTTATTCGTTGCTGCCTTAATGTTTAATTTCCATGCGTAGATTACGGAAAACGGGCAACTTGGTATGGAAATACCGAATAAAATACGGAAATTGTACAAACAGTAGCCAAACACTCCTCAAGTTTTATTTCTGCGTACCGTTAACGTTTAATTAACGATATAGTCTGATAAAAGTTGTACAGGAGCTCAAGGATGAAGCTAACGATTTCAGGGAAGTTGCAGTTAAGTTTTTTACTCTTAGCCGTGTTATTTACGGTATCTGCAGTCGTTACCTATCGAAATGTCTCTGTGTTAGAGACGCACACTAATTCACTTCTTCAATCTGACTTACCAACGGTGGATACATCCCGTGGTATTCAGCAGTCTATTCAAGCGACACTTTCAACCGTTCGTGCATATATGTTGTTGGGGAGTGATGAGCAAGCAGGAGAAAACCTGAAAGCTCAGATCAATACCATCATCGCTCAAACAGACGAGTCGCTTCCAGTGTTGGAAAACCTCATTCAGGAATCCGATTATCAGAACGTGGTTCAGCATTGGGACGAAGTCAAAGCATCGGTAAATAAAATTGTCGAGATGACGCATACCCCAGAAAATCTGCCAGCGCATAATTTGTTTACTAGCGAAGCGGCGCCGATTGCTGAAGTTGCGTTGGATCAGATCCAAGGGTTGATCAATGCAGAATCTTCAAACAGAGAAGGCGAAGAGCGTAAGCGTTTGTTTAAAGTCTATGCAGATAGCTATAACTCGCTGGCCAATGCGCTTTCAGCGATGCGAGATTTTCTTCTCTATGGTGATCCAGAGTACCTAACTAAGTACCAAGATTTCATCAAAGCACACAAGCAATCGGTTAGTGAAATCGAGAGCAAAATTGATTTGTTGAATGAAGATGACAAATCTTTGTGGGAACTGTTTAAAGAGATGCAACAACTGTTCTTCCCTCTGGCAGATCAAACTATTGCACTTCGTCAGTCTACAGACTGGAACTTAGTCAACCAAGAGATGGCCAATACGCTTGTGCCAGCGGCAGAGCAACTGAACATCAGTTTAGAGTCTGTAGTTGCTGCTCAGCAGAGTAAAGCCGATAGAAGTGGAGAAGGCATTAATCAGTCTATTCACCAAGTGTTGACCATATTGGTGGTGGCGTTGATTTTGGTGGTGATAGCATCGCTTGCGGTATCGACTTATATGGGGAGAAGCATTGGCCGCCGAGTTGCTCAAATTTCGAAGCGTGCGCAGCTGATTGCATCTGGTGACGTATCACAACAACCACTTGTTGTTAATGGCAGCGATGAGTTGTCAGCATTAACTATCTCAATCAACAGCATGAACCAGTCTTTGTCCAATATCGTCAAAGGGGTAACGGATAAAGCAGGTCAGGTAAATGACAGCATGGAAGCGCTATTGAGCTCTAGCCAGCAAACGCTTAGCCAAGTGAAAAATCAGGAACAAAGTATCGAGCGGATGGAAACAGAGTTGGAAGATGTGGCGCAATCTACTCAACACACTCTTGATCAGGCTCAGCGTTCAGTTGAAACCCTTTCAGACAGTCAGTACGAATTAACGCTCGGCAGAGAATCTTTAGAGCAAAACAAAGCGACTATGGCGTCTTTGCATAAAACAATCGAAGTGACGAGTGAACTGGTTGCGAAATTGAATTTGGAAAGCCAAGCCATTGGTAAAGTCACCGAAGTGATTGAAGGCTTAGCGGAGCAGACCAACTTATTGGCACTGAATGCGGCGATTGAAGCTGCAAGAGCTGGTGAAGCGGGAAGAGGATTCGCTGTGGTTGCTGACGAAGTTCGTATGCTGGCATCGCGTACCACGAAATCAACCACTGAAATTAACAGCATTGTAAATGCGATTCAAAGTGCCACAGGTTCTGTAGTGAAAGAGATTCAACGCAGTCAAGAAATGGCGGAACAAGGCTCAGAGCATATTGAAGAAGCCGTCATCAAGTTGGTGAATTCTACGGATCAAATCTCAGCACTCAATGAGCAGATGTTGCAATTGGCGGCTGCGGCAAATCAGCAATCTGAAGCAACACGTTTGATCACTGAGCACATGCAGAACGTTTCGACGTCAATGAAAGACGTCGATTCTATTAGCCAAAATGCCAATAAAACTTCACTGCAAATTCGTGACCGCGTTACCGAATTAAATAGCGAAATGGCACAATTTAAACTGCACTAATCTTGTGGTTTTTGCATTCTGTGTTCGATACTTCTGACGAACACAGAATGCAAGTGACCTATATCCTCTCAAGCTATATATACCAAGCGTTTCTGTCCTATAGCTACTGATTGCGTCCTTATAAAATTCGTGGTTAATTAGGGTTTTTTGTCGTTATAGGATTGCGTGTTTTATGTGCCGTTGGCTCGCGTATCAGGGTAGCCCTATCTATTTAGATGAGCTTATTTTTCACCCTGAACACTCTCTTGTTCATCAAAGTATCGAAGCTCGAAAAACGATCGCCCGAGTCAATGCTGACGGGTTTGGATTAGGTTGGTATACCGAGCGTTCCACACCGGGACAATTTCATGAGGTGCTTCCCGCATGGGGAGATGAAAACTTACGCTCTCTTGCGCATCATATACGTTCTCACCGTTTTATGGCGCATGTGCGTTCTTCAACGGGTAGCCGCGTGTCGCGCAGTAACTGCCACCCTTTCATCATTGATAACTGGATGTTTTTGCATAACGGGCAAATTGGTGAGTTCTGCAAGGTGAAATACTCGCTAGAGCATATGTTGCCGGAAGATATATATATTAAGCAGCAAGGCAGTACTGACAGTGAGTTAATCTTCTTGTTGATGATCATGAATGGATTGTTTGAGCAGCCAGTTTCGGCAATTCGTAAAACGATTTACGACATTGAGCAGACAATGGCGCGAAAAGGGGCGACAGAACCTTTTAAAGCATCAATTTGTGTTTCTGACGGTGAGCAATTCTGGCTTGTACGTTATAGCTCTGACCAACAACCACCGACGGTGTTTGTGAAGAAGCAGGGTGAGGATATCGTGCTTGCATCCGAGCCCCTAGCAAATGAACCCGGCTGGGAGAGTGTGGCTCCACAAACGATTACCCATGTGTTGGGTAATCATTGTCAGACCTACCAAATATAACTCCTCTTCAGAAGGCTTCATTGAGGTCAATCTCGGTGAAGCCTTGTACACATCCCCAATTTGAAGTTGTTCCAAAAGCTTCATCAACTCTTACATTTGTACCCATTATTCCGGTTGCTTATGACAACTTTGAACGTTATAGTTCAACGCAAACAATAATGATTATCAATAATCTTCTCAGTTGTAAAAAGGAACCCGAATGAAAAAGCGTATCAGTTTGGCTACTGTTGGCATCCTATTATCTATGACGGCGCACGCAGCACCCGTCACGATTGAACATAGCATGGGTAAAACCACGCTTGAGCAGAACCCACAACGTGTTGTAGTGATTGGCTTAGGTGTACTTGATGCTTTGGACACCTTTGGTATTGATCCAGTAGCTATCTCAAAAGTGCCGCAAATTCCAAATTATTTGGAAAAGTACAAAGCAGAAAAATACGGTGCAGCAGGTTCGTTGTTTGAACCTGACTTTGAAAATATCTACACAATGAAACCGGACTTAATTCTTATAGGCCCTCGTGCATCAAAGAGCTACGGCGAACTTTCCAAAATTGCCCCGACAATCGTATTTGCTGTTGATGCAAACAAAGGCTATTGGGAAAGCACGCAAGAGCAGTGGAAGAACCTTGGTAAGGTGTTCAACATTGAAAGCCAGGTGGATGCAAAGATCGATCAACTTGATAAGAAGTTCCAAGCAGTTCGCGCATACAACCAAAACCACAATCTTGATGCAATGACCGTGATGACCAATGGTGGCAACATTACTGCTTTTGGTGTCGACTCTCGTTTTTCTTCAATCTACAAAGATTTTGGTTTTAAAGAGACAGTTTCCACGAAAAAGAACGCTAGCCACGGGGATTTGATTTCTTATGAATTCATTCGTGAACATGACCCGAAAGTACTATTGGTTATTGACCGTAACAAGCTAACCGACCCAAGCAATGACCAAGGTAGTAAAGATTTTTACAACGACCTTGTGAAGGCAACGCAAGCTTATAAGAACAATAACATCGCATTCCTCGACTTGAATGCTTGGTATCTTTCTATTTCAGGTGTGAAAGCAACCGAGCAGATGATCTCTGATATGGAAAAATCGGTTGGTCTTTAATCTGACTCAGCGTCAATTTTAAACTATAAGAGAGGCAGTTTCTTCGCTGGGGGAAACTGCCTCATAGCTGGGGTTAGCTTTGAAACGGTTATTGCTTGCTTTATTGATGGTTAGCGTTGCTTCACTGTTTGTGGGGGTCGGTAATCTCTCTCTTTCTTCTCTTCTCAACCATGACCCAATGTCATGGCAGTTATTTTGGACTAGTCGTTTACCGCGATTACTTGCCATCCTTCTCGCGGGTGCTGGATTGAGTATTGCTGGTTTGATCATGCAGCAGATTAGTCAAAACAGATTCGCAGCGCCTTCTACTTCTGGAACGATTGAATGTGCCATGTTGGGCTATGTGTTAAGCCTTGTCCTGTTTGGCAATGGGTCACATTTGTGGCTTATTTTTTCAGTCGCAATGGTGGGGACGTTGGTCTTTGTCTGGTTCATTCAAAACGTACAGTTTAAAAACGCCATTTTCGTCCCTTTAATTGGTATCGTATTTGGTAATGTTGTCGACTCCACTGCAACGTTCATCGCCTATAAATATGATGCCATTCAGAACCTCTCAGCATGGAAAGTGGCTAACTTCGCCAACCTTCTGCAAGGGGATTTTGAGCTTCTATATATCGCTATACCAATTGCGATATTCAGTTACTTATATGCTACACGTATTTCCGCAGTAGGCATGGGGAAAGATTTTGCAGTAAACCTTGGTCTGAACTACGGGCAAGTGTTGGTCATCGGGGTCTGCTTGGTATCTGTGATGTCTGCCAGTGTGGTGATGATTGTCGGTGAACTTCCATTTCTAGGGCTAATCGTGCCAAACGTGGTGAGCTATTTCTACGGTGACAACTTGAGAGCGAACATTCCACGCACCGCTATTTTCGGCGCGCTTTTGGTTTTGTTGTGTGACCTGGTTGGTCGCGTGATCATTTTCCCTTATGAAGTTCCCATTTCCATGATCATCAGTATGTTAGGTGGTGTTGCATTTATCTTCCTGATTACCAAAGGCAAACGTCATGCAGGATAAAAGTAAAATCGTCTTATTAGTGGTTGTTTCATTGGTATTTATCGGTCTGTTTATTGGGATAGGTTTAACCGCTGACAACTACCAATATTTCCTTTCACGTCGTGTACCTAAAGTACTGGCGATTGTGATTGCGGGCATTGCCATTGCTCAATCCTCGCTGGCATTTCAGACAATTACCCACAACCGCATTTTAACGCCGAGTATTATGGGTTTTGACTCCCTCTACCTGTTAACTCAAACCACGATTGTGGCTACGTTTGGCGGTATGAGCAGCTTTATCTTAGATGCCTATTTGAACTTCTCTCTAGCTGTTTCTGTCATGCTGATTTTCTCGAGTATGCTGTTTGCTTTTTACTTTAGAAAACAGAATCAGAGTTTAATCATGCTGTTACTTCTTGGCGTGATTTTTGGTCAGTTGTTTTCCAACATCGCCTCATTTTTCATTATGTTAATGGATCCTAACGACTTCGCTTCTTTACAAGCAACTATGTTTGCCAGTTTCAATAACGTGAATGTTGATCTGGTTTATCTGGGGACTCCATTGTTGCTGTTGGCGTCAGCTGCACTGTTTAGTATGAATCGCACATTGGACGTCTTCTGGCTCGATAAAGACAATGCTATAAGTTTGGGTGTGGATGTACGCAAGATGACACGTAACGTTCTGCTGCTTAGCGCCTTTTTGATTTCAATATCGACGGCGCTTGTAGGACCAATCATGTTTTTTGGTCTGTTAGTCACCAACTTGACCCGTGAGTGGTTTAAATCTTATCAGCATCGAGTACTGCTTTTCGCTTGCTCTGCCATGTCTGTTTCAGCGTTACTCGCTGGGCAATGGATGGTGGAAAAAGTCTTCCATTTCAGTACCACCTTGAGTGTGATTATTAACTTTATCGGCGGTATTTATTTCCTTTCACTCTTAATTCGTAACAAAGTGGTTTAGTCATGATCAAATTGAAAAATCTGACCAAAATGTTTGGTCAACAAACGGTAGTAAAAGCTGCGAGCACTCAATTTGAGAAAGGAAAAGTGACTTCAATTATCGGCCCAAATGGCGCGGGTAAAAGTACACTGCTGTCTATGGCTAGCCGTTTGATCAACCGTGACGCAGGTGAAGTGTGGATTGATAATCGTGAGCTGGTGGATTGGGATACTAAAGCGCTCGCGAAAAAGCTCTCTGTATTACGTCAGGCGAACAGCTTAACCATGCGTTTCACTGTTCGTGAGTTGGTCTCTTTTGGACGTTTTCCCTACTCAAAAGGAAAACTGACTCAGGAAGATCAGCAAGTTATCGACCAATCAATCGAGTATTTAGATCTGTCTGATATTCAAAATAAATATCTTGATGAACTTAGTGGGGGACAGCGTCAACTTGCTTTTATTGCTATGGTCATCGCTCAAGACACCGACTACGTATTTCTTGATGAACCACTCAACAACTTGGATATCAAACACTCATTGCAAATCATGTCGACTATTCAGAGGCTAGCCCATGAACTCGATAAAGCGGTTGTTGTGGTCATACACGATATTAATTTCGCATCGTGCTATTCAGACCAAATCATCGCGATGAAGAAAGGCGAGATGGTAGCCACGGGGAGCGTAGAAGAAGTGATTCAAGCTGAGGTGCTGAGCAACATCTACGAAACGCCTTTCAGAGTGGTTGAGTTGGAAGGAAAACGCATGTGTTTGTATCACACTTAATTTTTTAGCCTGATTTAATCTTGGTTGTTTTGTAGGAAAGCCTGAGGTGATACACCAAAGGCTTTTTTAAATGCCGCAGAAAAGTTAGACGGATGTTGGTATCCCGCTTCATAAGCGGCTTCAGTAATACTGCTATAGCCTTTTTCCAAGTGTTTGCGTGCGACGTGTAATCGGCGATCACGAGTGTAGTTTGCTATGGTCATTCCAAGTTGATGCTTAAACTTGTTTTGTAAGCTCGACACGCTCATAGCCATATGTTGAGCCAACTTTCCTATGGGGATATTCTCTGAGAGATGTTCTTCAATATATTGGATCGCTCGATCTATTGAATCACTGTAAGTTGCAGAGTTCTGAATAGAATCAGATTCAGGGAATTGCGTTATTTGCTCAATACACATCTGGATCAATGTAAGGCAACTGGCTTCAAGTTGGACAAAATCTTTCAGTGTTTTAGGGGAATGAAGATGCAGCACAGTGTGGGTAACATCTAACATTTCATCCGAAAATTGCAGCACTGTTGAGGCTTTGTGTGTGGATACAAAATGGCTTGCAGGGCATTTCCGCTTAATTCGATTTGCTATCCATTGAGGGGATATTGCTAAGTTGAGTTTCACTACATGGTTGTCTTTGACCAAACGGCGATGAAAGTTACAAGGCTTCGCCAGATTTACAATAAGAGCCTGAGGTTGGGATTGCGCATTCAGGCTGAATTCTAAGTCGTCATAACCAAATTGTATGCTGCCTTTAATCAACAGAGTAATGATGGTCGCCGCTTGGCTGGTACAAACAACTTGTGAGTCCTCTAGCTCATGGATATCTCCACCATGAAGTGTGAATATGCCATCGCAGGTGTGGCTAATAAACTCGCCTTGAGCAAGAGACAGTGATGAGTTTTTGCGCTTGGTCACTATGGTTTGTTGAGCTTGTCCATTCACTTTTTGCGTTAAAAGGACCTTCTTAAAAGGCTGTACTCTTGTTGCTGATTTTTCAGTCATCATCAAATCCCATAACTCTTATACGATTTTGCATAAGTTTTTCGTATTCCTACTTCATGCCATAAATATTAACATTTGTGATAACGATTATCATTTGTATTTTATGTGTGAATGTAAGGAAATAAAGGATATGTATCCGAATAAGAAGTCAGTGGTATGTTTAGCAATTACATCAGTGCTTAGTGGCGGAGTATTTGCTCAACAGGAAGAAGCTCAGCCTGAACAAGTTGTTGTGTGGGGGACAAAAGTATCGAGTAACTCTGAATCCCTAACAACGGATGATCTATCTGTGAAACAAGCGGACCATATGTCCGATTTATTACGAGACATACCCGGCGTAGATGTTGGCGGTACTCACTCTGTTAACCAACGTATAAACATTCGTGGTCTCGGTGAAAGCGATTTAGACATTCGTTTAGATGGCGCTTCTCAGCATGCAAATATGTTTCACCATATTGGCAGCCTAACGTTGAATCCAGATATTCTGAAATCCGCGGATATTCAAGTCGGAAATAACTCCGTTGTTTCCGGTGGATTGGGTGGTGCAGTCTACTTTGAAACTAAAAATGCAAAAGATCTTCTTCGTTACGATGAATCCTTTGGTGCGCGTGTATTTGCTGGTTATGCGTCGAATGCCAATCAACAAGGCTCGGTAACTGTCTATGGCCAACTGAGTGATAAAGTCGACGCAATGATTTATGGGCAGCAGATATCGCGTGACAACTTCGAAGACGGCAAAGGGGACGAAACCATTGGTGCTGATGGTGATACCTACAATGTACTAGGTAAGGTAGGATTTGAGCCTGCACTTGGGCATCGATTTCAACTTTCCTACGATGTTTATCGCGATAAAGGCGACTATAGTCCACGTCCTGATATGGCAGGCAGTGCCAACTTGTCGTTAACAGGGGAAGAACTCATCCCAACTCAATATGACAGGGATACTATTACTGGATCTTATGAGTTAGACACGGAAAAGCACAAAGGTAAGGTTACTTTATATAGCAGTGAGACAGAGATCATCCGAGATGAGTCAGTCATCACTAGCCGCTGGGCTCCTGTTCGCAAATCTACAAACACTGCGACAAACAGAAACATCGGTGTGAATGTAAAGTTTCAGTCTGATTACGAACTGGCGAGCTTAAACAATAAAGTCACCTATGGTGCAGACTATATCGATCAAACCAGTGAAAGTGCTTATGGCGGCACACAATTCATGGAAGAGTCGACGATTTCTACCGCCGTATTTGCAGAGAATCGCCTCAATCTAACAGATGCTTGGTCAGTAACGGCTGGATTGCGTTTTGATGACTTTGAGCGTAAAGCCGTGACGTCCGACAAAAGCTTTGACGATGTGACTTGGTCACTTGGAACGGAATGGGATGTGACTAAAGATTGGACGCTGTTTGCAAATGCACGTTCTTTGTTTAAAGGTCCTGAGTTGCTTGAGACTTTTGTCAGATATCAAGATGTGGCGTATTTGGCGGACGATATTAAAGCCGAAACAGGTTTGAACAGCCAAGTAGGTGTAAGGTTTGATAAGAGATTCGATAAGCATCTGTTGGGCATGAATGTAACAGTGTTTAAAACTCAAATTGACGATTACATCTCAACCGATTGGGATTCCAGTTCAGCTACATATAACATCAGCAACGCCGGAGATATGGAAATTAAGGGGTTAGAGGTAAGTACTACTTATTCCTATGATATGTTTAGCTCCAAGCTCTCTTATGCTCGCTCAGAAGCAAACGATGTGACTAACGGTGGACCAATGCCTGACTCGTATGGTGCGAGTGCTGATATGGGCGACAGTTTTGCACTTAGCTTGGGTTACCAAGCAGATTCTATAGACATGCTGTTTGGTTGGACGTCGATAGTTGTTGTTGACGAAGATAACGTTATGTCTGGATCTGCAATCAAAGAAGGTTATGACGTTCACAGTATGCATGCCAAATGGACACCGCATCAAGTTCCCGATTTGGTCGTAACAGTGGGTATCGAAAACATTTTTGATGAACTGTATATATCACATGCTTCACGTCTCGGGGCTGTAAATGGAACGACAACCGATGATTACGAACCAGGTAGAAGCTATAAAATATCTGCAGCGTATCAATTCTAATCAAGTTGAATCAATTTGACTCACAGTGTCTAGTGGCATATTGGTGAGAAAATCACTAACAATAATAGGCTAGGTAATTCAACCGCTTGTATTAATTTGTGGGCGGTTTTTTCGTTTAGTAGGCGATTGTTGGTGTTAAGCACAGATTAAATATTTCATACATCGAAAGAAATGAAATTTTGCTAGAGATCAAAAAAAATCGTAAGAGTTGCATAAAAAAATTAAAACAAAGTTGAAAGATTAAAAAATTATTGAATAATGGATGCAAGCAAACACACGAAGCGTTAGCTTCAAACTCATTGTCGGATACAGGAAAGAGCCCCATGTCGAACTCGTATGTGTTGGTTATCAACTCTGGTAGCTCCTCACTAAAATTTGCAGTCATTGATTCAAAGAACGGTGAAGCGTTGGTTACTGGTTTAGGGGAATGCTTTGGCCTTCCTGAAGCAGTTCTTGGTTGGAAATATCAGGGAAAGAAAACCGAAGAGGCGATTACGGCTCCGGACAATCATCATCAACATGCAATTAATCGTATTGTGGGTTTGATGGAAAGCTTGGGATTTACAAAAGACTTAGTTGCAGTAGGTCATCGTATCGTTCACGGTGGTGAGAAATTCACTTCAACGGTTCGTATCGATGATGAAGTACTGACTGAAATTGAAAACTTGTCGGATCTAGCACCGCTCCACAACCCGGCAGGCGCAAAAGGCATTCGTGCTGCAATGCAGGCTTTCCCAAGCCTTCCTCAATTCGCTGTATTTGATACCGCGTTCCACCAAACTATGCCGCAAAAAGCATTCACTGGTGCAATTTCTCATGAACTGTATGAGAAGTACGGTATCCGTCGTTACGGTTTCCACGGTACTAGCCACTACTTTGTTAGCCGTGAAGCTGCAAAAATGCTGAACAAGCCGATTGATGAATCAAACTTCATCACTGTTCACCTTGGTAATGGCGCATCTGTGTGCGCAATCAGCAATGGCAAATCAGTAGATACTTCAATGGGCTTTACACCTCTTGCAGGCCTAATGATGGGTACTCGCTCTGGGGACCTTGATCCAGGTATCATTGAGTTCCTATTGAAGAAAGGTTGGACTCAGGAAGAAGTGTTCAACACACTGAACAAGAAGTCTGGTTTCCTTGGTGTATCTGGCTTAACTTCTGATGCTCGTGGCATTCTTGAAGCGATGGAAAACGGTCACGCTGGTGCAAAACTTGCGTTTGAAGTGTTCACTTACCGTGTTGCTAAATACATCGGCTCATACATGATTCCACTAGATAGTTTAGATGCGATTATCTTTACTGGCGGTATCGGTGAAAACTCACTTGATATTCGTCGTGAAATCTTGAACGACCTAAAACTACTAGGCTTTGTTGAAGATGTGAAAGGTAACGAAGATGCTCGTTTTGGTAATGCAGGTATCATCGGCAAATCTGAATTGCTAAATGCAGTGGTTATGGTTATCCCTACCAATGAAGAATTCGTAATCGCACAACAATCTGTTGCGCTTCTATAAGTTCAAATCGTGTTAGTAAAAAGCGAGCCTATTGGCTCGCTTTTTTGTGGCTGAAATAATTTATGGTTTTAAGATCGTCACAGACTGATTAGTTGCATAATCAATAAACGTAACGCTCCCTTTTTTCTTAGATATTTTATCTAGAACACATTCATCGACAAGAGTACATGAGTAATCACTATATCCAACCCACTCTCCAGATATTTTATCTCCTGAGCTATACGAAACGACAGCTGTCCACGTTTTGCCACTGTTGATGCTTTGCGTAACGATAGTTGGAGCTTCACTGACAATCACACTCTGCTCATATACATCCATTGCCCCCTGATCGTCTGTAACTGTTAGAGTCACGTTATAGGAAGCGTAAGCGCCGTACACATGATTGACAATTTCACCAAATCCTTCGGAACTATCGCCAAAAGTCCACTCGTAAGAAACAATAGTTCCACCGCTATCCGTTGAGGCAGACGCGTCAAAAGTACATGTTAGTTCCGCACAAACAGCATCGAATTGTGCATTTGGTGGGATGTTATCGTTACTGGTATTTTTGGGAATTAGTTTAGGGATAAATTCGTCAAGTTGGATATCAAGGAGTGGCTCTTTCACTCCGTCAGAGCTTGTGTCTTCCCAGTTGTCATTTCCCATAGCGATCAGCGTAGCTTTTATCTCATCAGGTGGCGTATCGTTACTTGCCAACAGTGCGGCTGCACCTGCTACATGTGGCGATGCCATTGATGTGCCGCTGATCGTTCCATAGCTTCCTCGCTCGATTGGATAGGTCGAAGTAATACATACCCCGGGAGCGGCAATGTCGACGGGTTGTCCCCAGTTACTAAAGTTAGCTAGCGTGTCATCTTCGTCTGATCTACATGTAGCAGAGCCATTGCCACCTTCTACTCCATCAAAATCAGCAAGCGCTGAAACTGTAAACGCATAAGGAGCGTTTGCAGGGGTATAACCTGCGCTATCAGCATTTGAGTTCCCGGCTGCGACAACAACAAACACGCCACTTTTGAATGCCGTTTCAATAGCACTGTTCATTGCGCTACTTTGTCCACTGCCACCTAAGCTCATGTTGATGACTTCGATATTGCCTTGCTTCACTACCCAATCGATACCAGCGATGATGCCTGAAAGTGAGCCAGAACCGGATGAATCAAGCACTTTCACCCCCCATAAACGTACGCCCGGAGCTACACCTACAACACCAATATTATTGTCCAAAGCTCCAATTGTCCCAGCGACGTGAGTCCCATGATAATGATCATCATCATGGCTAATTGAAGGATCACAGAAGTAAGTTCGATACAGAGGCGATTTGCCTGTGTAGTTCAAACAGTTTGCTCCCCCAACCACATTTAGGTCTGGGTGATCTACATCAATACCGGTATCAAGCACAGCGACATCAGCATCAATCCTTAGGTCATCGTTATTGTCGATGCTCAAAGCTGAGCTATTCGCAAATATTCTTTCAACACCCGTTGGAGTGGTTTGTGCAAATGCTGTTATCGGTAGGTCTTGTTCAACATACAAGACGTTGGGGTTTTTTAAGATCCCATTTAGAGCTTGCTCTGGTAGTGAAATAGAAAAACCTTGTATGGCATTTTCATACACGTATCCAACTCGGCCGTTTGCTTGTTGTGCGACTTGTGAAGCAACTTCTGAAGGGGAAGAACTGGGTTTAATCACCACAATATATTTGCTTAGTGCGTCAGAATTTTGAGCATAGCTGATTGAAATAAAAAAGGTTGTTAGCAGTAACAGCAGAACATTGCGCATGATTATCATGATTGTTCTCCTTAAACTTAATTAAGAGATTACTGATAGTATAGTTAATAAGTGAGCAAGTGGTTCTAATACTAAAGTGCTACTTTGGTGGGAAAAAGTAAAAGCGAGCCCATGAAAGCTCGCTTGGTAATCTGAGCTGAATCTGAGCTTAGAACTGATTCACTTTGAAGAACAGTGTTTCACCGCTGCTGTCATCTACACCGTCGTTGTCGGTCACAGCATAACCTTGTCCGGATGCATCAATAGTAAAGCCTTCGATCTTGTCTACCACATAGCCGTTAGTCGATTTCAGATCTGGAAGAAAGTCATGAACTAATGTTTTCTTCACGGTTGGTAATGCAGAACCGAGTGGTGAAGGTTGGAGTTCTGAGAGCGCAACTTTATAAAGACGTTTCACCTTCGCATCGCTGTCGAGTTGGTTGTCACGTTCAAGAAGGTACGCATTATCACCGTAAATAGTAATTTCAGATAAGCCTATCCATCCTTTCTTGGCCGTTTCTAATGGGTATTTAACTGCACCCCATTGTTTACTCTGCGTATTATAAGAAAGCAGTTTGACAGTGTTCTTCTCATCATCTTTCCATGGACGTTGAATGGCTACCCATAGAGTGTCGCCATGTATAGCAATACCTTCGGCACCAAATCGCTCTTGGTATTGAAGCAGCTCTTCAGGGAAAGGTACTGTTTGGTCTATCGCACCTGAATTCGTTATATGAAGTAGTTGATGAGGAACAGACTTCTCAGCATTACCCTCAGACGCGAGCCAATAACCACCTTTTGGATCCACTGCGATGCCTTCCAAGTCGAGTTTTTCAGCCGCATGCCCACCACTAGTGACAATCATCTTATCTTTGATCAGAGCCGGAGTTTGGCTTGCATCAATAGTAAATATTGCCGGCTGAGCGGAGTAAAAACTGTCGCTGATGGCATAGAGAGTTCCTGCCTGAGTAAGGTCGGCAGCCAGTCCAGATAATGCCCCCCAACCGATAGGACGACCGTTGTTATCCATAGTCGACTGAATCATAGGGTAGGTTGGTTCTTTATCACTTAGTTGATAGATCATGACGTGTGAACGAGCTAGTTTATCTTTGCCTAGGTCTTCTTCGTTTGCTGTAGCAATCAGTCCTCGTTTGGGAATCGCTATCGCTGACTCAGGAGCAATGCCTGAAGGTAGCATTTGAACAAGTTCTGGTTCAGCGCCAGTATCACGGTAAACCGCCATGATTGAACCGCGTTCAGACATGATAAATAGGTATGTATTGTCGCCGAACTTAGCAACTTCAACACCTTCTGGCTCAGCCCCTTTTTTGCCAGAACGTTTCTCTGGATAGTGGCCTGCTTTTACCACTTCATATTCAAAGCTCGCACCGCTTTCAAACAGCACTTTTCCGTCTTTGTTGAAGATGGTGAATCCACGCGCACCACCTTTGTAGTCGCCTTCGTTTGCTATTACAAATCGATCATTGTCGAGCCATTTCACCGCATCAGGTTCGCGACGAACATTCGACAGAGAGTGGCTAAATGTGAGCGCACCGTCTTTCTTGATATCGATGTTGTTTAGATCAACTGTACCTGCAGAGAAATGGTTTATGACTTTTCCCGATTCCGCATCAATGACCGCAAGGTGATTGTTCTCTTGCAGAGTTAAAGCAATTTCGTTTTTCTCGTTGAAAGCCACAAACTCTGGTTCAGGATCTGACGGCGCTATTTCAGCAATACCCGTTAAATCAACTTTCTTAATGCCATCGCAATCAAGCTTATTGTTTTTAATTGGGACGATAGAAAGATAACCAGCAGGCATTTGCGGTAATTCACCATCATTGAGCTCTTCATCGCGTTCGTTCTCAATAGCCACAGCGACAAAACGACCATCTTTCGATACCGCAACCGAGTCTGGTTGCCCGCCTAAATCACATTTCTGCATCAGTTTATGGCTGGTGATTGACACGGCTGCCAAATAGCCTGAAGGCTCTGTGTAACTTTTGGATGTGTTTACACCTGCAACAACAAAATTTCCTATTGCCGCTACTGATGTCGGTTCACCTTGCAGGTCGAGAAAACCAGATGCCAAAGGTTGTTTCGGATTTTTGATATCGATAAATCCAATGCCACCCATTGGGCTGTCGGAATAGATCAAGGTATTCCCATCTTCCGAAGCCGTGATTATCTCTGAAGACGTTACCGATGATTTTTCTTTGCCCGCAGGAATGTTATCTGCGACCGCAAATGTTGAGATGCGTTGAAAAGATTCTGCATGCGCGATAGAACAAGTTGCAGCAATCGCTGCTGCAATAAATGTAGTTTTTAAATGTTTGACTTCCATGCCTTATTCCTAGTTATTTAAGACTTAGCCGATCACGCTAGATGGGCTGTGTGTCAGTTGCATGAGAGTTTTATGTCGTTATGTTTACACCGTTTGGATCTGCAACGCCACGCTTACTTTTAAATTACACACGAATGAGTTAGAAACTGTTTATCAAACAGTGTATTGAATTGAAAAAGGGCATAGTCAAACTACGCCCTTCGTATCGTGAACTAAAGAATCATACCGCCAGATGCTTCAATTCGTTGTCCTGTTACCCAATCAAAACCTTCACTAAACATAGAGGATATGATTTTTCCAATATCGTCAGCTTCACCTACTCGGCCTAGTGCGGTAACTGACGAAACCATGGCTTGCGCCTGTTGGCTATCGCGAATGGCTCCACCTCTAAAATCGGTAGCGATAGCGCCAGGAGCCAAAGTATTCACACGAATGTTTTTGGCAGCAAACTCTTTTGCCATATAGCGTGTCATCACCTCGACTGCGCCTTTTGCCATTGCGTAAGCCGCAGAGCCTGGGAAAGAGAAGCGTGTTAAGCCAGAAGAAACATTGACGATGTGACCACCTGATTTAACCAGCGGAAGCATTTTTTGAGTAAAAACGAACGGTCCTTTTACATGTGTATCAAACATTTCTACAAGGTCGTCAACACTGGTTTCTTCAATCGTTGCATGTAAACCAGTCCCAGCGTTGTTAAACAGATAATCAATATCAGAACGCGAGAATTGTTCCTGCAAGATAGTTTTTAGTGACTGAACGAAAGTGTCAAACGTAGATGTATCGCGAATATCACATTGCAGAGCGACTACTTTTTGTCCCTTGCTCTGAATCTCTTCGACAACTTCCATCGCTGCTTGTTGGTTGCTGTGGTAGGTGAAAATGATGTCGATGTTCTTTTCTGCCAGTTTAATTGCTGCGCTTCTTCCTAAGCCACGACTACCGCCAGTGATTAAAGCAATTTTGTTCATCTTGTTACCTTTTGAGCTGTGTTGTTGGGTTCATTTATAAGTTACTCCTTGGTATTGGGTTGAAAAATACGCTCAATCAGATAACACTGTTCATATATCACGAACAATATAAGTTGTTGGATTAGGCGGTATGGATAAAATCGAAACAATGAAGCGCTTTATTGCGGTTGCTCAAACCGGCAGTTTTACTCAGGCTTCCAATCAGCTAGGTGTACCAAAATCGGCAATCTCAACTTCGGTGAGTCGTCTTGAGGAGCACTTACAAACAAGGTTACTTAGACGCAGCACAAGACAGGTTTCGTTGACGGAAGCCGGTGAACGTTATCTGTCCCATAGCCAACGGCTGATTGATGAACTGGAAGGATTGGAAAATCAGTTCCAGAGAGAAAGTAACGAGTTAAGTGGAGTCATCAAAGTGGATATGCCCAGTCGATTCTTCTCGACGGTATTAGCTCCGAATCTTCATGAGTGGTTTGAACTTCACCCCAAAACGCAGCTTAGGTTAGTAGGAGCGGATTACCGTATTGACCTGATCAAAGAGCGGATCGATTGCGTCATTCGTGGTGGAGTATTGGAAGACAGCAATCTTGTGGCGCGGCATTTGGGCAGTATTGAAATGGTCAACTGTGTTAGTCCAAGCTACGTTGAAAAGCATGGCTTACCGACTCAATTGGATGAGCTGTATAAGCACTTTGTGGTGGATTACTCTCCAGAACAGGGCATTTCAGCAAGTGGCTTTGAATACGTTAAAAACAGCAAGAATTATTTCGTTTCAACCCAAAGCTTAATTTCTGTGAGTACAACGGATGCTTATTTGTCTGCCTGTTTGAGTGGGTTGGGTATCATTCAGTTACCTAAGTGGGGTGTTCAAGAGCAGATCGCCAAAGGTGAACTTATAGAAGTGCTCAGCGACTATGTTTGTAAACCAATGACGATGTCTGTGCTCTATGAGTCGAGACATCAACAGCCAAGAAGAATACGGGAGTTCATCGATTGGATAAGCCGCCTATTTGAAAGGATGAACCACAATAGAAAAGAGACAAACTTGTAATCTCTAGAACGTTCTTTTAACCCATGGTTTATATTGATAGATTAGACAAAACACCGAACAACCAAATTACCGAACCACCAAATGATCGAACCATATAGTGACTTTATGAAGATATTTAGTAATTTTGACGCAGGCAATATTGACGTTGTCAGCGCAGAGAATCGTGAAGATATTCAACTCACCATCAAACGTGATAACCAAACTGAAATCGCTCAGTGGTTCTTCTTTCGTGTAGAAAGTGAAGCGAACACTGAACACAAATTCCGCATTGCTAATCTGGCGAAATCAGCTTACCCAGAAGGCTGGAATGGCTTCGATGTGGTCGCTTCTTATGATAGAGAAGAGTGGTTTCGTGTACCGGCTACTTATGATGGTGACAACCTAAGCTTCTCTATTTTGCCAGAGTATGACTCTATCTATTTCGCCTATTTTGCTCCTTACAGTTACGAGCGTCATTTAGACTTGTTACACCAAGCTCAAATGCATCCTCAAACCAAGTTGCAAACGTTAGGTCAAACACTGGATAACCGAGACATCAGCCTATTAACCATTGGTGAGCCGAGCAGTGAGAAGAAAAATATCTGGATCACTGCACGCCAACATCCGGGTGAAACGATGGCTGAATGGTTTGTTGAAGGTTTGCTACAGCGCTTGTTGGATAACACCGACACCGTTGCTAATGCATTGCTCGAGAAAGCTGTGTTCTACATTGTGCCGAACATGAACCCAGATGGTAGCGTGCGTGGGCATTTGAGAACCAATGCGATTGGTGTCAACCTAAACCGTGAATGGCAAACGCCTTCGCTAGAGAAAAGCCCTGAAGTGTATTATGTGCGCGAGCGTATGATCGAAACGGGCGTTGATATGTTCCTTGATATTCATGGCGACGAAGCGATCCCATATAACTTTGTGGCTGGCGCAGAGGGTGTTCCAAGTTACAACGAAAAAATGGCAAGCTTGGAAGCTCTGTTTAAGCAAGCATTAACCTTTATCACGCCTGAGTTTCAGGACGAGTTTGGTTATGACAAAGATGAACCGGGTAAAGCGAACTTAACGGTTGGTTCTAACTGGGTTGCGGAAGAGTTCCAGTGTTTGTCTTACACACTTGAAATGCCATTTAAAGACCACAACTGCCATCCTGATGAGCTTTACGGCTGGTCACCTGAACGCAGTGTGGCGTTTGGTCAGGATGTCCTTGCTGCGATTCCTGCCGTTATCGACCACCTATAACGTAGAAAGGCACTCCAATAACAACGGAGTGCCTTTTTGTTTTATTGGACTAACTACTGGATTCGTTCTGGCGTAATTAATTGAGTTGCGCGGATACCCGGTTCTTGCCTCTTCTCTTCGCATCATAAAGAGCGAGGTCGGCTCTGTGGTATATCTCTTCCATACCTTCATCGGAATCTTTGAAATGGCTTAAGCCGATGCTGATCGACACACGTGTGTCTGACAGTTCGGCGTGCAACAACGTATTTGAAACCGCTTCGATTAACCTTTCAGCAAAAGCAACAGGGGAAATCTCTGCGGTGTGTTTCAGAATGATGCCGAATTCGTCTCCGCCTAAGCGACCAATTACATCAGTTTTACGGATCTTGAGTTTGCATATGTCTGCAACTTTTCGTATCGCTTCGTCGCCTAGACTGTGCCCATAAGAGTCGTTAATTCGTTTGAAATTATCGATATCAACCATCAGGAAGCAGTAGTTCTCGTGATATCGCTTGAAAGTATAAAAAGCATCGTAGAGGTGTTCGAAAAACTTTCGTCGATTTAGCGTTTTAGAAAGGTCGTCCACTTCGGATTGATAGATAAGTTGCTGTTCAATATGATGACGAGCAGTAATGTTTCGTGCAACCCAAACAACGGCACGTTCGCCATAGCGTAATGATTTTAAAGGGCTTACTCGTCCTTCAAATCGTTGTTCACCAGATGGACCAGACTTAGCGTCTACTGTTTCGACATCATTGACGGAAAGAGAATATTCAAAAACCATAACGCAATCTGCCTCAAGAGTTTCTTTGATGCGGTCTTTGAACCAATTGGCTTTATCGTCCGGAAGTACGTTGGCAAGGGTAAGCCCTTTGAGTGATGAGCCGTCGTGGTAGAGGTCAGAGTTTTCTCCGCCAAAAATAGCGGCATATCGCCCAGACTCGGTCAGAACAAAGACCATGTCTGGAAGAGCTGAAATTACAGCAGCATATTCTTCGCACTCATCATACTCTTTAGCCATATGCTCTACCTTCACTAAGTACCACCTTTATCCGGAACGTGAGCGTTCTCTAAAGAAACAAAGGTGGTGTTATTGAAGCTATTTTAGCTCATATTTTGAAGACTTATTGTTGATCAGAGTGTGATTTACACATTTGAGCAAACCGAACCAAAATCTGCTTTGCCTGCTCGGTTTCGGCAACCTGTTCAAGTTTGTTATCAAAATTGTCAGCTATGGCTTGTTTCAAACCTTTGACAGAGTCTCGCATAATGTCGCTGGTAAATTCTGGGTGGAATTGTACGCCCCAAGTGCAGCTTCCCGCTCGGAAGGCATGATGGTCATCGAGTTCACTTTTTGCCAAACAAACAGAGTTAGGTGGGAGTTGTTGTACCGATTGAAAATGCACCGTTTGCGCAGCAAAGCTAGGTGGTACTTGTTCAAACAGTGGATCGCTGCTTGCGCTTGCTAGTTTTTCTAGCTCAACGGTTCCAATTTCCAGACCTTTAGGGTTGTAATCTACGATGCCACCAAGCGCTTGGGCTATTAGTTGATGCCCAAAGCAGATACCAAGCAGAGGGATCTGTTTCTCGGTTAGTTCGATGATGTTGTTTGAGAGCCTTAACATCCAGTCTGTTTTCTCTGTCACCATGGCAAGCGAACCCATGATGATTACTCCAGCTAAAGTGTCATAAGCAGGCAATGCGTTATTAACGCCGTCTAAGAAAGAGATGTTGATATCGACTTCGCTAATGGCACGTTGCGCCCATAACTCAAAATCACCGTATTTTTCTAGTTGTTGCTCTGGTGCTTGCCCAACATTGACTATCAATAGCGTCTTCATAAATTCCTTTTCCTGCCTTCCTGATAATTTGGCTAATTTAGAGAAAAGAAAATATGAGTTCAATGGCTATTTAAAGTTGTAGCGAATTGGCATAGCAAACCAACACGTGTAGAAGTGAATATCTTATAGCGAACTTTTAGTTGCATATTATCTAACCATCGATAATATAGCTGTTTAGACGGCTATACGTCTTTTGTTTAGGTAAGGATAATTTTATGAACGGATATAAAAAACTCACTCAGTTGGGTTTAGTGGCTTCTTTGGTTTTCGGTCTAGCAGCATGCGGCCAGAAAGAGAGTGATGAAATCTCGGTTGGTGCAACTGTAGGTCCACACGCACAGGTTGTTGAAGCGGTAGCGAAAGAAGCTGCCAAGCAAGGTCTTAAAGTGAAAGTTGTTGAGTTTTCGGATTACATTACGCCAAACGCAGCATTGGAAGATGGCAGCATCGATTTGAATAGCTACCAACACCTACCTTTCCTAAACAACTACAACAAGAGCCAAGGTTCTCACCTTGTTTCTATTGGTGAATCTATTCTAATGCGTATGGGTATTTACTCTAATAAATACAAATCATTAGAAGAGTTACCGGAGAACGCTCGTGTTGCAATTCCAAATGACCCAACAAACGGTGGCCGTGGTTTACTGCTGTTTGCTGATGCAGGTTTGATAACGCTACGCGCAGATGTGGGCTTTAAAGCTTCCCTAAATGACATCGTTGAAAACCCGAAAAATTTTGAGTTTCTCGAAGTAGATGCAGCTCAACTGCCGCGTACACTTGATGATGTTGATGCCGCCGCTATTACGATGAACTACGTTATGTCTGCGGGTCTTGATCCGAAGAAACAAGGTATCTACCTAGAATCTAAGCAAGCACCACTAGCGGTCATGGTGATTGCAAGTCGTGAAAAAGACAAAGATAACGCGGCGTACAAAAAGTTTGTAGAAATCTATCAGTCACAAGCGATTCGTGATTTCATGCAACAAACCTTTAATGGCACGATTGAACCTGCCTTCTAATGCTTAAGATTCCCGCAGTGACATCCGTCGTTGCGGGAATACCTTTTCTTTTTCTCTTGTTTCTTACTCTTCGTTGTTTATCCCGCGTATATAATTTCTTCTCCCTTGCCATAATTTATTGTTATAACTAAAAATTCGTAAAAGACTTTATCTGCAATAATTTGCCCTTATATCTTAGTTAGCCACAAAGCAGATAGTCATAAAGTAAGTCGTCGTAATTCCATTACGCAAACTTAGACCGGATACGTGAACCAAAAGCGAATACGTAAATTTAGAGAAGGATAAACCATGGCAAGTGAATATATCCCACCAAGAGTCTGGACGATGGACAGCGAAAACGGTGGTCAATGGGCGAGTATTAACCGACCTGATTCAGGTGCTCGTTTTGAAAGAGAACTTCCAGTGGGCTCTCACCCAATCCAGCTTTACTCGATGGGTACGCCAAATGGGCAGAAAGTAACCATCATGCTTGAAGAGCTGCTTGCTCTTGGGGTGACGGAAGCTGAGTACGATGCGTTTCTGATTCGCATTGGCGACAGCGACCAATTCAGTTCTGGATTTGTAGCTGTAAACCCAAACTCTAAAATTCCAGCGATGGTTGACCGTTCAGGTGCAGAGCCTGTAAACGTATTCGAGTCAGGCAACATTCTGTTTTATCTTGCTGAGAAGTTTGGTCATCTTCTGCCAAAAGAAGGTGCAGCACGAGCTCAAGTGATGAACTGGCTATTCTGGTTACAAGGTTCTGCGCCATATCTTGGCGGTGGCTTTGGTCACTTCTATGCGTACGCACCAGAGAAATTTGAATATCCGATTAACCGCTTTGCGATGGAAGCAAAACGTCAACTGGATGTACTGGATAAACAGCTAGCAAAAAACACCTTTATTGCTGGCGGGGAATACAGCATTGCGGATATCGCGATTTGGCCTTGGTATGGCAATCTAGCGTTAGGTAAAGCTTACAACGCAGGCGAGTTCCTTGATGTCGAGTCATACACACATGTGCAACGTTGGGCGAAGATGATGGCTGAGCGTCCAGCTGTGCAACGCGGACGTATTGTAAACCGCACTATGGGTGAAGAGTGGGAACGTGTTGATGAACGACACAGCGCCGCTGACATCGATGCAGTACTGAGCAAGCAGCCTAAATAGATAAAGCTTGATTGCTCCGGATTATTTAAAAGAGAGGGCTATGCTCTCTCTTTTCTATTTCATCGAACAGAACTAGAAAAACCAATGATAATTAGATTCTGTTTTCACCGGTGCTGTAGGCAATGATCTGGCTGATTTCACTCATAGTGCGGTTGGACTCTTGCTGCCACTGGCAGAATGCCTGATTGGCTGATGTCATTGCACGCTTGGTTGTCTTCGCACTGTCAATGACTCCAGTATTGCGAAGATAGGCTTCTACATCGGTAGAGAAAATAAACGTATCCGCACCCATTTGACGAAGCGTGTACGGCCCCGTATTACCACCTAGACGGTCACCGTGCTTTTTCATGTATTCCCATAGACCCGTAATGTTCTCCAAAGGCCACTCAGCAACCATCTGACTAAAAGAGCCGTGCTCCGCTCTGGCTTCATAAATCATACGAGCGTTACGTGGAATGGACATGACTTTCGCTAGATGGCGAATAATGCGTGGGTCTTGCGCTTTTTCTTCCCATACTTCGTCAGAAAGCATCAGTAGCGGTTCTATTTTAAATCCAAAGAATAATTCTTCGAAGTTTGGCCATTTCTTTCTAACTACATCCCAAGAGATCCCCGATTGAAACACCTTCATGCTGAATGCTGATAACCAACGATCTTCAGGAACTGCGGCTAGCTCGGTTTTACTCAATGGAATCTTGAGCAGTTTCTCTAGCTGATCTTCACCGCCTTTGCGTTCGGCAGCGCGTTGATAAATGGAGGTAAATTTCTCGAAAGTCATGGTCGAAGGCTCTTGTTTGGCTGAAGAAACAAAATACTAGCAAACGGGTTGGCAATCGGCACGTGAAACAGTAATGAGACGTGGCGCGAGTCATTTTAAAAATTTTGAAATTGGACCAAAGTTTTAGCTAGGGATTGGAATGTTATCTATGTTAAGCTGAAATCAAATTGGTATAACAAGTGGTTTAAGAGATTAATATGGAACCGAATATTAAGCTTTATCAGAAAATCGCCAATCACTTTAAAACAGAAATCTTCAATGGCGTGTACAAGGTTGGGGATATGCTTCCCGCGGAGCGAGTGATCGCTGAGCAGATGGAAGTCAGTCGGACTGTGATTCGTGAAGCAATGATAATGCTTGAAGTGGAAGGCTATGTTGAAGTGCGTAAGGGTTCGGGTATCCGAGTCATTAATACGCAAGTCGATAACGTAGTGCCAGACATTGCGCAAGCAGCTGGTGACCTTGGTTTCATGTTGACCTGTGGACCATTTGAGTTGTTGCAAGCTCGTCAGCTCTTTGAAAGCAATATTGCAGAGTTCGCTGCGACTCAAGCGACCAAACAAGATTTGGTTGCTTTGATGAAAATCCAAGAGCAAGCAAAGCAAGACGATTACTCACGTGATTCCTACTGGGATATTGAATTTCACATTCAAATGGCTCGCTGCACACAAAACTCGGTCGTCGTGCATATTGCGGAAATGCTGTCGAAACATCGTGAAAATAACCCTTATTGGAAGAAGCTTCATGAGCATATCGAAGACAACAAGATTCGTAGTTGGTGCAGTGATCACGATGAGATTGTTAAAGCACTGATTAAACGTGACCCAGTGGCTGCGCGTCAGGCGACATGGCACCATATTGAGAACACCAAAACGATGCTGTTCGATGCTTCTAACGACGATTATGACCGTTTCTTGTTCTCAGAAAGTCCAATTACTACGTCATAAGGTACACCATAAGAAGATATGGTGACTGACGGGGTTCTCTCACTAAAAATCACAAAGAGTTCTAAAACTAAAGGCTACCGGTAGGTAGCCTTTATTGTTGGTATTGCCAGAGGTGATTAGCTGCTTATTAAAGCGTTACGCCACTCTTGAATACTGCGATTTCACGGAACTCATTGATTTCGTTGCGCGTCGGTTCGCCATTGACAAAGTCCGCCACCTTATCGACAAACTGCTCAAGCAGCGTATCCATAGGCGTTCCTTCTACCAAAGTGCCAGCGTTAAAGTCGATCCAGTGTGGTTTACGACGAGCCAAGTCACTGTTGGTTGCCAGTTTCAACGTCGGTACAGGGCCACCATAAGGAGTACCGCGACCAGTACTGAACAGCACCATGTGACAACCAGCCATAGCAAGAGCCGAGGTCGCGATAGCATCGTTACCCGGAGCACTCAGTAGGTTTAAACCTGGTTTGGTCAAGCGTTCACCGTATTTCAAAACATCCATTACCTGACTTGAGCCAGCCTTTTGCGTACAACCCAAAGATTTCTCTTCCAGTGTAGAAATGCCGCCAGCTTTGTTACCCGGAGATGGGTTTTCGTAAATCGGTTGTTTGTGATCGATAAAGTACTGCTTAAAGTTATTGATCATCGATACGGTATTGTCGAACACGCTCTCGTCTGCGCAGCGGCTCATCAGAATATGTTCTGCCCCAAACATTTCAGGTACTTCAGTCAGTACGGTTGTACCGCCATGAGTAACAAGGTAATCGGAGAAGCGACCTAGTAGAGGGTTGGCTGTGATGCCAGAGAAGCCATCAGAGCCACCACATTCCAAGCCAAAGCGAACTTCGTTGAGATGCCCCGGAACACGTTGGTCTTTCGACATCACGTCATAGAGCTTTTTCATCATCTCAACGCCGTATTCCACTTCATCATCCTGCTTTTGACAGATCATGAATTGGACACGTTCTTCATCGTATTCGCCTAGTGTGTCTTTAAAAGCATTTACTTGGTTGTTTTCACAACCTAAACCCACGACCAAAACACCGCCAGAGTTCGGATGCTTCACCAAGTTCTGCAGCAGAATTTTAGTGTTGTTGTGGTCATCACCAAGCTGTGAACAGCCGTATTGGTGAGTAAACACTTGCACGCCGTCGATAGCAGACATGTCGACTTCAGACTCAAACTGCTTCTTCATCATGTTAGCCATGGCATTAACACAGCCAACAGTTGGAATGATCCAAAGCTCGTTACGAATACCGACATCACCATTCGCACGACGGTAAATGTTTACTGGCTTGTTCTCCAATGTGCTAATCACATTTTGAAAATCAGGTTGGTATTGGTATTCGTTGAGATCGCTCAAGTTAGTACGAATGTTGTCCTGATAGACACGATGGCCAAGTTCAATCGTTTGCAACGCATGGCCGATAGGGCAGCCGTATTTGATGATCAGATCATTTTGAGCAAAGGTTTGCAGAGCGACTTTATGAGCCTGAGGAATATCCTCATGCAAAGTCATTTCCTGTCCATCTACAACAACTGTTGTGCCTGCACTCAAGTCTTTCAATGCAACTGCTACGTTATCTGCTGGATGTATTTTGATCAGAGAGTTCATAGTGTCTCCTTAACAGCCAGCGAGTGCTTGTCGCATACCAAGTTGGCAAATACGTTCAACATGTGCAGTGACGCATTCTGTCAAACCAGGAACTTTATTAAGGTCTTCACCCCAATGAACTGCATCACCTAGTACAGTTTCAACCAATGCAGAGTAACTTTGCTCGCCAGATGTGACTTTTGGCCACTCGCTTGCGAACAGATCAAGCCAAGGTTGGTCGTCATTTAGAGGGTAGTTTCCGTCTTCACGCTCACCACGGTAGAAAGTGATCAAAGCCGCTAGCGCAAAACTTAAATAACGAGGAAGCTGGTTGGTTGTTTTTTGATAAGTCAGCAACTGAGGCAAAATTCGGGTTTTGAATTTTGTCATACCGTTTAATGAAATCGACAATAGCAGATGCTTGATGTAAGGGTTTTTGAAGCGATATTCCACATCTTGAGCGAAGGCTTGCAGTTCATCTTTTGGCAGCGAAAGAGTAGGGATGATTTCAGAGAACATCACTTCTTTCAGGTATGCCGCCATTTGTCCATCTGCCATGCTTTCACCAACGGTATCAATACCAGATTGGAATGCCACAGGCACAAGGGCAGTGTGTGCACCGTTAAGAATCGCGACTTTACGTTCTTTGTAGGGCTTGATGTCATCAACAATCTTAATGTTGAGCGATTGTTCTGGGCTCAGTTGATCCAGACACAGTGCTTGATTTAGCCATTGTGGTCCTTGAATCACGAACAAATAGAAGTTCTCCGCACTCACCATAAAGGTATCTTTATAGCCAAGTTTTGCTTCTAGCTCGGTTACTTCATCTTTTGGATAGCCAGTAACAATACGGTCAACCAGTGTTGAACAGAATGTGTTCGCCGCTTCTACCCACTCTTTGAACTCAATTGGTAGATTCCACGTTTCGATGTAACGCCAGATAATTTCTTTCAAGCACTCGCCGTTGTAATCAATCAGTTCGCAAGGAACGATGATCCAACCTTTGTCTTCATCCGCTTCAAAGTGGTTGTAGCGTTCCCAAAGCATACGTGTCAGTTTTGCTGGGTAGCTGCTCGGTGGCAAATCTTCAAGAAGATCGCTCTCCACAAATGCAATACCTGCTTCTGTTGTATTTGAGAACACAAACTTAGTATCTGGATTACGAGCAAGCCCTAGTAGTGCTTGGAAATCATAGTACGCAGACAGCTCTTCGTTAACAGAATAGATAACACGTGATTGTGATACTGCTTGACCTGTTTCATCCAGACCTCGGATTAGCGTGGTGTAAACACCTTGCTGGGTATTCAAACTTGGCGGGAAATCAGTATCGATCGGACGAACAACGCTGACACCTGAATTGAAATCAGTGTGTTCGTTAAGCTGGTCAATTTGCCAGTCTAAGAATGCGCGTAAAAAATTACCTTCACCAAATTGAATGATTTTGGTTGGGTAAGATGGGCCGGGAAAGGTATCTCGGTTTAGCTGTTTCATAATAGTTACCTGTCGATATGCTGCGGTTGCTGCTTTTAGAATTAACGGTTCATTTAGAGCCAATTGTTCACTTGCAAACAGCAACCACAGAGAGTCTGATTATTTAGCGGTAATACCGAAATAGTTTTTCGCGTTGTAGTAACAGATATCGCGAACCATGCGGCTTAGTAGTTCAAAGTCAGCTGGCACTTCACCGTCTTCAACCCATTTACCAATCATTTGGCAAAGGATACGGCGGAAGTATTCATGTCGGGTGTAAGACATAAAGCTGCGGCTATCTGTTAACATACCGACAAAGCGACTTAGTAGACCAAGCTGTGCAAGCTGAGTCATCTGACGCTCCATACCGTCTTTTTGGTCGTTGAACCACCAACCAGAACCGAATTGAATCTTGCCTTCGATGCTGCCGTCTTGGAAGTTGCCGCACATGGTTGCAAGAACTTCGTTATCACGTGGGTTCAAACCGTAAAGGATGGTTTTTGGTAGTGCGTTATCACGATCAAGCGCGTCTAGAAGACGAGCCAAAGGCATAGCTACTAAGCCATCATTGATTGAGTCAAAACCGGTATCTGGACCAAGAAGTTTGAACATACGTTGGTTGTTATTGCGCAGTGCGCCAATGTGGTACTGCTGTACCCAACCGCGTTTTGCGTATTCTTTGCCTAGGTATACCAATACCGCAGTCTTGAACTGAGCTGTTTCAAATTCAGTTACTTGGCCGCCACTTAGGCGTTTAGCAAGAATCGCATCAAGCTCTTGCTCGGTGGAATCTTCATAACAAACCGTATCCAGAGCGTGGTCAGTGACACAACAGCCGTGGTCTGCGAAGTGTTGCAGGCGTTTGTCTAGTGCAGAACAAAGGTCAGCAAAGCGAGCAATTTCAACATCCGCTGCTTTAGACAGTGCTTCCATATAAGCAGGGAAGGTTTCTAGATGAATGTTGAACGCTTTATCTGGGCGCCAGCTTGGCAGCATTTGTACTGGGAAGCTCTTATCTTCCGCCACCAATTTATGTGCTGCTAGGTCATCGATTGGATCATCTGTCGTACCAACCATTTCTACGTTCATTTTCTGCATGATTGAACGAGCAGAGAACTCAGGTGTAGCCAGCATTTCGTTGGTTTCATTCCATACGCGCTCTGCTGTGTCTTCATTTAACACCATGCCAGAGATTCCAAATGGGCGACGTAACTCTAAATGAGCCCAATGATAAATTGGGTTACCAATGGTGTATGGAACTGTACGTGCGAACGCTAAGAACTTCTCTTTATCCGTTGCATCGCCAGTACAGAAACGCTCGTCTACGCCATTAATACGCATCGCACGCCATTTATAGTGGTCTCCGCGAAGCCAAATGTCCGTCAGGTTTTTGAAACGATAATCTTCTGAGACTTGGTGTGGCGGCAAGTGACAGTGGTAGTCGATGATAGGTAAATCGGCTGCTACTTCATGATAAAGACGTTTTGCAAATTCATTGTGGAGTAAAAAATCCTCCGAAAGAAAAGATGTCATACATGTAACCCTTAGTTGTTCTACCATTTGTGTGCGATATTAAACTCAAAAAAGCCAAATAAACACGATTTAAGTAGAGTTTTGATTAAATTATAAACGGATTTCGGGTGATTTTTGTCAAAAGTTTAAAGGTGATCATACTTTAAGTAAAAAAATGAAAGCCTGTTTTGTTTTATGACCTAGACCAATTTTTTATTGTTATACCAAATGTAGGATCACTTCATTATCGGTATTTCCGATGATTAAGTTTACGAATAGCGAATTGTGATGATTGCAAGCGGCACACGTTGTTCAGGGAAAAGCGACTAGCTGAGCAGAAAAGATAACGGATTATTTGTTCAGTCTGGTGGCACAAAAAACTAATTAGAGATTAATTACTATGATAATTAAGTCTATCAACTCTTACATTAATAGCTTATTACGCGTTGTTTTGAGCATATTCATGACCGTAATGATCGTTGCGGTTGTCTGGCAAGTTTTTACTCGTTTTGTTCTGCAAGATCCGTCTGCATTTACAGATGAACTTTCACGTTACTTACTTATTTGGATTGGTGTGCTAGGTGGTGCTTACACTTACGCAATCAAACGCCACTTAGCATTAGAGCTTCTAGCTCCGAAGCTAAGCCACAGAGGACAACTGGTGTTAGGTATCATTATTAACCTAATCATCATTGCTTTCGCTGCGGTCGCCTTTATTTATGGCGGTACTGCTCTGGTAACAAACACACTGAAACATGGACAGATCTCACCAGGGATCGTGATTGGTGGTCACCACCTATTGATTGGTTATGTTTACGTTGTTGTACCACTGACTGGTTACATTATTTCTTACTTCGGTACTGTCGATATTATCTCTTCAGTTCTTTCGTTAGTGAATAAAGAAGACCGAGTTGCAGCAGAAGGATATTCAAAATGACTTTGATGGATTTATTGTTTTCACAAGACTTTTTGGCGAACGCTCCTGACGCATTTTACG
This sequence comes from Vibrio sp. HM8-C, assembly GCF_058630515.1. Classification (NCBI taxonomy): domain Bacteria; kingdom Pseudomonadati; phylum Pseudomonadota; class Gammaproteobacteria; order Vibrionales; family Vibrionaceae; genus Vibrio; species Vibrio sp. HM8-C. The sequence goes on from NZ_JBMMKS010000010.1 coordinate 157,009, forward strand.
ACTTCTTTCCAGCAGTTGTTCTGTTCGGCGTATTAGGTGTGTTGCTGATTATTGGTGTACCAATTGCGTTTGCAATCGGTATTGCTGCACTACTTACTGTATTTATCGATTTCCCAGTTGAACAAGTGACCATTCTGGTTTCTCAGAAACTGGCGAATGGATTAGACAACTTCGGCTTGCTTGCTCTGCCATTCTTCATAGTGGCCGGTAACTTGATGAACCGTGGTGGTCTTGCTTCGCGTTTGATTAACTTTGCAATGATCTTTGGTGGCCGCTTACCAGGCTCACTTTCTCATGTAAACGTTATGGCAAACATGTTGTTTGGTTCTTTGTCTGGCTCTGCTGCTGCTTCTGCTGCTGCGGTAGGTGGCATCATGAAACCACTACAAGAGAAGCACAAATACCCAATGGATTTCTCAACTGCGGTTAACGTAGCGTCTTGTCCATCAGGTCTTCTCATTCCACCATCGAACATTCTTATTTTGTTCGCATTGGTAAGTAGTACTTCTGTTCAATACCTTTTCATTGCAGGTTATATCCCAGGCATTCTAATGGGCTTGAGTGTCATGGTTGGTATCTTCTTACTGGGTAAACGTTACAACATTCCTCGTGAGAAAATTATTTCAACAGAGAAGAAACGCAAAGTTATCTGGGATGCTATTCCAAGTTTAACGCTAGTTATCATCATCATGGGTGGTATCTTAGGCGGTATCTTCACTGCAACAGAAGCGTCTGCTATTGCGGTTGTTTACGCTCTTATCCTAGGTTTCGCTTATCGCGAACTGAAAATGAGCGATATGTTCCCAGTATTGGTTGATAGTGTGATCACAACTTCTATCGTGTTGTTGATGGTTGCTACATCTTCTGCAATGTCATGGGCAATGGCGAACGCGGATATCCCTACTTACATCGCTGAGTTTGTACTTGAAACATCTACCAACCCAATCATGGTTATCCTATTGATGAACGTGATTCTGCTTGTGGTAGGTACGTTTATGGATATGACACCAGCAGTACTTATCTTTACTCCAATTTTCTTACCAATTGCTATCACGCTTGGTATAGACCCGATTCACTTTGGGATCATCCTAGTGTTCAACTTATGTATCGGTATCTGTACACCACCAGTAGGCACTGCCTTGTTTGTTGGTTGTAGTGTTACAGGCACCAAGTTGGGCGCTGTTGTTCCTAAATTGGCACCGCTATTCGTCCTCATGGTGATAACGTTGACGATAGTTACTTTGTTCCCTTCACTTTCATTATGGCTACCGGAACTAGCTGGTTATAAACCTCAATAATTGATAGGACTATAAAATGAAAACAACAAATAAACTTTTACTTGCTTGTACCCTCTCTACACTAATGGCAGGCAACGTTTATGCAGCTACTGTTAAGCTAGCTCATGCGTTACCAACAGAGCACCCAGTTCACGCATCTTTGGATTGGTTCGCAGCCAAAGTGTCTAAAGAAACAAAAATGCGCGTAAAAGTGTATCCAAACGGTACTCTAGGTAATGAAACTGAACTACTACAGATGGTACAAGGCGGTACTATCGGTTTTACTAAAGTAAGTGCGGCGCCACTGACAGCATTCGCGTCAGATTACAAACTACTTTCTCTGCCATACCTTTACCGTGACCGCGCACAATACGATGCAGTTCTACAAGGTCCAATTGGTGAGCAAATCCTAGCGTCTTCTAAAGAGTCTGGCTTTATCGGTCTAGCATTCCTAGATGCGGGTGCACGTAGCTTCTATACTGACAAACCAATTCGTACTCCAGACGATTTGAAAGGTCTGAAAATCCGTGTTCAAAACTCAGCACTTTCAATCGATACCATCAAAGCTCTAGGTGGCACACCAGTTCCACTACCATACGGTGAGCTATACTCAGCGCTGCAACAAGGTGTTGTTGATGGTGCGGAAAACAACATTCCGTCTTACTTCTCTTCTCGTCACTATGAAGTGAAGAAAACATTCTCTTATGACCAACACACTATGGTTCCAGACGTACTTGTAGTGTCAACAGGTGTATGGGATAGCCTATCTGCAGAAGACCAAGCAAAAATTCGTGAAATCGCGAAAGAGACCGTTAAGCAACAAGATGTTAACTGGGCAAACTACGTAGAAAAAGCGAAAGCGGAACTTGTAAACCAAAACGTTACTTTTGTTGAAAGTGACATTCCTAAGTTCCAAGAAGCGGTTAAGCCTGTGTATGAAAAATTCCGTAAGGAAAACCCAGACCTAGTACCACTTCTAGACAAAGTTCAAGCTATGTAATTTGAAATGTCTCTTTATAGCGCGGGGAGTTTTCCCTGCGCTATTTGACCCTTTCTTTATCAATACTTTCTTCGCAAATTGTTTCTTTCTCTACACATGGTTTTATTTAGAAAGAGTCCATTTTGCGTGTATTAACATAATTTGGTTCGAATGATTATGAGATTAAGTCAAGCTCACTTATCTGCGGCTAATGCCCTAATAAAACCTAACGACAACAACAAAAAAGCAAAAGTTGGGATTGTTCATTTGGGCTTTGGTGCTTTTCACCGCGCTCATCAGGCGCTGATTACCGATGCTGTGATCAAAGAAATCGGCGGCGATTGGAAAATTGTCGGCGTCACTTGGAGCTCTGTTGATTTACAGAAAGATTTAATCGCGCAAGACAGTTTGTATTCGGTAGGTGTCGGATACAACGATCAATTAGATATCAATATCGTTGGTTCAATCGAAACGGTACTGATGGCAGCACAAACTGAGCAAGTTCTTGGTTATATGCGTGACCCAGCAGTGAAAATTGTCTCACTGACGGTTACTGAAAAAGGTTACTGCCACAACCCTGCAACGGGTGATTTGGATTTATCACATCCTCTTATCCAGCATGATTTACAAAATATTGAAGCACCGAAATCTGCGATTGGTTTCTTGGTGTCTGCTATGCATTATCGCCATCAGAATGGCATTCAGCCATTCACACCAATGACCTGTGACAACTTGCCTGAGAATGGTCGAGTGTTGGAGAAAGTCGTTCTGCAATTTGCAAAACAACTGGACGAAGATCTGTATCAATGGATTAAAAAAGAAATCCAATTCCCATGCACTATGGTTGACCGCATTGTTCCTCGTACTACAGATAATGACATTGCACGTGTTGAGAAAGCGCTCGGCATTGAAGACAAAGTGTGTGTTATCACAGAGCCGTTCTTGCAATGGGTGATTGAAGACAAATTTGTTAACGATCGTCCGCAGTGGGAGAAGACCTCTATCGCCAATGTTCAGGTGACAGACAATGTTGTGCCGTTTGAAGAGATGAAGCTACGTTTACTGAACGGAACTCACTCAACAATGGCTTACTTGGGCTATCTGTCGGGTTACGAGACAGTGGCGACAACGATTCAAGACCCAGATTTTAAAACCTTTGTTCGTTATTTGATGGATGAGGAAATCACTCCGTCACTGAATATTGAAGGTATCGATCTCGACCAGTACAAAGACCAGTTGATCGAACGCTATGAGAATAAAGCGTTGCAACACCGTACTTGGCAGATCGCAATGGACGGAACGCAGAAGATCCCACAACGCTTCTTACAAACCATTCGCTACTCTTTAAAAAATGGTGTTTCGATTGAAGGCTTATGCCTAGCACTGGCGGCGTGGATGTGTTACGTCAGTGGTGTTAACGAGCAAGGACAAGAGATCGACGTTCAAGACCCGTTAAAACAACAGCTTGCACAAATTTGGCAGCAAGCAGGTACAGATTTAGTAAAAGTCGTTGATGGCTTTTTAGCACTTCGCAGCGTCTTTGACCAAGAGCTAGCGGGTAATCAAACATTCAAAGCAGAGCTGCAATCAGCGCTAGAAAAGCTGTTTGCAAATGGTGCTAAAGCATCAGTAGCAAGCTTCGTGGCACAGAGGAAATAATCCATGAAAATGACATTTCGTTGGTACGGAGAAGGTAACGACAAAGTTACGCTCGGTAACATTAAACAAATTCCAGGCGTAGAAGGTATTGTGTGGTCGCTACATGATATGGCTGCTGGTGAACTTTGGAGCGAAGAGCGTATCGCAAAAGAAAAAGCGATCATCGAAGCTGCGGGTTTCCACATCGATGTTGTTGAGAGCGTTAACGTTCACGAAGACATCAAGCTTGGTCTGCCAAGCCGTGAAAAATACATCGAGAACTATAAAGAGACACTGCGCCGTCTAGCGAAAGTGGGCGTAAAAGTTGTGTGTTACAACTTTATGCCAGTGTTTGACTGGACTCGTACCGAACTTTACAAAGAGATGGAAGACGGCTCGAATGCACTTTTCTTTGAAAAGAGCAAAATCGAAAATATCGATCCAATCGAGCTGATTGAAAAGCTATCAACTAACGTTGACGTGACCATGCCGGGTTGGGAACCAGAGCGTTTATCTCGCCTGAAAGAAACCTTTAAGCTATACGAAAACTTTACTGCGGAAGATTTGTGGAAGAACCTAGAATACTTCCTAGAGCAAGTGATCCCAGTGTGTGAGGAAGTGGGCATTAAGATGGGTATTCACCCTGATGATCCTGCATTCCCAATTTTTGGTTTACCACGTTTGATCATCAATAAAGAGAATATTGGCCGTTTCCTTAACCTAGTCGACAGCCCATACAACGGCTTGAGCTTGTGTACTGGTTCTTTAGGTTCAGCAAATAACGATATTCCAGATATTATCGATGCGTACCATGACCGTATTCATTTCATGCACATCCGTAACGTAAAACGTTATGACAACGGTGATTTCATTGAAGCGTCACACCGTGCATGTGATGGTTCAGTAGATACGGTGAAAGTAGTGCAGACTCTGCATAAACATGGCTATGAAGGGTATGTGCGTCCTGACCATGGTCGTCATATCTGGGGTGAAGAAAAGTGGGCGCGTCCAGGCTACGGGCTTTACGACCGTGCACTAGGCATTATGTATATTCTTGGTGTTTGGGACAGCGTGGAAAAGAACGCTAAATCTTAAGAAAGGGAACAGACAGTAATTCAATGATTGTCTGTTTTTGCAAGTGTGTCATTTCACTCAATGTGAAATACTAGCGGTGAAATGACACCTTGTTTGGGTTATCTGAACTCAAGCAAACCATCAAAACTCTCCAATAGAACCTTAATCTTAACTGCATCTGTGATGTGCTTTTTTGTTTCCAGCTTCGAGTTAGAAAGCTTAGGGAAACATTGCATGCAATCGTAGAGCAGTATTTATCAACGATTCGTTTTCTCGATATTTCTCAGTGTCTCTGTGATTGACTCAGAATTAGAAGTTAACCCAAGTTTGGCTTAGTAATAGTACAGTCAGTGATGAAACTGAGAATAGCGCTAAAATGCTGCCAAGTTCACGAACGTTGCTTAGTAACGATTTCTTTTTATCAAACATGATGTCACCTTTTTTATTAACAGTTTAACGAGATATTGGTCACACTTTACTCCGTTAAATGACATAGATCAATAAAATGTGTTGTTATTTTTAATCATTTTCTCAGTATTTAAGATTTTAATATCATATGGTGTAATTAAATTACATTTAGCAGCGTGTTGTATGCGAAAGATAAAGAAAAACAGCCTGATAGTTCAACTAACAGGCTGTTTAAAATAATTGGAAAAATGATGAAGTTAGCGGATGTGGCGAGAGAATAGCATGCTCTTCACATAAGAACGTTTTGTCCAGTGGGTCATAAAGATGACGGCACTGATGTGAATCGCAACTGCGAACATAGTAAGGTTCGCAAACAGTTCATGAACTTGTTCTACCCACTCTTCACCCCAGAACATATCTAACTGAGTCGACCAGCCTGATACGCCAGTAATGATTAGGAATGTCCACATCACCCATATCATTACGGCACCAGCAGGGTTATGACCTTGATGCTCATCTGACTTAGTTTGTAAGACTTGCTGTAAGTGTTCCACAGCCTGAGACATTGACGGTTTGAATGCGGATAAACGAGCAGGAGACTGAGTTATTAAACCCCACACAAGCCGAATGGCTAGCGCTGCCAGAACGATGTATCCCACCCATTCGTGCGTCTCACTACCTTCTTCAGTGACAAAGTAATTCGCAGCAAACATCGCGGCTACTGTCCAGTGAGTAAGACGTACAACAATGTCCCAAACGTAAGGTTTAGTCATCTTCTTCCTCTTTTACTTTGCTCATATCCACTGGGTTGAAATAGATTTCAGTTTTCTTCCCCTCGGCGTTATAGCCATACAACTCGTAACAGCCAGTGCTGGTTTTTTTAAATTTCTTAATTTTGTATCCCATATCCTGAACTTGCTGTTTTGCTTGGTCAAACGACATCCATTTAGATTCAGGTTCTTTGGTACAAACAGGGTCAGCCATTGCTAATGTTGAGGCAGCCATTAACGTTACGAATAAACCAGAACGAAGCAGTGCGTGAGTAGTCATGTTCTCTCCTTGAGAATATCGGTGAACGATCGTGGTTAAGTTTGGCAACCGTTTCTTAAGGAACACTTAAGAATCACTGAGTAAGTTTAGGTCATTCGTTACGAATGGAACCGAGTCGACTGTTTGCACAAATATCAACCTAAACTTTTGTATCGACTATTCTTAATTTGTTTGCTGACTACGCTGAGGTGTTTATGAACTGGTTGAGAAACCTAACGATCACCAAAAAACTGATCGGATTAATTGTCACGTTACTCACGTTGACCCTAATCGTTTCTTTTTATGCGGTACTAAAGATGGAACGTGTTTCTAAAGAAATTGACGGTATTGCTCATGAAAATATGCCTTTGGTAAAGCTGGCGAGTAACATCACCATCAAGCAGCTTGAAGGCGCCGTACTGTTAGAAAAAGCCTTTCGTTTGGCTGAGATTCCTTCTGGAGAAGATAAGCAAGCTATGAGTAAGTTTGTCGCACAAGTTCGGCAATCATCTAAGTTCTTTGATGATGAAATACTAGAAGCAAAGTCACTCCTTTTTGAGGCGAAGAAACACGCCATCACCCCGGAACAGCTCAAACACCTTACCCAATTAGCCAACAATTTGTCTCAGCTGGAAGAACATCATAAAACGTATGAATCAACACTCTTTTCCATTTTGGATGGGCTAGAAGCGAAGCAAAATAACGATGCGATGTCTTCAAAAGTGCATCAATTTGAACAAACTCAGCAAATGCTGAATTCAGAGTTAGCGGAGTTTTTAGTTGGATTAGAAAGTGCAACGGAGAGCGCTATTTCAATAACTGTAGAACAAGAACATGAAGCTCTAATTGGTATGGCAACCATATCGATAGTCTCGATTATATTTGGTTTAACCGTCGGCATTTTATTTAGCCGCAGAATTGTAAAGTCCATGACTCGGGCAAAAATTGTTGCAGCGAACATGGCGCAAGGCAATTTTGATCAGCATATTGATGTGCAATCAAATGATGAAATTGGTCAATTGATGTCGAGTATGAACGTGATGGCCAATTCTTTAAGCAAAATGATTGGAGAGGTGATGAGTCGAACAGATGCTATCGCTGCTACAGTGACACAATTGTCAGCGGTTGCAGACAGCAACCGTCAAGCGATGCAAGTTCAGCAAGAAAACACTGAACAAGTGGCATCGGCAATGACGGAAATGGCAGCAACAATCACAGAGGTTGCGAGTAACGCAGACAGCGCAGCATTCGCAACATCCCGAGCAGAAAGCAATGTTAAAGAAGGTTGCTCAACGATCGACATGACTCAAGAGCTTTCGGTTGTGCTGGTGGAACAAGCCAGTCAGTCGCAAAGCATGATCCTAGATTTAAAAAACAGCACGCAAAAAATTCAAGACTTTGTGAAGGTGGTGGATGGAATTGCAGAGCAAACCAATTTATTAGCTTTGAACGCTGCTATTGAGTCAGCTCGGGCAGGGGAGCAAGGCAGAGGTTTCGCTGTGGTTGCTGATGAAGTGCGAGCGTTGGCTTCTCGTAGCCAACAAGCCACGAATGAAATTGGTAATTTGATTGAAGTGCTGATGAAGAGTTCTGAACATGCACACCATGCGATGAGCCAGAGCAATGAAAAAGTGAGCCAAACGTCTGAGTACATACAGCAGGCGCGAAATCAGCTTAACCATATCGCGACTGCTTTGGCAGAGTTGTCAGAGTCCAATACGCAAGTAGCAGCAGCAAGCGAAGAGCAAGCGGTGACAGCCGATCAAATCAGTCAGAATTTGATTGGTATTAAAGACTCAGGCGACCGAGTTTTACAAAGCACAGAAGAGACAGCAATGGCCAGTGAAGGTTTGGCTGTTCAGGCAAACGCTTTACGTACTTTGATGTCGGCTTTTCAGGTTAGAGCACAGCTTGCCTCATAACCAATCATTGTTTCGCCCGATAAACCTTTAAAGCTGAGAGTTTGGTGGCTTTTTGAACAGACAATCTATGGCAATCTAAATCAGTGAACACTTCTGACGGACGTTTAAGTTTCTATCAGGAGTGAAGGTTTAGTAGCAATGGAGCTGTTATGACTGGGTCTATCACTCAAATACCTTCTGTCACGCCCAATCAAGATCGATCAAGAGGATGTTTGATCGGCTTGGCAGTGGGGGATGCATTAGGCACCACATTAGAATTCAAACCACCCGGTACGTTTAAACCCATTACTGACATGATGGGCGGCGGGCACTTTTGTCTTAAAAAAGGCTACTGGACGGACGACACGTCTATGGCTTTGTGCCTTGCTCATAGTCTGTTGGAATGTGAGGCGTTCAATCCTCGCGACCAAATGGACAAATACTGTCTTTGGATGAACAACGGTTATATGAGCAGTATTGATGTGTGTTTTGATGTGGGTGTTGGAGTTTCCTCGGCACTGCGTCGCTATCAAAAAACTGGAGAGCCTTTTGCGGGCTCTAAAGCAAGATGGAGCTCTGGAAATGGTTCAATAATGCGCCTTGCTCCCGTGCCTATTTTCTTTCAACGCTCACTTTCAGATGCTGTGCTTTATGGGGGAGAAAGTTCGCGAACCACCCATGGTTCAACGTTGTGTATTGACGCCTGCCGCTATCTGTCTTCCATTTTGGTTCATTTGATTAATGGTGATAGGAAAGACATTTTCACAGACGTGGCATATATCCCTGAAACTGAAGAAGTTATGGCAATAAAGTCAGGTTCATTTTTATCCAAAGCCTATAACGATCTAACCGGCAGTGGCTATGTTATCGAAAGCCTAGAGTCCGCACTATGGTGCTTTATCAATACCGATTGCTTCGAATCTTGTGTTTTGGCCGCAGCCAATTTAGGAAATGATGCGGATACTACCGCAGCAATTGCTGGTCAACTTGCAGGTGCTTTTTACGGACATCAAGCAATTCGTAGTGATTGGCTAAAGGTTTTATATCAGCATGATGAGATTCTGGAGCTTGCTGATAGCCTTTACGCTTTTGCAGTTAGCGGCAATAACGCTCTCACTATGAAAGGCGGTGATGCATGACGCAATTGCCTCTTGTTGAACCCTGCCAGTATGTTTACAGCGAAGAAGAAAGTTCGATTCTGCAACAGATTTGTCTGCCTCTGAATCACTGTAATGTACCGTCTAAGTTACTGGCGAGCCTAAGCTATCAGCAAAACCCTATTCCTCTCGAAATTGATGGATTGCAGGTGTGGTATCCAGCCTTGTTTAAAGTGTTGAACACTACTGACAGTTATCATGAACGTGCTGAACATTTTAAGCACTTTATGTCTGAGCACTTCCATTTATCAAAAAGTGTTAACAGCACAAATGACGAAGCAGATCCACCGCCTAGACCGAAAGTGAACTACCGAAGATTGCTGCTTGGATGGCTATTTGACTCTGATAATGAACAGGGTGCGGCTTGGCGAAGTTGGGTTGAATCAAGATTTGGTTTGCTTACCTGTTTTCACCAAGGTTCACTACATGGTCCGGATACCCCAGAGTATTTACGTTTCAGACAAGTGTGTACTCGTGCCACATACAATACTAATGAACTGTATGCGCAGCTGGATTTGCTTTATTTGTTTTGCCAGCATGAACTGCGCTTGCGGTTTAAAGATGTTGAGCATTTAACTCTATATCGAGGTTGTACAGAACAAGCTGAGCACACAATCGAAGGTGAAAACGTAAAATTGTTTAATAACCTCAGTTCATTTACCGCAGACCCTGAAAGCGCGCTTCGCTTTGGTTCGAAGGTGTATTCCGTTAAGGTTCCTCTTTGCAAAATTGCGTGTTTTGAATCTCTTCTTCCACATAGTTTGCAGGGAGAGCAAGAGTTTATGGTATTAGGTGGTCTTTATAGGGTAGAGCGTTGGGCTTTATAAAGTGGCACGTATTATGTGAGCCGCTGTACAAAAATCTCATCCTATTTGGTTAATATCCACACAGTTAACTAAAGTTATATTACTGATTGAATAATAAAGAAATTGAAAGTCTTTCCGTTTTACTGACTCGAGCATTTGTTCTAATGATATAAATCCTAATAAAATAACGTTTTATTGTTTAATTTGTTGTATTTAAAGAATTTTATGGTGTTCGGTATACGCATGTACGCTCGAAAGTGTTTGCGGATTAATGTGAAGTGCTTCAAAATTAGTGCATTCGTATTTCTTCTTAGTTAAGAATGAATGAGGTTTTGATGAAAGTTGCGGATATTTTTAAACATCATGCTGAAAATTTAGTTAGGCATAATGAGTTTAAACAATTGATGTCTCCGACAGTGCGTGAGTACTGGGGAGAGCTATTGGATAAAACCAATAGCCGCCAGCTTTTTTCATGGGTGAAGGATTTTCACCAGCCAGCAAATGAAGATACTCCTGTTGCTGAACCTATCGTATTAAAACCAGAAGCTCAGGCAGTGTATAACCAACTTGAGTCGAAATTAGGCGAAGTGATCCATACAGGGGATTGGTTGTTAGTTGATCAGAACAGAATCAACCAGTTTGGCGCAATTACGGAAGATATGCAGTGGATTCACACGGATCCTGAAAGAGCACAAGCGGAATCACCATTTAAAACGACAATCGCTCACGGTTTTCTTACATTAGCACTGTTGCCAAAATTGACGGACAGTGTTGATGAAGACAAGTTGTTGTTCCCAACGGCGAAAATGATGGTGAATATTGGCTTAAACTCAGTACGCTTTCCTTATCCAATTAAAGTGGATAGTCGTGTGCGTGCGGTAAGTACGCTATCAAAAGTGACGCCAATTAAGAAAGGCTTAGAAATTGAGCGAGAAATTAAAGTTGAAATTGAAGGGGTTCGTCGACCAGGCTGTGTCGTAACTTCAGTTATTCAATTGCACTTTTAATTGATTGATTACTATAAAAAAGGAGAGCAGAAGCTCTCCTTTTTTATATCTATTATTTGTATTTCGCTGTAGGTATGTAACCGTACTCTTCAATCAGTTTCTTAACTCTGTCCGACTGAATAAAACGGAATAACTCTTTTGTCTCTTGCTTATCTTTTTCAGGGTAGTGAAGAAGTAAGAATGGACGAGAAAGTTGGTATTCGTGACTTGCGATAGTCTCTGGTGTGGCTGTCACACCTTCAAACTTGATGGCTTTTACGGAACGATCAACAGAACCAGTAGAGATAAAACCAATCGCTTGTGAATTATGGTTAACCAGCGTTTTCACCATACTGTTGCTATTCACCACGAGATTATTTGGGTTTATATCAGAAACCAGTCTGTCTTTAATCACTCTGGTTAGTCCGAGCAAGCTTTCAAAACTGAAACGTGAGCCAGAAGATGCTTCGCGCGTGACTACTGCGATTTTTTGGTCGTTGCCACCAACTTGTTTCCAGTTAGTGATTTTACCTTTATAGATGTCATAAAGCTGTTCACGCGATAAATCACCGACAGGATTTGATTGGTTAACTACAACCGCTAAACCATCAAAGGCAATGATGAATGTCTGTAGCGATTCTTCAACTTCATTATCCGTAAGATAGCGAGAGCTCATTGCAACATCCGCTACACCTTTTTTAAGCAGTGTTATGCCAGCAGTGGAGCCGACACCTTGAACGGCTATGTAAGTATCTTTATGGGTAGAGTTATATTCTTCTGCGATCACATCCATGATGCGTGCAACTGAAGTAGAGCCAGAAACGTTGATTTCGCTAGCGTGCGCGAAAGGTGTTACTAGACAAAGCGAGCATAGAGTGGCTAGCGCAACTCGAAACATAATAGAACTCCAAGCAAAAATAAGAACATATCAGCGACATATCATATTGCGAATAAATGACAGTTTTATGAAAGTGTTTGATGGTACGCATTGAAATATGGTTGAAAACTCTCTAGTTTGAGGCTGATGGTTTATACTGAGTTAACTTTAAGAACCACGAGTATAGAGGCTCTTAATGTCGAATTCGGTCACAAGATAATGGGGTATCCAAAGTCATGACGGTCGTTAATTTGCTACAGCGTCAAATTGAACGTAGGGCAGAGCTTGTGTGCCATAGTCGCAATCGAAGTCTTCCTGTAGATTTGGGTAAATCGAGTTTTGAATCGTTAGATAACGGTGTCGAATTCATACTGCAACACTATAAATTGGACTCTGTGCACAGTGAGTACTCAAGCTCAGTCGCTCGTATACTATGGGATGCTGAAAAACGGTTGTGGGAGCTATATATCCCCTCGCATGAGAACGACAGTGAACAGTGGGTTCCATACCCGTTCCTTTCCAAAAGTTCAGATCTTACCGCCGTGATGCGCGAGATTGAAAAAGATCCTAAATCCTATTTCTGGTCGTGAGCATTTTATTATCTCCATGAACTAGTGGCTTTTGCCGAATAGACTAGCGACTTTTAATACATAATCGTGAACCAATAAAAAAGGCATTCCATTGGAATGCCTTTTACGTTTTCGAATAACGCTACTTTGGAACAGAAAACTGCTTATTCAGCGCTCTCTTCTTGGCTACTTTGAGCCAGTTGTGCATTTTCAGCTGATTCAGCTTCCACTTGCTCTTCAGCAACTTGCTTTGACTCGTCTGCAAATACTTGAGTCGGTTTTGCTACGATACTGCGGTTTTCTTGGCTTACATCAGTCAACACTACTTCAAGAGTATCACCGAGGCGGTATACCACTTCTTTATCAATAGTGATGATGCCTTGCTCACCGTTACACTCCAAGCGTTCTTTATTGGCAAGGATTAATGACGCAGGAATAAACGCTGCTGCGCCATTTTCAAGTAAACGAACACGAGCACCGGCACGGTTAATATCAAAGATCTCGGCATTAAATAGCGTTTGCTTTGCAGGCTCTTCTGCCAAAGTACGTGCGTACAACCAATCCGCTACGTTACGCTCTGCAATCTTGTGATGCTTGCGATGCAGTGACAGCTCTTCGCCTACTGTTTCATCGGGCTGTTGCACAGGCTCTTTATTCAAGATGTGTGCTTTAAGCATGCGATGGTTAATCATGTCACCATATTTACGAATTGGAGAAGTCCAAGTCGCGTAAACCTCTAAGCCCATTGCGTAGTGAGGAAGTGGCTGATTACCAATTTCACTGTAACTTTGACATTTACGAATGCGGTTATCCAAGTACGAGGTTTCTTGACCACACAACCAACGACGGAGTGAAGCAAAACCTTCCAATGTCGCCAGACTTTCAGCATCGCACTGAGCACCATTTGATGTCATCAGCTCCACTACATCTGTCATCTTGTCAGCTTTAAAGCCAGCGTGTGTATTGAATACTCCCGCATTGAACGTTGATTGCAGCACTTTACCCGCACAGATGTTGGCAGTGATCATCGATTCTTCAACCAAACGATTTGCAGTACGGCGCATATCTGCGTGAATTGCGATAACGTCGTTATCTTCACTCAGTTCGAATCGGTAATCAGGACGGTCAGGGAAAACCACCGCATTGTTTTCGCGCCAGTTTGCACGCGCTTGAGAGAACTCATACAAGGTACGTACGACTTCTGAAATAGTGTCTGTTGGTTGCCATTCTGTAGATGAGCCATTTTCCAACCAGTCAGAAACATGGTCATAAACAAGGCGAGCGTGAGACTGAATATTTGCTGCAAAGAAACGAATGTCGTCTGCGATAACGCCGTCTGCACCAACGGTTACCGTACAGCAAAGCGCAGGGCGGACTTGGTTTTCAATCAGTGAACATAAGTCATCAGCCAAATCACGTGGCAACATCGGGATGTTACGACCTGGCAAATAGATAGTGAAGCCGCGTTGACGCGCTACTTTATCCATCTCATCATCAGGAGTGATATATGCAGTAGGGTCGGCAATCGCGATCGTTAGCTCAAAGCTACCGTTCTCAAGTTTTTTCGCGTAAAGAGCATCATCCATGTCTTTGGTGGATGCACCGTCAATGGTAACAAACGGAATATGAGTTAAATCTGAGCGCTCCAGTTCAGCGTCATCTTTAAGCTGCCAGTTTTCGATACCCGCTGGTTCGCTGTTTGGTAGATCATTTTCTGCTAACGTTACCCACCAAGGTGCGATTTTGTCTTCGGCATCGGTGATTTTTTCGGAAATTTCTACGAAGAAATTATCATCGCCTTTTAGAGGATGGCGAATAAGATGTGCAACAACCCAGTCACCTTCTTGGAACTCTTCCTGATTCAAACCTTTCTTAACTTTTGCCTTTAAAGGCATCTTTTTAAGCTGTGGGTGATCAGGTGCAACGTTAAGTTTGCCTTTAAACAGCTTTACTCGGCCAATAAAGCGAGTCAGTGATTGCTCAAGAAGCTCTTGTGGCTCCGCGACTTCACGTTCTTTCTCTGTACGGATAATCGCAACCACTTTGTCTCCATGAATACACTTTTTCATATATGGAGGCGGAATGAAGAAACTGGTTTTACTATCGACTTCTAAGAAACCAAAGCCTTTATCTGTAGCTTTAATGACGCCTTCTTTTTTTGGCAGGTTTTCTTGAATTTGTTGCTTAAGTTGAGCAAGTAACGGGTTGTCTTGGAACATGTCTTCTATTTCTAGCTTAGTGAATTGCGCACACTATAATCATTACAGGCGATTATTACTACCCAGCCATAACCTTTCTCAGGCATTTTGAAAGGTAATATTTGTCGGTTTGGTGGCACAAAATGCTTAGTAATAAGAGGGTTGGAACAAGGCTCTGATGGTTTTTTATCCTCTATAAGAATAAATTGTGATGAATTTCAATTTTTTCTAGCTTTTTTTATGCTTTTAGGGAATAATCCGCCTCCCTTATATGTCCCTAGTGGCTTGATGCGTTACAAAACTTATCCGTATCTGAACGGAATCAGACAATCGCAGGATTGGTTGGAAATGGTGGAGCACATGGGACCTTGGTTAATAATTATTTTAGTGGGATCCCCATGTCTGATACTGTAATTCAATTCAGTGACTTAGCACTTAACAGTGCTGTTCTTTCAGCCCTAGATTCAATGGGCTTCGTGTCTCCAACTCCTATCCAAGCTGCTGCTATTCCTCTTTTATTAGAAGGTCGCGACGCATTAGGTAAAGCACAAACAGGTACAGGTAAAACAGCTGCATTCTCTTTGCCGCTTTTAAACAAGATCGATCTATCTCAGCACAAACCTCAAGCAATCATCATGGCTCCAACTCGTGAGCTAGCGATTCAGGTAGCTGCTGAGATCAAAAACTTAGGTCAAAACATTTCTGGCCTTAAAGTTCTAGAAATCTACGGTGGTGCATCTATCGTTGATCAAATGCGTTCTCTACGCTCAGGTGCTCATATTGTTGTTGGTACTCCTGGTCGTGTGAAAGACTTGATCACTCGTGAGCGTCTACACCTGGACGAGTGTCATACATTCGTTCTTGATGAAGCTGACGAAATGTTGAAGATGGGCTTTGTTGACGACGTTACTTGGATCATGGAGCAAGCTCCTGAGTCAGCGCAACGCGTACTGTTCTCTGCAACAATGCCACCAATGGTAAAAACGATTGTTGACCGCTTCCTACGTAACCCTGCACGTGTAGACGTTGCTGGTTCAAACCAAACTGTTGAGAAAGTTGAGCAACAATTCTGGGTTGTAAAAGGCGTAGAGAAAGACGAAGCAATGACTCGTCTTCTAGAAACTGAAGAAACTGATGCATCAATCGTGTTCGTTCGTACTCGTCAAGATACTGAGCGTCTAGCTGACTGGTTAAGCTCTCGTGGCTTTAAAGCTGCTGCACTACACGGCGATATTCCTCAGTCTCTACGTGAGCGTACAGTAGACCATATCAAACAGGGTGTAATTGATATCCTTGTTGCGACTGACGTTGTTGCTCGTGGTCTTGATGTGCCACGAATCACTCACGTATTTAACTACGATATTCCATTCGATGTTGAGTCGTACATCCACCGTATCGGTCGTACAGGTCGTGCTGGCCGTAAAGGTAAAGCGATCCTGTTAGTACGTACTAACCAACTTCGCATGCTTCGCACTATTGAGCGTGTTACTCGTTCATCAATGGAAGAAATTCAACTTCCACACCGTGATCAAGTAGCTGAAGCTCGTCTTTCTCTACTTGCTGCTGAGCTAGCGGCTGAGAAAGAAAACAACACAGTTCTTGATAAGTTTGCAGAACTAGTAGAGAAGCTACAAGCGTCTCTAGAAATGGACACTGAAACACTTTGTGCAATCTTGTTGAAACGTCAACAAGGTAAGCGTCCACTATTCTACACTGGTGAAGATCCAATGATCGCAGCAGTAGAGCGTGATAAGCAACGTCGTCGCGATCGTCGTGATGACCGTGGTGAGCGCGGAGAGCGTAGTGAAGGCGGTCGTCGTGAGTTCGGTGGTCGTGACAACGCTGATTGGGAAACTTACCAACTTCAAGTTGGCCGTGACCAAGGCGTACAAGTTAAAGACATCGTTGGTGCACTTGCAAACGAATTAGGCCTAACTAAAGGCTCTATCGGTGCAATCAAACTGGCTCAAGGTCATACGTTTGTTCAGCTTCCAAAGACTATGTCTGCAGAAGTGACTGGCAAACTACGTAAACTACGTATCCGTCAAAAAGAAGTGGGTGCAGTAGTGTGTGATTTTGATGATTTCCGCGAGTCTCGTGGTGGTCGTCGTGAAGGCGGACGTCGTGACGGTGGTAACCGTGATGGTGGTTTCCGTGGTGGCCGTGAAGGCGGTAACCGTCGTGAAGGTGGTTTCCGTGGTAACCGTGAAGGCGGTCATCGTGAAGGTGGCGAGCGTCGTTTCGACCGCAACCGTGGCGGCGACAACCGTGGTAACTACCGTGGCGAACGTGGTCACAACCGTCGCAGCCAAGAAGCTTAATTAAAGCCTCTGCAATCTAATTGATAAAACCCGTGGCGAAAACCACGGGTTTTTCTATTTATCTGAATAGCGAATCATCTCAAGAGCGAAAACAAGCGCGAATAAGGCTTGATCGTAATGATTGCTTGAGATTTCACCCATATCCGTTAGAATGCTCACCCTGTCTTAACGATAGCGCATCCGTATTTGCGCATTGAATTAATGCAGCTAAAAATGATTTATCGAGTGCTTGTTTTTTATCATTCTGATTTTTAAGCACAATATTTTTAAAACATGTGTTGCTTGGTGTGTATCACATGCTTCATCTCCTCAATTTTTCTCTCATCATCTAACTTGCTCACAACGTACTGTAAATCAATTATTTATAGTTTTCTCTAGTCATCTCTCATAATCTAATTTGCTCAAAATGTTCCTTTGATTTTCTGAAACGCTTGTACCAAACTCGTACCAAATTTTTTTGGTACAGAGAATTCACCATGACAAAACGAATAACCGATTCATGGTTACGCGCTGTAAATGGCAAAACATACGAGGGCGCTCCGGAAATTACATACCGCGATGGACTCGGATTGCGAATATCCCCAAAAGGAAAGATCTCATGGGTTTATCGGTTTTCTCTAGGCGGTAAAGCCATAAGAATGAAACTGGGTACTTATCCCAAAATGCGTATCACTGATGCTGAAAATGTTAAAAAAGAGAAAGAAGCTTTAGTCGCACAAGGTATAGATCCTCGTAACCGACTCCTTATCAATCGCGAAAAACCAAAGCCAACGACAGTAAAAGAACTGATCGATTATTGGTACGTTAATCACGCAGAACCCAAGCTTGAGAGACCAGAACCTCTACTAACCATGTTCTACAGAGATATTGTTCCCTATGTGGGTGACTATGACGCTAAAGACCTTGAGCTTTTTGACTACGTTAAGGTTTTCAAAATCGCCAGTGAGCGAGTAAGCCCTAAGCATTCAGCTAATCTAATGTCACGCTTTAAAGCAGTGTTATCGTATTCAGTTCGACATGGACTCTTAAAGTACAACGTAATTACTGAGTTGAAGAAAAACGATGTAGGAAAGCCTACAAGCGTCCGAAATACAAAGCAGGAAGGTAACGATATAAGAAGGCTTTGGCGGCTTCTCTCGGACTTCCCTGCGCATCCTAGCAATAGAAATATACTAAAGCTTCTAATGATCTTCGGCTGTCGAGGCGTTGAGCTACGGCTAGCAAAGAAAACCGACTTTGATTTCGAAAAGTTGATCTGGACGGTTCCAGAAGAACACAACAAGATTCGACATAAGGGTGGAGGTGAAATTCGACGCGCCATACCAGAACTTGCTGCACGCATTCTGAGAGAGCAATTCGCGATGTTTCCTAACTGCGTAGTCGTATTTCCTCAAGTGAACAAAAAGTCAGACACTCCAATATCAGGAAATACTCTCGTTGATGTGGGCAAACGTTTTTCGTGGTTTGTTGAAAGTCATGGCTTACCGCCTTCTCTTAATCACGATATGCGGAGAACAGCACGAAACTGGTGGGAATCAGCAGGCTTTAATCCAAAGGTTAGCGATGTAATGTTGGGGCATAAAGTTCATACAGGCACCAAGAAACACTATTTAGATTATGACTATCTTGATGAGCAAAGAGAGTGCTATGAGAAATGGTGTGATTTTATTTCAACCAAACGTGTGACGGTTTCTAATGTAGTTGAGATAGAACAAGTAATTGCCAATCATTATTAGCTAGTACTTAGATTACTTTATATTACATCTACTCTGCCTATCATTTTATGTAACTACATCTTGACGGCATTATAGAGTTTGCTCATTATTGCAGACGTCCCATTGGTAAAGGAATGAGCGTTTGGTTTAATTGGTGAATGAAACGAGTAGTGCTCATAAAGATATGGCAATGTGCGAAATTGAGAATATTTAGAAGATAACTTGAAGCCTGTGTAACAATACTTATAGATGCCTTGGATTTTGTAAGATTAAAGGCAGGTTTTTAGCTTGATTTCTGTTTGTAAGTTAATCGATTTTAGATTGGTTTTTGTTCGCATTTTGGTTTTTCTTAGTGCTATTTATATCTATTGTTACTACCTAAAAAATAAAGAAATAAATCACTTAGAGTTATATTTATTCTTACTTGTCCTTCCCAGAAACTTGCAGCGAATAAAATTATGAATAGTTTTAGTCCGAGAGAGATTGGAGATCAGCATGTTCATGCTGTTAGCTTAGAATTAAGAAAGTATATTAATACCAAAAAGTTACCGGATGAAGAAGGAACTGCAGCTGCTACGGCACGTTTCATAGTCGAGCAGTATAGTGATATTACGCATGTTATTGATAAGTTTGAAATGGAAAATTCAAATACTGCACCAGATTTAAAGCTACACCGTATGAGTGGCGAGAGCATCTCTGTAAACTTATACAAATTAAAAAACAATAATCTAATACAGCCAAAAAATTTGGGTGCTAAGAGCTTCATTACAAAATATTTCAAGTCTGAAGTTATACAAGACGAGTTCAATTCATATTTTGAAACTGTTCATCATCAATTTTTATTAGACAGCTTGGGCATTGTTAGTAAAAAAATGAAGAGCAATGTTTCAACCCGAATTTTAAAGGGTAAGCTTAAAAACATCTGTCCAAGTTTCATTCCGGAGATTGAATCGTTTCGTGGTAAGTTTTTATATCAACTTAGGGAAAAATGTTTTGATTTATTCCTTAAAGAGTATAACCAACAAAGCGGTGCTATTGAGAGTGCTTTCAAGACTCTCTTTATGACAGATTCGTTCACGGTTGTAACAAGGTATAAGCTTGAAAAAGATGGTACTGAACGTTTACTGAGCGTAGATGAATTTAAAGTAGATGTCCATGAAATAAAAAATGTACATATCTCAAAAGTCGGAATGAATACAGTAGGTATAACTTCAGACGATAATACGCTTTTATTAAGGTTTAAATTTGAGAGTGGACCTAATTCAGCCATAAAGCTTGCAACAAGCTACGCGAAAATGAAAGCTGACTATCTAGACGAAAACATTCGATCGCTTGAAAACTTCAATGCTGTCTTCTCTAATAGTAGTTATCGTATTGAAGGGAAAGCAAATCCTAATGCGATTGGAAAATGCTCAGAAGCTATATTTTATTCTCAACTTCTAAAAGCTAACTCGAATGTTCATCAGCTAGATCCAAATGGTTTCATTGGTATTCTTGAAACGTATTCTCCAAGCATTTCTGAAGATGAGGTTAAGGCAATACAAGGCACATCTGCCTCTGCTGTTGGTGGCTTAGCTATGTTTCTTAAAGAAAAATATGGTGATTATAAAATTGATTCAATAGAGTTAGTTCCTGAAGCATATTTAGATAACCGACTAAATACAGCTGATATTGAGCTAGTATTGAGAGTTGGTAATAAGTATGTGACTGAACCTATCTCTCTTAAAGCTATTAAAAATGCTTCTACAAAAAATAATACAATAAATTGCAAAAATCCTGGGGCCGGACAAATATTAAGCTCTACTTACTTCGAATTGTCACAAGATAGACTAGATGAAGTGATTAGATTGACGAAATCTAAATTCGATAATAAAGAAATTGATCATGATGAGGCATTGAAAACTATATCTAAAGGTATAGGTGTTCAACTTGTTAGTGCTGACCAAGACAAGCTTATTAAAGGTGCGAAATCACTTTTAGGAACAGCGCTAGTGGTTGTTGTTTATTATTGTAGTAAAAAATATGCATTTTTAGACCACAATTTAACAATACGTGATATCAATGTTCATCCTCTAGAACCTTCCCCTATTCAAAATACATTATCTTGGTCTGATGGAGAAAGAATTCAGCTTAGAGTTAAGTTCAGTAGTGGCAAGGATAAAGGATGGTCATCAATAAAACTAGCTTGTGCATATGTGTTTCCAACTGGAAAAATATATACAGCAGATTAACCTAGTTACGTAGCGACCTTAGCTGTAAATAAACTATAAAAGATAAGGTCGCTTATGTTGAAGACTAAAACCCGTCTCGACAAATGTGATAGCGCTAGTTTTGCGGGGAAATGATATTTTTAACATCTTTGCCAGAGCTTAGTGGCTAGTTTGTTGATTTTATTAATGTAAATCTCATGAAGTGTTCATCTTGGTAATCTAAGTGGTAATCAAAAGTTTCACTTTTACGTATTTCATAAATGACTTTAACAAAATGGTTGCTACTTGATTTTACTAAAAAAGATATGTTGGCTGACAAGTTGCCTGATGTCGTAAAACAATCATTTAAATTTTCGGCCAGTACGCAAACAAAACCTTTATCTCCCCCGTAGTTTAGGTCTACTTTTTGAGGTGTTGATAACAAAATAGTGGTTCCTAGTTCTCGTTCAATTTGTTTTATTAGCAATAAATATTGTTCCAAGTCAGTTAATCTTTTTTCATTAGTACCATTAATGATATTGTCGAAAAATAAATATAGATTGATGTGACCATTTTTATATTTTTTTAAGACGGATTTTATTTTTCTTGCTAGGATTTTGTAGCGACCTTTTTTAAGTAAATATTTTGCCTTGATATAAATTAAATTATTCTTTTTTTTATCTGGCATAAATGTTTTATTACTTAATATTTCGAACTCAACATATAGAAGTAAAGAAAAGGAAAAGTCTTTTAGTAAAAAATCGATATTGTTTTCTTTCGATAGTAATTCTTTCAAATTATTGGCTCTTTAGCTTGTGATATCCATGTTGATTTATGCATATACCTCATAAGTTTATATCTAATAGTATAGAGTTTTATATAGAAATAGAAGCCTATGGTTAATTCTGTTGACCCTAGTTCATGTCTTCTTGTTGATATGAGCTTTAACGATACAAAATTTTCAAAGTATTGAAAATACTGTGAAAAAATCGCTGGCCAAATGTACAGTAAATTGTTACAATAATTGAAATTAAATATCAACACCGAATCAGAGTATGACAGATAAGATTGTTTCATTTTTTGCCGGCGCTGGCGGACTAGATCTTGGCTTTGAGAAAGCAGGTTTCAATGTAGTATGGGCTAACGAGTACGATAAAGATATCTGGGCTACTTACGAGAAAAACCACCCTCATACAACATTGGACAGACGTAGTATTACAGATATCAAAGCACAAGAAGTTCCTGACTGTGACGGAATAATTGGAGGACCTCCTTGTCAGAGCTGGAGCGAGGCTGGATCTCAGCGCGGTATTGAAGATAAACGCGGTCAGCTGTTCTTTGATTTTATACGCATTTTGGAAGCTAAAAGGCCAAAATTCTTTTTAGCTGAGAATGTTAGTGGTATGCAGCACCCAAGACATGCTGATGCACTCAAAAATATTAAACAAATGTTTAAGGATGCTGGCTATGATTTATATTACAAAATGCTTAACGCCGTTGACTACGGTGCAGCTCAGGATCGAAAACGTGTAATATTTATTGGATTTCGAAGTGATCTCAACATCGATTATATTTTTCCAGAACCGATTCTTAAAAATGAAAGAAAATCACTAAAAGATATAATTTCTGACCTAGAAGACAATGTAGTCCCTGCTCTCGATAAACAGAAACCCAACCCGAGCATAAAGTTTCTTAATCATGAATATATGATTGGAGGTTTCTCTTCTATTTATATGTCCCGTAATAGAGTTAGAGCATGGGATGAACCATCGTTTACTATTCAAGCCGGTGGACGACATGCGCCTATACATCCAAGTGCGCCAAAGATGGAGAAAATAGGGACAGACAAGTTCAAATTTGTCGAAGGGTATGAATACCGAAGATTAAGCGTTCGCGAGTGTGCGCGAATCCAAGGTTTTCCAGATAACTTTGAGTTTATTTATAGTAATGTAGCTACGGGCTATAAGATGATAGGTAATGCCGTAGCCGTACCTTTTGCAAAAGCTTTAGCTGTTAGCATTTTTGAACATTTAAAAAGAGCAAAAATTCAACAAGCTGCCTAGCTATTTAGCCCTATTGTTAATTTTATTAAAACGGACAAAAAGTGTTCATATTTCATATGAAGGCTTTTTGTCTATTAAACCACTAATATTATGTTTAGTTGCTGCTTAATTCCTGTGTCTACTTCAAACATAAAAGCTCGTGTTGTCTTCGCATCTGGCAATGAAGATTGCAATTAATAAGATACCTTTAATAGAAAATGTGTCTTGTGTTATTTGGCACCATGGCTTCGTTCGCTGATAAGAACAGTCTTCTTGTCATACCGGTTATCTGACAATCGAACTCGCCGTTGTAGTTTGCCACGATTACATCGAGGTTCTGAACGGTAACGTGACGATCAACTATTAATAAATCACCGTTAAAGATGCCAATTCCTTGCATTGATTCACCAATTGCCTGTCCTATGAACGTAGCGCTAGGGTGTTCAATAAGGAGTTCGTCTAGATTCATCTCGAGCTGGGTGTACTCTGCTGCGGGAGATTCAAAGCCAGTAATACCAGCGCTTGCAAGGATAGGAATAACTTTCATTTTGATGTGTTAAAATTATTAGATCTAGAATCATTACGTAAGACGATTAGTTGCTAGTTGGAGTTAGGCAACTAAACCAATTGTTGACTAATAAATACTCAGGTATCACTAGATAAATAGACCTCGTACACGCAATAAGAACTTACTCTATAGATTCACTATTTCATTTTATTTTAATGTGCTAGTTTCATACGATATAAATCAAATTAAATTGTAGAATAGAGGCTTAAAAATGAAATTTGACGCGTTGGCAGTGCAAACTGTTCAAACCAAATATGATATGGAGAAGATATTAACTTCAGTCAATAGTGGTAAAGCAATTATGTTTACTGGTG
>NZ_JBMMKS010000011.1:0-173942 GCF_058630515.1 Vibrio sp. HM8-C
CCTCCCGCAAGGAGGTTTTTGCTTTTAGAACCCTGCTAACATCGAATCGAATTAACAAGCGATGACAACAGGGTGACCATATGTCGGATGCGCAATGATATCGACTTTATGCTGATAAACCGCTTCTATGATTTCAGGTTTAAGAGCTTTCGCTGGAATATCGTCTGCGGCAGTTTTGCCTTGGTTTAGAATAACGATCCTGTCAGCGTATTGAGCCGCCAAATTAAGATCGTGCAGTACAGCAACAACCGTAGCGCCTTCATTTGCTAGTTTGCGTGCCAAGGCTAATGTTGTGTGCTGGTGGTGAATATCCAACGCAGAAGTGGGTTCATCCAGTAGCAAAATTTTGTTGTGTTCACTTTGCTCTAGTTGGGTGAGCACACGAGCGAGATGCACTCGCTGTTTCTCGCCGCCGGAGAGAGTAGGGTATGAGCGAAAACGCAGGTGCTCAACATCCGTTTCACGCATGTGTTTTGCTACCACATCTTCAAGTTGTCGGTTAGACATCGTTAACCCAATACCACCCAACTCAATCACTTCTTTAGCCATAAAGTTAAACGACAGAGAACTGCTTTGCGGCAGTACACCCAAGTGTTTTGCTAGCAAGGGTGATGACCATGAATCTCGCTCTTGACCAAAAAGTGCGAACTCGCCTTTTGTGCTGATTTCTCCGGTTAGTGCTTTTAGCAAGGTACTTTTACCCGTG
This sequence comes from Vibrio sp. HM8-C, assembly GCF_058630515.1. Taxonomy (NCBI): domain Bacteria; kingdom Pseudomonadati; phylum Pseudomonadota; class Gammaproteobacteria; order Vibrionales; family Vibrionaceae; genus Vibrio; species Vibrio sp. HM8-C. Next base: position 707 of record NZ_JBMMKS010000011.1, read on the forward strand.
CCATTAGGGCCAAGCAGAACCGTAAACTCGCCGCGATTCAGTGTAAGGTCGATGTTATCCAGTACGGTTTTATCACCAAGAGTCACGGACAAATGGCGTATTTCGACCGTTTTAATACCGGAGTATTCAATCGATTCTTGCGCCGTGTTTGATGAGTTAAATTTCGAAGATAAGAGAGACAGCATCAGATTCGCCCCTTTTGCTTAATCAAAAGCCAAACAAAGAAAGGTGCGCCAAGCAATGCGGTGACAATACCAACGGGCATATCTAAAGGCGCGACCACCGTTCGAGCTAGCATATCGGAAATCAGTAATAACAGTGCGCCGAGAAAGAGGGTTACTGGCAATAGTGAACGATAGTTTGGGCCAATGATCATACGGGCTAAATGAGGAACGATAAGTCCGATAAAGCCAATCATACCGCTCAATGCGACGGTGACTCCTACACCAAAAGCTGCCAAAACAATCAAACGGCGCTTTAAAGCCTGAACGTTAATGCCCATATGACGCGCTTCCGCTTCACCTAATAACATGGCGTTGAGCTTATCGGCATCACGATAGTAGGCGATAAACAAAATGATAAGCGTAGCAAAAGCGAGCCATAGACCTTTTTGATTGGCGCCCGCCAATGATCCCATAGTCCAGAGAGACAGGTCTCGCAGAGCTTGGTCATCGGCATAATAGTTAAGCAAACCCAATGCCGCGCCTGCCAGTGCTGAAATAGCGACACCGGAAAGTAGCATCATAGTGACGGAAGTTCCGTTGCTGCTTGTACCAAGGCGATACACTGCAAATGTCGTAAAAGCACCGCCGATACAGGCGAACATAGGGACAGTGCCAAATAGTAGTAAGTTTGGATAGTAGTGAGCAAGATCGCCAAACACTACGATTGCTAACGCAGCACCTAATGCAGCGCCTGAAGAGACACCAATAATGCCCGGATCAGCGAGCGGGTTGCGAAATAGCCCCTGCATTACAGCACCACTAATCGCTAGAATCCCTCCAACAGCAATGGCCAACAAAGTACGAGGTAAACGTACTTGTTGAACAATCATAGTGACATGCGCGGGAAGATCATGGCTGCCAAGTGGTAAAAGGGATTTCAAGCTGTCAGATAAACTGATGTTCATCGCACCCATACTTATGGAAGCAACCGTCGCGCAGTAAAGCGCAATCGCCGCCACTATGCACAGAGTTTTAGCCGAAACCATTCTTGAATCTGTCATCGTTAAATTTTTACCTATTCTTTTGGTGGATAGGATTCTGGTTGTTACTGTGAAAATGCTTAGTCGATCTTTTGGAAGGCTTTATATAACTCGTCAGTCAGTTCTAAACTTTCAAGTCCAAAGCCGCCAATGATGGCGCTACTGCTAACGGGAATAATGCGGTCTTTGCCCGCAACAGGTGTAGCAGCCAGAAGAGGGAATTCTTTCAGAATGCCTTCATGCCCACCTAATGCTTCCCAAGCGCGAGCACTGACCAATAAGACATCAGGTTGCATTTGTACGATGGCTTCTGGTGATAGTGGTTTGTATGAGCTCATTTCTGATTTTGCCGGATTTTGACCGCCAGCAAGGTTAATGATCACATCGATAGTGGTTTTATCTCCAGCGATAGTGGCTGGTCTGCCTTTGGTCAGCATAGCAAACAGCACTTTTGGTGGATGTGCGAGTTTACGAGCTTTCATTGCGTTCAACTGCTCATCAATCGATGCTTTAAGCTCTTTCGCTTTCTCTTGCTTTCCTGTGATTTGTGCGATTTTATCGATACGGCCAAACAGGTCTTCTTCTGTATCTCCAGAAGGCACTGTCTCAACTTTTATGCCGCCACTTTTTAGTAGCGTTAAAGTATTCTCAGGTCCCATTTCATGTGAGCCAATTAAATGAGTCGGTGAAAGAGCCATTAAGCCTTCAGCAGATAACTGGCGGTGATACCCTACTTGCGGCAAGGCTTCGTCAGCGTTGTACTTTCGGCTTGTTACATCCACGGCGATAAGCTGGTCTTTCGCGCCTAGCGCAATCAGTAGCTCGGTAATGCTTGAACCTGCACTAATGATGCGATTATTTACCTGTGTTTCTTGTTGAGCGTAAGCCGATTCCATTGATAAAAAAGGAATCGATAAAAATAGACTGAATGCCAAAGCGAGTTTTTTCATTATTGTTCTTCCATAACGATATTAGTGGCGGAAATTTGGTGTTTTTGCATGAATGCAAAGAGGTTGAGCATGGATTCCACATCGGCTTTTTTATCTGCGGCAATCACAAAAGGTTTATCTGGGTAGGTGCTGCGAGTTTTCAGTAGTTCTGTAGTGAAAGCCTTCCAATCACTATATTTCACGCCATCTAATGCCCACTTTTCCTCTTCATTATGCAAGATACCGATTGAAATAACGGGTTTATATGGCGAGGAAAGCTGACTGGCTTCTTCCGTTTTTGGAATGTCGACATTCAGTGTTTGAACACTGACATTCGCAGTAAGCAGAAGAAACACCATCACAATAAAGATGATGTCTATCATCGGCGTGAGATCTGGCTTAAATTCGTCTTCGCTATAACGAGAGTGTGACTGGATCATTAAAGCACCTCGTCAGTGGTAACGGTATATGCGCTTTGAGTGCCAGAGAAAGGATCAACCACAATCCCCTCAATATGCAGATTGCTGTGATTCAGGGTGTACTCAATCTTGGCAAGCGTCTTTTCAACCCACATGCCTAGAAGTTGTGCACCTGTAATTGCAGGTAACGCGATGATCAAACCTGCGGCCGTGGTGGTCATAGCGAGACCTAAACCATCCGCTAACGTTGCTGGTGAAATAACGGCAGTGGCATCTGTCATTCCACTAAACATTTCCATTAATCCCAGTACGGTACCAAGTAATCCAATCAACGGGCTGATGACACCTATCATCGACAGCAATCGAATACCTGAACGAAACTGCTGACGTTTTTTAAATAGCCAGATACCTACCGCTTCTTCTCTAAGTGGTTTTGTGAAGTGTCTATGTCCTAGCAGCATGCGCATGGATTGGAAAATCAGTTGTCGCCCTTTTAGTTCGTTTTGGATGAAGGCATCCACTTCCTGAGGGCGAGAAAAATCCAGTTTATGGATGCTTCTAAGTATCGCTGTTGTATGTGTTCGGCTGTTAAGCAGCATGTAGATAGTACGCTCGATCAAGATAGCGATAGTAAGGAATGACATGATGATGAGTGGCCATGTCATGATGCCGAGCTGACTATGTATATTGGTTAATGTTTGCATGATAGCGACTACTGTAATTGGAAATTAATCGGAATTTGTACGCGATGAGCAATGGCTTGCCCTTGCTCAACTTGATGTGAAAAACGCCATTCTTTGATTGTGCTAAGTGCTCGCTCGTCTAGTACGTTGTGCCCACTCGATTCAAGCAATAGTTGCTTGATTTGATTGCCTTGTTCATCTAGCCAAACCTCGATAAGCACTTTGCCTTCTAATCCTTGTTTTCTTGCGATTCTTGGGTAGCTCACTGGCGTTGGTTTTGCGCTGAACTTAGGTTTTTTTACTAGCATCGGCTTACTGTCTTGCGCACTCACTTTGGCTGCTGGCGCTGTCTCTTGTTGTTCAGTTTTACTTGTTTCTACTTTCTTTTTTTCTGTTTTGGCTACAGCTGGCTCTTCGATCTTGGCGATCGTTTTTTGTGGTTCTATTTCTGTATTCTGTTCAGCGATTGGCGCCTTTGGTTTTGTCTTGGAAAGCTCTTTTTTAGGCTGAACCTTTTTTAGTGGCTCTTTATCCGGAGCTACGGTTTTACTCTTTTTCTCTACAGGTATGGATTCTTGTTGAACAGGTTTCTGCTCAAGTGGTTTAGCTTCAGCTTTAAGTTCTTTAGCAACCTTTTTCTCGATGACGGGTTCTACCGGTTTACTTGCCGAGATGGTCATAAGCTGAATTTGAAGTGACTGAGCGCCATCCTCGGTTGATACATTGATGGTGTTTTTTTGTGGGGTATACGACAGCGCAATACCATGTATTAGGCATGCGATTAAGCCAGCGATGAGATAACGAAGCCTTGTCATTTTTGTCCACTAATCAGTCTGTTTTTTAGTCATTTTGTTACACATTCTTACAAATAATAATGAGATCGAATATCATTTGCATTATCATTTGCGATCGGTATTATATCGAACAAAATCCTAATTACAATTTTATAAGCTAATAATTTGTTGCTGATTTGAAGGTCATAGATGAAAGCTCGGCAGCGTTATTTTCTAACTTAAGGCATGAGTTATTTATGAAGCCGGTGATTTTTGACAGTACGGATGAATTGATTGTTGGTAAGGACACGCCAGATCCTTTGCGTTTTGCATTTGCTGCCAAGCGTGGTGCTCACGCAGGTGGAGCGATGAAGCCTATAAATCCTACGCTAACTCAATCGGTTTTATCAGAAGCGTTGAGTCTCTCTGGCGAAGCGAGCGGACGTTGCTTATACATTCATATTCCGTTTTGTCGTGTTCGTTGCACTTATTGCAACTTTTTCCAATACGCTTCGAGCGAAAAACTGATTGCAGATTATTTCCAAGCGTTAGTGACGGAAATAAAGAGAAAGTCAGCATTAAAGTGGACACAAAGTTATCCATTTCAAGCAGTCTATGTGGGTGGCGGTACGCCAACTGACCTCAACGCAGCACAGTTGAAACAGTTAGGCGAGTTGATTCGTCAGTATTTTCCTTTAACACCTGATTGCGAAATCACGCTTGAAGGTCGTGTAAATCGTTTTAATGAATCGAAGTTTGAAGCGGCACTAGAAGGTGGATTCAATCGTTTTTCTTTTGGTGTGCAGAGTTTTGATAGCAAAGTTCGCCGTAGTGCCAAGCGTCTAGATGATGGCGAAGTGGTGATGAACACTTTGCAAAAACTAGTGCGTTATAACGCAGCTCCGATAGTGATCGATCTTTTATATGGATTGCCTCATCAGACGCTAGACGTTTGGCAGAAAGATTTGGAAGCCTACATTGAATCGGGTGTTGATGGTGTCGATCTCTATCAGTTGCTTGAGTTGCAAAATTTGCCGATGGCGCGTCTGGTGGAACAAGGCAAATTGCCTAACCCTGCTGACACTGCAACTAAAGCTACTATGTATGAAATGGGTGTGTCATTCATGGCAAAGCATCACCAGCGACGTTTAAGTGTTAATCACTGGGCTTCGGGTAATCGTGAGCGCAGCATTTACAATAGCTTAGCGAAAACTAATGCTCAGGTATTGCCTATTGGTGCGGGAGCGGGTGGTAACTTTAATGGTATTAGCACTATGCAGCATCGTGATTTGGATGCTTACATTAAAGCAATAGAAGCGGATGAGTTTCCAAGTGCCATGGCGTTTCAATCAACATCTAGTGAAAGCATTCACAGTGATCTCAAAGCGTCTTTTGACCGTGGAGTATTACTCAAACATGAGTTAGGTGAGTGGTTTGATGCACTTATGCCTTTATTTACAGCTTGGCAAAAAAGAGGATTAGTGAATATCACGCCTTTCGCTGTTGAACTGACTCTGGCAGGACAATTTTGGTCTGTGACTTTAGCGACGAATGCGATTCAAGTGATTCAGAATCAAACTCAAGCGATGCTTAAAAGCGCTTGAATAAAAACAAAAATAATAGGAGTAACTATGTACACCACTTGTTCAGAGACAGAAGTACAACAAAAAGTGACAGCGGCGTTAGCGGAAGATTCAGCAACACCTGTCTCAACAATGTCTGAGCAACTAGGCTTATCTGAAGGTGCTATTACATTAGCTTTGCCAGACGAAATGATGACTCGTATCGATGGCAAACATGCACAAACCGTTTTAGAACAACTACCAGAGTGGGGACCAGTAACTACGATAGTTCACTCTTTCGGCTCTATTTTTGAAACGAAAGCCAATTTTCCTAAGGGCAAAGAAGCACACGGCTACTATAACCTGATGGGGAGAGACGGCGAACTGCATGGTCATCTACGCTTAGATTTAGTGGAACACATTGCTTTTGTTAGCAAGCCATTTCGAGCTATGGAAAGTCACTATATCGGTTTCTTCAATGCGAATGGTGATTGTGTTTTTAAAGTATACGTAGGCCGAGATAAGAAACGTCAGCTTTTCCCACAGCAGGTAGAAGCGTTTATGCAAATGAAAAAGGAGTTTGCCGCGTGAATATAGAAAGTCAGCCACAAGAAAATGCTCAACGAGAAGAAGTTCGTCGCGAACGACTACAAGGCCGATTAGAGCCTGAAGTTCGTGAATTCCGAGATTCCCGTAAAACGTTGCAGTTAGCAACGATCAACGCTGCTGGCATTCCAAACGCCACATACGCTCCATTCGCTTTTGATAGCAAAGCTTATTACATCCTCGTAAGTGACATCGCCGCTCATGGGCAAAATTTAAAAACGAACCGTAATGTTTCGATTTTAATGATCGAGGATGAAAGCGAATGTAAGAACATTTATGCACGTAAACGACTGACTTTCGATACACGTGCAGAACTCGTTGAAAAACAAACACAAGATTGGAGCCAAGGCGTTGCCGCGCTAAAAGCGCGATTTGGTGAAATTATCGATAATTTAAGCCAGCTTGGTGACTTCAATCTTTATCGCTTAGTGCCTGAGTCAGGACGTTACGTCAAAGGATTCGGACAAGCGTTTGTCATTTCCGGTGATGACATGCTCGATTTTGTTCATTTAACAGAAGGGCACGTTAAAGCTGAAAAAGAGCGTATGGAGCAATAACCACTACTTAATAACAAGCGTTTAATAACCAGTGTTTAATAAATGCTGATTAAGTAAAAATTTAACCTAAGAATCAGCTCAACTAATAACAATATCCTCATCGATTTGATGCTTCAAAGCGGCTCGCATGCGAATGCCGCTTAGATTCTTGCACTTCAAATTTGAGGTAAAACCATTGAGCCCACTTAAACATTTAAACATTTAAACATGGACATGATAATGATTAAGCAAACTCCGCTTGCCATAGTTATTGGCGCGTTGCTATCAGCGCCAGCAGTCGCTGAAGAAACTACCTACTCATTTGATGAAGTTGTTGTGTCGGCAACTCGTCTAAATACACAGACTATTGATACCGCGGCATCAGTAGCCGTGATTGACGATGAAACTATCGAAACCAATATGGTTGAAGATATCGAAGATCTATTCAAATACACACCGGGGGTTACTCTACAAACCAACTCCCGCCAAGGTGTTCAAAGCATCAATATTCGCGGTATTGAAGGAAACCGTATCAAAGTTATCGTGGATGGGGTTGCTCAACCGAACCAATTTGATTCTGGTGCTGAGTTTGTCAACTCGTCTCGCGTTGATGTCGACACTGATATGATCAAAGCGGTTGAGATTGTTAAAGGAGCGTCATCCTCTCTGCAAGGTTCTGATGCCATTGGCGGTATTGTGGCATTTGAAACCAAAGATCCTGCCGATATTCTGAAAGGACGAAACTTCGGTGGCTATGCAAAACTTAACTACTCTTCTGCTGATAAAACCTTCAGTGAGTCTATTGCGTTAGCTAATAAAGTGGGTGATCTAGAATCTTTGGTTGCTTATACACGTCGTGATGGTGAAGAAGTGAATAACTTCGGTGAGCCAAATGAACAAGACAGTAGTGCAAATAATTTATTGGTTAAACTGCAATATCAACTGAACCCTGCTCATCGAGTGGAGTTTTCGGGTAACTACATCCGCAATAAAAACAATTTGCCAACTCTCGACTATAGTACGGGAATGGTGCCTTATACAGACGCATCTGGCAGTGATGAAACGGAACAGTATCAACTAGGTATTAAGCATATCTGGGATACTAAAACGATGCTTGCAGATCGAATTACTTGGCAGCTTGATTGGATGAGTAAGGAGGAAACGGGGGTTACTGACCGTACTCGAGTGTCAAATGGTAACGTTCAGAAGAAAGATTATCTTTATTCCGATGAAGGTATTCAGTTTGATACCCAATTTGACAAATTTTTCATGACTGGAAGCTTGGAACATAACCTAGTTTACGGGGCTTCTTTCTCTGATAAAGATATAGCTAATACTAACCAAGAGTTCAACTCTGTTGGTAGTAATCAGGTGATTTTCTACATTCCTGATGCAGCAGAAACCCGCTATGGGATGTTTGTTCAAGATGAAATTTCTTGGAATGATTTCATCATAACGCCAGGGCTCCGTTTTGATTCATTCAAAACTAAACCGGGTGATACAAGTGAGAACCCAAGTTTAAATGATGCGAGCGAGTACAAAACCTATTCTGACTCGGCAGTTACTGCTCGTTTGGGGACGGTTTATAAGCTAAATGAGCAACACCGCCTATTCGCACAAATTAGCCAAGGTTTCAGAGCTCCAGATTTCCAAGAGTTGTACTACTCGTATGGTAATCCTATGTATGGTTACGTGAGCAAACCTAACCCTGATTTAAAAGCGGAAGAGAGCATTTCTTACGAAGCTGGTTGGCGTTTTAACTCCGGTTCAATGAGCAATGAGATTTCTGTCTTCTACAGCGATTACGACAACTTCATCGATACTCAAATTGTCTCTGGAAGTTATGCCACTATGGATGCGGTGTCTCAGGCTATTAACATCAATAAAGCGACCATCAAAGGTGTTGAGTTTGCCAACCAACTATCATGGGATGCATTCATGCCTGTTGAGGGCTTTAGTTCACGCGTTGCCGCTGCTTATACTGAAGGTGAAGACGGTGACGGTAATCCGCTAAACGAGGTTAACCCATGGAATACGGTTGTTGGTGTTAGCTATGATTCAGTTAATCAATGGGGTACAACGATTAATCTGACTTACACAGCGAAGAAGAAACAGAGTGATATTGATGGTGACTTCTTACCGATCGATGCAGCAACAGTGGTTGATGTTACTGCTTACTACAAACCAATCAACGACCTAACGCTAAGAGCAGGTATCTTCAACATCACTGACGAAGAGTACTACAACTGGAATGATGTGCGCGGTTTATCAGCAGAAGACAAAGATCTTACACAAGCTAAACGTAATTTCTCGCTTACTGCTAAGTATGAATTCTAAATGTTAGTACTATTCGTTGTGTAGATGATGGATAAAGACAAATCCCCGAGTTTAAATCTCGGGGATTTTCTATTAGGCAATAGTTTTATTAGGTAACAGTTTTTTATCGCGTAATAGTGTTAGAGATAGCCAAATATTCCTCTGCTTCTTTCACACCCATATAGCGACCTAGGGTTTTCATCGGCACATCATGTAAGTCCACTACGATCAAACCATCTAGGGCATCGTTGAAGGCAGGGTCAACGTTGAAGCTGACCAATTTTCCATTCAATCCTAAATACTGACGTAATAGCACTGGAATACCTTTGCCTTCATCAATACGAGCAATCACTCGCGAGAGCAGTTGCAAGTCGGCTAAGGAAGTTAACAAACTGGCATTCCATTGTGCTTGCATCATAGGTAATGGGTTGGAAGCTGCGACAAAGTTTGCTTGCTCGTTGTCGTAGAAGTGCAGTGTCATGGTGTCTGCTAGCAAACGTCTGGCTTGTTCGCTGTAATCGTTGCTAATACTGACGGGGCCAAACAGGTGAGTGTATTGAGGGTTTCTATGAATAAATGCGCCAATCCCTTTCCATAGCAGAAGCAATGGAGCCATGCTTTTCTGGTAGTACTCATCAATGACTGAGCGCCCTAGCTCTATGGCGTTACCCATATTTTCTAGAAAACGTGGGTCGTAGTTAAACAATGTACTTGAGTAAAGGCCTTGAATACCTTGGGTTGCCACAATTTTGTCTACTAAGCCTAGGCGATAAGCGCCAACCATTTCATCGCGCTCTCTGTCCCAAATGAAAAGATGTAAATACTCTCGGTCAAAGTCGTCGACATCTAAAGCCATACCTGTCCCTTCACCGACTTGGCGAAAGTTCTTCTCACGTAAGCGTCCAATCTCATGCATTAAAGAAGGGATATTCTCGGAATGAGTACAGTAAACATCAAACTCATTTAGACTGAGCAGATGCGATGATGAAGGAAGCGCTTCAAGATCTTCAAGCAGTTCAGTGAGCGGTAATCTGTCCGCAATAGCTTGTGAAGTGTCATCTAGGTTAGTTTTATCTCGCGAAAGTGTTTTTTTTGCACCAAGCAGATAGGTGTTCAAGCGCAAGTAATTGACCAGTTGTTGATCGCAAAGATGTTGCATCTCTTTGTAGTGAATTGCGTCGCTAATAGAGATGTCGATACAGGTTTGTTTTTTATTCAGTAATTCGCGGCCGAGCATTACGGTGCGGAGCAGCGGATGTATTTTCCCCGCCATATAAAAACGAGTCGAGTTGTGACCTTCGATATAAACGGGTACTGCTGCCGCTTTATGTTTTTTGATCAAGCGGCTGACCGATTGACTCCACTCTTTATCTTCCAAACGATGTTGTTTGCTGTCTACCAATTGGGAAACTTCGCCAGCAGGGAACATGAGTAACAAGCCGCCTTGCTCTAAATGTTTATGAGCCTGACGCATCGCTTGAAGGTTTGCTTTCCGTGATTTATCTGTCTCAAAAACATCAACGCCGATAAAGAGGGAATCCAGTTCAGGAACAGTTTTTAAGTATTGGTTTGCCAGTATTTGCACATCAGAACGAATCGTGAGTAGCATCTCTGCCAATATCACGCCTTCAACACAGCCTAGTGGGTGATTGGCAACCACAACTGTTGGCCCCATAACTGGCACATTGTTGAGAGAGCCTTTAATCAGTTGGTAATCAATGCCTAAAATTTCGAGCGTAAAGCGAAGAAATTGGCGAGTGTCGCACCCTGCAGGGCGTTGCGCGTAGAATTTATCAAGTTGACTTAAACCCGTTGCCCATTCCGCTAGGTTTTCACCTAAACCAAATGGCGTTTTTCGTGGCAGTTTAAAAGGGCTCTTAGACAGCATGTTAACCTCACAATCCTTGTATTATGAGCTCATGCTAGAAGGGGAATATTTCATCTACACTGCAATTATGTGAGTCTTTGATGGCGGATTTTTTGCAAAATGATGAATGGAGATTTCTATAAATGAGGCATTTCGGTTAAACGGCATTGATAAAACACAAGCCCGAGCTAGATGCTCAGGCTTGGAGTTTCAACAGTCGTGATGATTATAGTGATTTAGCGTATAGCTCGATCACTTGTTCACGAGACATTGGGTGCGGGTTACCACCTGCACATGGGTCTGCCATCGCATCATCAACCCAAGTTAGGGTATCTTCTTTAGTAACGCCTAACTCGCCAAAACCTGATGGAATCCCTACACGGCGGTTTAGTGCATTTAACGCATCAATAGCGGCAACACTCGCCTCTTCAACGCTCATTGATGACGTATCCACACCCAAAGCCGCTGCAACTTTGGCAAATTTCTCAACACGGTATGGGCGGTTAAATTCACTCACGATAGGAAGTAGAATCGCGTTACACACGCCATGAGGTAAGTCTTTGTGTGCGCCTGCTGGGTGAGCCATTGCGTGAACCATACCTAAGCCTGCGCTATTGAAAGACAGACCTGCTACAAACTGGCCGTAAGCCATCATTTCACGAGCGTGAACATCAGAGCCGTTATCGACAGCTTGAGGCAAGTTTTGAGCGATAAGCTTAATTGACTCTAGAGAAATGTAATCAGTAAGCTGATGAGCACCGACAGAAACGTAAGATTCAACTGCGTGAGTTAGCGCATCGATACCTGTAGCGGCAGTGACTGATGCTGGAATACCAAGCATTACGCTTGCATCATTGACTGAAATATCAGGGATGATTTTGTCAGAGATGATGACGTGTTTGACGTGAGTGGCTGTATCAGTAATAACGGCGTTACTGGTAACTTCTGCTGCCGTACCTGCTGTAGTGTTTATCGCATAAAGTGGCGCGCCAAGCACTTTTACTTTTTCTACGCCATTATACGCCGCAATAGGTCCAGGGTTTGCTGAAAGGATTTTAATCGCTTTTGCAGTATCAATAGAGCTACCACCACCAAAACCGATAACGTATTTAGCTCCTTCCGTACTGTACATATCAAATGCACTATTGACGGTGTTGGTGTCTGGGTTCGGACGCACTTCGCTAAATAGAGCCAAGTTTAGTTTGGTGTCCATCAGTTTGTCTGCAAAGCCCAACTCAACTAATGTTGGGTCACAAATTAACAGACCTTTTTCTTGTCCGTGTTCTTCTACAAGTCGCTCAACAAGAGCTTCAATTGAGCCAACGCCAGACAAATTGATTTTGGGGAACGCAAGTTTGAATACACTCATAGTTATGTCCTTAAACTTAATTTTGATAAAACCATTATTAGATTAAGGTTATTAGAGCGCTTTTTTTTGAGTATTAACTTCAAATTTCTGCTGATTGACTAATTAATGATGCGAATTTGCCAAGAAAGTAATGCCCAAGCTCAAATTTTCACATCTTGTTTATCGTGCCTAGGAATGCGTATTTAGACCTCTCAGGCAAAAATAAAGCCTCACTGAAATATGAGGCTTTATCCTAGCGCATAAGCTGTTATGGCAAGTAGAAAACAGATTCTAATTCAATAGATTGCGGCGAATTATCAGGGTTAGTTTCCATGATGTCTTGCATGAATGCCCACCATTTTTGACAGGCTTCGGTTTGTGCTACTTGCTGCCATTGTTCTTCATTTTCAATTTCCACATAGCCGAAAAGCTGGTGGGTTTGTTCGTGTAAGAAGATGGAATAGTTGCTGCCACCGTGAGTTTTTAGAACATCGACGAGTTCTGGCCAAATTTCATCATGTCTCTTTCTGTATTCTTCTTTGCATCCTGGGTTTAGCTGCATCACAAAGCCTTTGCGTATTAATTCACTCACCAGTGGCTCCTATCATGAAGTGGATAATTTGAAAGATCAGAATAAGAGACTCAATTAATACAAACCTTGGTTAATTCACACTTGTTCGCATCAGTTTGGTAACTTTATCAAGGTGAATTACATCGGTTTCACATTTTTAACAATATATCGTTCTAGCATTTTCAAAGTGTGCTGTTTAACGCAGAGTCTTTGCTCAACTGTGTATTTAATAAACAGTCCGTTCTAACAGGAGTGCTAGAATGATTTACCTCAAAGCGCATGAGTTTTTCATGGATTCAAAAAGTCCGGTTACGACCGAGATTCGAAGCCCACAGGAACCCTTTCCTGAGCATGCGCATTCGTTCGAAGAAATCATTATTGTCTCTGGTGGTAATGGCATTCATGTGATGAACGATATTCCTATGAATCTCAGCAAAAATTACGTCTGCTTTGTGAAGAAGGAGGATCGCCATCTGTTCGATAGTGTGGATGATCTTTACCTCAGTAACGTTCTGTTTGATCGAGATAAATTAACGGTTTGTTCTTGCTTAAAAAACTACATACCGATGGAAACGAGTGACGAAAACGGCTGGTTTATTAACGAGAATGCAGCGGAAAGAGCCAATAAACTGATAGAGCAGCTGGATATTGAATCTCATACCGATTCTGATGATTCGCGCATTATTGCTCAGTCTCTGTTTCAGCAATTAATTGTTGAGTTGTGGAGAGGGAAAATACAAAAATCGGATTTGATGAATCATGAAGACAGAGTCATTTTTGCCCTTTCACATATCAATGACCATTACTCAGAACTAACAGAATTAGAGCCTGTGGCTGAAATTGCTCACTTGTCTTCTAGGCAATTGACTAAGAGCATTAAGCATCTGACAGGGATGAGTTATAACCAATATCTCCACTACATACGAGCAAGCAAGGCTTTGTCACGTCTACTCTACAGCGAAGAATCGATCACCGATATTGCGTTTGAGGTTGGGTATCACGATAGCAACTATTTCTCGACCAAATTTAAGCAGGTGTTCAACGTTACTCCAAGAGATGCAAGACTTAGAAAGGAAAGAGCAGCGATACGCTAGGTATCACCGCGTTTAGCTAGATTGTCGATAACCAGTCCTTTTTGTGTGCTGCTATCGATGATGATCTGCATAATAGGGTTACCGCAGTAAGGAATAAGCACTTTATGCTGAGTGGGGTCGTTCTCCATTCTTTGGCTGATGATAGTGCCAAAAATCTTATCGTCAGACGTGACCAATACGTCAGATGGTATGTCATAGTCATTTTTGGTCAGCTTGAAAGTGGTTTGTTCCATGGTGGAAAAAGAACCTTTGACCAACTCCAGTTTATAGCCCTGTACTGAACATTGACCATCTACCAGTTTGCACCCGACTCGCTCATAGTTTTCCTCCGTTTGAGTGAACTGCATTTTCTTATCGAAGTTGAGCAGGCTAGGAACAATATAGCCTGCTGCAAAAATGCCAATCACTAAGACAAACTTGAAAAGCCAATCTTTCACAGTACAAATCGCTGGGTCAGTTCAGATAGCTGATTCATAGAAGCAGACAAGTCTTTTATCGACACTTTTTGGCTTTCCGATTTCTCTTCCATGATCTGAGTGGATTCTTTTACACCCGCCATATTCTGGTTGATCTGATCAAGCGCAGATCCTTGTTGATGGATCGCCGAAGCTACGTAGTCCATCTGGGTGCTTACTTGGCTGATATTGCTAGAAATCTGCTCGGTTACTTTAATAATCGTATCTACCGCACCAGATACGTCGTCAGAGTAACCCGCCATGTTGCTAATATTGTCGGTAGACAGTTTGATGTTTCTATCCAATACAGACAGAGAGCGAGTAATCTCTTCAACACTGGTGCTGGTTCGGTTCGCTAACTGGCGAACTTCGTCGGCTACTACTGCAAAACCACGCCCAGCTTCTCCTGCTCGAGCAGCTTCAATTGAAGCGTTAAGAGCAAGTAAGTTGGTTTGTTCTGAAATGCCTGTAATGGCTTGCAGAATCTTGTGAATATTTTGCGTGTCGCTCACAACGTTTTCTACGTTGCTTCGAGTACTCGAAACCGCTTGTTTGAGCTTAGCAAGGTTATCTTGGCATCGTGCCGACTGCTCTAGAGCATGTCTGCTGAGCTGGTTTGCTTGCTGAGTACCTTCATTACAGGCACGTGTTGAGTCCGAAACGCTATTAAAAGAAGAGCCCAATTCACCTATTGCACCCGCAACCATTTCTGTATTCGATGCGTTGTGGGAGATCTCGTTATCAACCGATTCAACGTTTTCAATAAGGTTGTCTGAAACCATTTTGAGTTTTGAAATCGCTTGGTTTTGGACTTGAGCTGTGTTTTGCAACTGCATGATGATCTGATTAAAACGAACAAAAAATTCGTCGTTAGACTTGAGCTCAACATTCAAATGCAATTTATCTTTTTGGACGATGTTCGCCACCATGTCATTCACATAGTTCATTCTCTTCATGCTCTTGTCTAAGACCAAACAAGCATAAATAGAGACACTGGCTTGGAAAATGGCATACAAGCAGTGCTCAATAACAATGCTGAATCCGCTGTTGGGCGGGAAAATGAAGATTGGCATTCCGGATGACTGCATCCAGAAAAAGAAGATATGGTGTAAAGCGGCAGCTACCAAGCCATGCAGCACCATCAGCCAGTCGTTATACAGCATCAATAACGCCAACATAATGAACACTTCGAAGTGCAACATGATGTCGCCGTAGGCTTGATGAATATGTAGTGCCACAAAACCATATAGCACGTAGGGCAGTGCGACCTTGAAAGTGCGTTTGTTGAGCAAAAATGAAAGCGCTGCCAGTGTGAGAGTGACCAGCATATCTGCCGTCGCGTAACCGTAGCGAGCAAAATAGATAAAGGAGAGTAGTGTCATCGGAATGCTGATGACATATGTCTTCTCTGAAAAAGAAAGTTCTCGGTCAAATTGCATAACAGTACTTCTATGTTCGTTATTAGGATTATTGTTGTCCTGAATGTAGTGTTTATGAGCTTTTTACACTTTGATTTAAATGCGTATTTCTCCACTTTTACTCAATATAAAAACGTTTGTGTGGAAAAAATGTATAAAAACCATTCAGTGGGTAATTAACAAATAAACTTATATTCAAGCTGCAATTTATGTGGCTTTTTTCTGATGTTATTGACAGTCTAAAAGCCTACATTGCGCAAAGTTAAAAATGCATAAGTATGTATTTTATGTACTCGTGTTTTTTAACAATTGAGGAGTGAACGGTATGTCAGTAGATGATTTATTTTTCGTGTTTACATACTGACTATTAGCATGAGTCTGCATTGAAAGAGTTTGTTGGCTGAAAAGAAACATAAGCGCCTCATTAATATCGTGTTGAGAGACAATTAACCTATGACGTGACTTCTTAACGGTCACTTTTCCCTAGCTATCTCAACTGAGTCGTACGATAAGTTTACATCACTTCTGAGATTATGAAATCAATATTTGTACAATAATTTTATTTGTATCGCTTTATGGCGAGTTGATAGAGTGACCGAAGATAAAATGAAAAAAGCCTGACAAGTTTCCTCATCAGGCTTTTACAATTTGGTGGCCCCTCCCAGACTTGAACTGGGGACCAATCGATTATGAGTCGACTGCTCTAACCACTGAGCTAAGGGGCCGATTAGGTCAATGATTATAGGGGAAGGGGTGGGGTGTGTCTAGACGCAAAGTAGGGTAATAGCGCTTAGTTTTTATCCACTTAGAACTGCAGATAATAAAAAAGGCGAGCTGTCGCTCACCTTTTATTCAATGCTTTATCAAAGCTAGCTACTAAGTTATTCGTCTAGGAAGCTGCGCAGAGTTTCTGAGCGGCTTGGGTGACGAAGTTTACGTAGCGCTTTTGCTTCGATCTGACGGATACGTTCACGAGTAACGTCGAACTGCTTACCAACTTCTTCCAAAGTGTGGTCAGTATTCATATCGATACCGAAACGCATACGAAGTACTTTTGCTTCACGAGGAGTCAGACCGCCTAGAACGTCACGAGTTGCTGCACGCAAGCTAGTTGCTGTTGCAGAGTCTAGTGGAAGTTCTAGCGTTGTATCCTCGATGAAATCACCTAGATGCGAATCTTCGTCGTCACCGATTGGTGTCTCCATAGAGATTGGCTCTTTAGCAATTTTCAGTACTTTACGAATCTTATCTTCAGGCATTTGCATACGTTCTGCCAACTCTTCTGGCAGAGGCTCACGGCCCATTTCTTGTAGCATTTGGCGAGAGATACGGTTCAATTTGTTGATCGTTTCAATCATATGTACTGGGATACGGATTGTACGTGCTTGGTCAGCAATTGAACGAGTAATTGCCTGACGGATCCACCAAGTTGCATAAGTTGAGAACTTGTAACCACGACGGTATTCAAACTTGTCTACTGCTTTCATAAGACCGATGTTACCTTCTTGGATTAGATCCAAGAACTGTAGACCACGGTTTGTGTATTTCTTAGCAATAGAAATAACCAGACGTAAGTTCGCTTCAACCATCTCTTTCTTCGCACGACGAGCTTTCGCTTCACCGATAGACATACGACGGCTGATATCTTTAATGCGGTTTACTGTTAAAGATGTCTCTTGTTCGATAATACGCAGTTTTTGAATTGAACGACGAATATCTTCTTCATCTTCACGGATCTTCGCTGCGTATGGCTTGTCTGATGCAAGGATTTGTTCAAACCAAGATTCATCAGATTCATTGCCAGTAAATACCGAAATGAATGATTTCTTCGGCATCTTCGCTTTTTCAACAACAGCACGCATGATCAAACGTTCTTGTGTACGTACGCGATCCATTGAATTGCGTAGCGTATTTACAAGATGGTCAAACTGTTTTGGCGTTAGACGGAATTCGCGGAATACCGTTAATACCATTTCAGTTGCTTCTTGAGCTTTACTGCTTGTATCGCCGTGTTCGTTGATCGCTAGTTGAAGATTTTGGTACTGATTACGTAATTCAGTGAACTTCTCTAAAGCAAGTTCAGGATCGATACCAACTTCTTCTTCATCGCTGCTGCTATCGTCGTCGCCGTCTTCATCTTCGTCGTCGTCATCGTCATCAGTATCATCTTCGTCATCAAGGTCTGAACCTGTTAACTCTGAACCGATGTGTGTTGCTGTAGGTGCTTCGCTTTCCATATCATCTGGGTTTACGAAACCACTAATAATATCTGTTAGGCGAAGTTCTTCAGCTTGAACTTTATCGAATTGCTCAAGAATGTATGGAATAGTTCCAGGGTATTCAGCGACAGCACTTTGTACTTGGTTAATACCATCTTCGATACGCTTCGCGATATCGATTTCACCTTCACGAGTTAGTAGTTCTACTGTACCCATTTCGCGCATATACATACGAACAGGGTCAGTCGTTCGACCAATCTCGCTTTCTACGCTTGATAGCGCAGCAGCAGCAGCTTCAGCTGCATCTTCGTCGGTGATGGTTTCATCATCATTAAGAGCTAGATCATCAGCGTCAGGGGCGGTTTCTACAACCTTAATACCCATGTCGTTGATCATCTGAATAATATCTTCTACCTGCTCAGAATCTACGATTTCTGCTGGTAGGTGGTCATTTACTTCGGCGTAGGTCAGATAGCCCTGCTCCTTGCCGCGAATGACAAGTTGCTTAAGCTGTGACTGCGGATTTTGATCCATAGACGGTATCCAACTTCGTATCTGGTGAAGGAATAGTATGCGAAATGCAAACCACGGATAATAACAAATTAAATTGTTGCTGACTATTCAAACAGGGTTACGCTTTCAAATCTCTCATGAGATCTTGAAGCTCCCTTTTTTCGTCGCTTGATAAACCGATACTTCTTGATTTAGCCAGCAGATTTTCAATTTGTTTCTCTACGCACTGGGCAATAATTTTGTCCAATGAGTCAAAAAATAGTTCGTTTTGATTATCTTCTACAAGCGGAATATCCCAACTTGCTAGTCGAGACATTAGCGCCTCGTTTTTTGTGTTTCGCCAATGCTCTAACAATTGACCAGTTTTTATATGGGGTTGTTGTCTGCATTTTTCAAGCACTTCTGTCAACAATTTCAACCCTGGAATATCCAAACCCTGAGTAGTAGAAAGGTCTGGCACCATATCAGCATAGCTCGGATTCTGAAGAAGCAAAGCGATGACATCTCTCATCGGTGTTCGCTTTATTTCTTTATGCGGCTGAGGTCTAGTTTTAGAATCCGTCGGTAGTGATGGCTTTTTATAAATTCCAGTTGTTTGCCCTAAAATCTTAAGTAACTGATTTTGCATAGACTCATCAGGAACTTTATTGATTAAAGGAAGAGCAAGTGCTTCTAATGCGGCTTTGCCTTCGTTATTACCCACATCAACTTGGGTAAGCAAATTAGAAAACAGATATTTTGATAATGGCTCTGCATTGCGAACCATCTCTTCAAATGCTTCTTTCCCATTTTTACGTACAAAACTGTCTGGGTCTTCACCATCTGGAAGGAAAAGGAATTTTAAAATATTGCCACTTTTCAGATAGCTAAGTGCATTTTCTAAAGCACGCCATGCGGCTTCTCGACCCGCTCGGTCACCGTCATAGCAACAAACAACCGTATTGGTCTGTCTGAACAACAATTGCAGGTGATCACCTGTGGTTGATGTACCCAGAGACGCAACGGAATAATCGATGCCATATTGCGCCAGAGCCACCACGTCCATATAACCTTCGACCACTAGGATCTGTGGTGGTTCACGGTAAGCCTGTAAAACTTCAAACAGTCCGTACAGTTCTTTACCTTTGTGGAAAATAGGCGTTTCTGGAGAGTTGAGATATTTCGGAGTGCCGTCACCAATAACGCGGCCACCAAATCCAATCACTCTTCCTCTACGATCCCGAATTGGGAACATGACTCGGCCACGAAAACGGTCGTAGCGTTTACCGCTGTCGTTCTCAATGAGCATGCCGCCAGAAACCAGCATCTCTTGTGCCTGTTTCTGTTGACCAAAATTCTTACGAACTAAATCCCATTCATCAGCCACATAACCGATACCAAATTTTTGGACAATCTCGCCGGATAAACCGCGATTTTTTAAGTATTCGATGGCATGTCGGTTAGCAGGAACTTTAAGCTGTTGGCGATAAAACTGAGCAATACTGCCCATCAAATCATAGAGGCTTCGTTTTTCGTCGCTGCTGACTTTTGGTGTGTTTCCTTTAAAACCATTATTCGGCCGTTCTTCACGTGGTACTTCTAAACCAAGAGAAGAGGCGAGTTCTTCAATCGCTTCTGGAAACTCAAGACGCTCATATTCCATCATGAAGTCGATGGCGTTGCCGTGCACACCACACCCGAAGCAGTGATAGAACTGCTTTTCTTGGCTTACGCTAAACGATGGGGTCTTTTCGTTATGGAATGGGCAACATGCACCGTAGTTTTTGCCCTTTTTTTTAAGTTTCACACGTGCGTCGATAACATCGACAATATCAAGTCGAGCTAGGAGGTCATCGATGAAGCTACGAGGGATTTGTCCTGCCATAAAACCTAAAAAAGAGATAAAAACGAATAGTTAAGGTCTATAGACCTTAGATACAAACAAGCCGTGCATTCAAAGAATAGCACGGCTTGCTGCAATAGAGTTCTGGATTAAGCCAGTTTAGCGCGAACTAAACCGCTGACTTTACCCATATCTGCACGCCCTTGAATTTGTGGTTTCAAGATAGCCATCACTTTACCCATGTCTTGCATGCCCGCTGGAGATGATTCTGCGATTGCATTGTCAATCAATGCTGCCACTTCATCTTCGCCCAGTGGTTGAGGCATAAATTCCTCAAGGATGGTGATTTCTGCTTGCTCCACCTCAGCTAAATCTAAACGATTTGCTGCTTCGTATTGCGATACAGAGTCGCGACGTTGTTTAACCATTTTGGTCAGTACAGCAACGATGTCGTCATCGGTCAGAGTAATCTTCTCGTCGACTTCACGTTGTTTAATAGCTGAAAGGGCTAAACGAATAGTGCCAAGGCGCGCTTTGTCCTTGGCTTTCATCGCTAATTTTTGCTCTTCTCTGAGATTATCAATAAGAGCCATAACTCATTCCTTAATTAGGAAAAAGCTATTAGTACAGGCGAACGCGACGAGCGTTTTCGCGAGCAAGCTTCTTAGCGTGACGCTTTTGAGCTGCTGCTTTAGCGCGTTTGCGAACTGTAGTTGGTTTTTCGTAGTGCTCACGACGACGCACTTCAGAAAGGATACCTGCTTTTTCGCAAGAGCGTTTGAAACGACGTAGTGCAACGTCGAACGGTTCGTTTTCACGTACTTTAACTACTGGCATATGCCTTTCACCTCAGGGGTTATTCGTTAATGCTGACAATCAGTGACCAAAACAATAAGATTTCTTACTCGTTTGGTCGTTAATCAGCTAGATCAAAAATGGTGCGGAATTTTAATCCGATCGTTGTGCCTTTGTAAAGCACTTTGTCGACTAGACTCTGTACAAAATTTGTTTGTGAAGCGAAGGCGTTGTAACATTGCGCCAATTTCAAATTATAGATGGCAGTGTGCTGAGAAAAATATGCGTATTATTGGTATTGAAACCTCTTGTGATGAGACGGGTATAGCGATTTACGATGACGAAAAGGGATTGCTGTCTCATAAGCTTTATAGCCAAGTTAAACTTCATGCGGATTACGGTGGCGTTGTACCAGAACTAGCTTCTCGTGACCACGTTAAAAAGACGATTCCCCTTATTAAAGCGGCAATGGCTGAAGCTAATTTAACACCGAAAGATATTGATGGTGTTGCTTATACTGCTGGACCTGGCTTGGTTGGTGCCTTATTAGTTGGTGCAACTATTGGCCGCAGCATTGCTTACGCTTGGAACGTTCCTGCTGTTGCTGTACACCATATGGAAGGTCACCTTTTGGCTCCTATGCTGGAAGATAATCCTCCACCGTTCCCATTTGTAGCACTGCTTGTTTCTGGCGGTCACAGTATGATGGTGGAAGTAAAAGGCATCGGCGAATACCGTATTCTCGGTGAATCGATTGATGATGCTGCTGGCGAAGCATTCGATAAAACAGCAAAGCTGATGGGGCTGGATTATCCAGGTGGTCCTTTGCTTTCACGTTTAGCTGAAAAGGGCACTCCAGGGCGATTTAAATTCCCACGCCCAATGACAGATCGTCCGGGGCTTGAAATGAGTTTCTCTGGTCTAAAAACTTTTACAGCTAATACGATTGCCGCGAATGGCGATGATGAACAAACTCGTGCTGACATCGCTTATGCTTTCCAAGACGCGGTATGCTCAACGCTTGTTATTAAGTGTAAACGTGCACTTGAAGAAACCGGTATGAAGCGCATTGTTATTGCTGGTGGTGTAAGTGCAAATAAACAGTTGCGTGCTGATTTAGCTAAGCTTGCGGAAAAAATTGGTGGTGAAGTCTATTACCCACGTACCGAATTTTGTACCGACAACGGAGCAATGATTGCTTTTGCTGGTATGCAACGTTTAAAAAATGGTGATGTTACTGATTTAAGCGTTGAAGCTCGCCCTCGTTGGCCGATTGATCAACTCACTCCTATTGAGTAAGTAAACGCTATAAAGAAAACGGTCGCTAATGCGACCGTTTTTTATGTCTGTAAGAAAGCCTTAGGCTTTCTTCTTTTCGCCGACTTTCGGCTCTGTTCCAGCAAAAAGACGCTTAATGTTCTGATGATGCCGCAAAATGATTAAGCAGCAAAGCATGGCAACAGGCAGAGTATATTGGGGCTTGACCAGCCAAGTATAAAATGGCGCAAGCAGTACTGTGACAATCGCCGCCAAGGATGAATAGCGAAATATCACCGCGACAAACAACCAAGTTGCCATGATCATTGCGGTTAAGTCCAAACCGATTGGCGCAATGGCTCCTAATGCCGTAGCAACACCTTTTCCACCCTTAAAGTGGAAGAAAATCGGATACATATGACCAAGGCAAGCTGCTATAGCGATGATACCTAAAATCAGTGGGTCAATTTTTAAAAAGTAACCAGCCCAAACAGGGATAGTGCCTTTTAACATGTCACAAAGCAGCACTGATGCAGCCGCTTTTTTCCCACCAATACGTAATACG
This sequence comes from Vibrio sp. HM8-C, assembly GCF_058630515.1. Lineage (NCBI taxonomy): Bacteria > Pseudomonadati > Pseudomonadota > Gammaproteobacteria > Vibrionales > Vibrionaceae > Vibrio > Vibrio sp. HM8-C. The sequence continues at coordinate 23,659 of NZ_JBMMKS010000011.1, forward strand.
TTTGTTGCCCCTGGGTTGTTTGAGCCAACACCTCTCGGATCGGGCAAGCGCAATAATCGACAGATCAGCACCGCACTGGAGATTGAACCCAGTAAGTAGGCGGAAATTATCATTATGAGTGCCACTGGCGTCATTATTGCCTCAATACGGTGATTTCTTTAACAGAGCATTACATTGTTTTGATACATCGATGCTACTTATAGGTTTAAGTTCGCATTGCGGTGAACGTCTTAAAAGTAAAAATTCTGTTTGGTTTACCCATCTACACGCGGTTTCGTATATGATATCGCGATTGGCGACGATAGTACGTTTTTTTACTCAATTTAGGTATCCGACCTGTGATTGAGTCTAACTGTTGTAAGGAATTCGATAGAAGATGGATAAAGTCTTTATAGAGCAGCTAGAAGTTATTACCACAATAGGTGTGTATGACTGGGAACAAACCATTAAACAAAAGTTGGTTCTCGATTTAGAAATGGCGCATGACAACAAGCCAGCAGGAAAGAGTGATGATGTAGCACATGCACTCGATTACGCTCAAGTCAGCCAAGCTGTTATTGAACATATTGAATCAGGTCGCTTCTTATTAGTAGAAAGAGTTGCTGAAGAAATTGCAGAGCTCATTATGCAACGCTTTAGTGTGCCTTGGATTCGTATTCGATTGACCAAACCTGGTGCTGTTCCGCAGGCAAAAGGTGTTGGAGTGATCATCGAAAGAGGATCTCTATGATCACTGCATATGTTGGTGTTGGCTCTAATTTAGAACGATACCGTCATATTGAAGCGGGGATCAAAGAGTTAAGTCTGCTGGGAGATGAACTTCGTCTTTCAACGATTTATGAATGTCCAGCGCAAGGGTTTGATAGCCATCCATTTTTAAATTTGGTGGTAGAGTTAAAAACGTCGCTCTCTCTTGAAGATTTTCAACAGTCTTTAAAAGAAGTGGAATTCCGTTGGGGGCGCGATGTTGATGCGAAAAAATATCAAGATCGCACTCTAGACATGGATATTATCTTGTTTGGCGATGTCGTATCCCCAAGTTCTCCGGTCATACCACGTCCTGATATTTATCAGTACCCATTTGTGATACAACCTTTGTATGAACTATGCCCTGAACTCAATATTCCAGGAACTGATCTATCCATTAAAAAAGTTTGGCAAGATGCTGCGCTTTTAGAACAACTGAAACCAATTCCTCAATGGTTTAGTGTGAAGTAAGAGTAAATAATGAGTTATTTTGAATCTTTTATGTTGGCTTTAATTCAAGGTTTTACTGAATTTTTGCCTATTTCCAGCTCTGCGCACCTTATTTTGCCATCAGCAGTACTAGGTTGGGCTGACCAAGGTTTAGCTTTTGATGTGGCAGTGCACGTTGGAACGCTGACTGCGGTTGTGATTTATTTCCGAAATGAAGTGAAAGCACTATTGAGCGCTTTTTTCGCCTCTATCTTTAAAGGTGATAGAAGCAAAGAAGCAAGTTTAGCTTGGTGTATTATCTTGGCAACAATCCCAGCCTGTATCTTTGGTCTAGTGATGAAAGACGTTGTTGAAGTCTATTTGCGCAGCGCTTGGGTGATTGCTGCGACCACTATCATTTTCGGCATTCCATTGTGGTATGTGGACAAAACGGCGACGCAAAATCTTAATGAATATCAAGCGGGTTGGAAGAAAGCACTTTTCATTGGTTTCGCGCAAGCAGTAGCTATCATTCCAGGTACTTCTCGTTCAGGTATTACTATCACAGCGGCCCTTTATCTTGGTTTCACTCGTGAAGCGGCAGCTCGTTTTTCTTTTTTAATGTCGATTCCAATTATCGTTCTAGCAGGTAGCTACCTAGGATTGAAACTGGTGACTAGCGGAGAACCTATTCATCTAGGTTTCCTTTTAACAGGTATCGTGACGTCATTTGTGAGTGCCTATATCTGTATCTTCTTTTTCTTGAAGCTAATTTCTCGAATGGGTATGACACCATTTGTGATTTATCGTTTGATTCTGGGTGTTGGCTTATTTGCCTTTCTATTAAGCCGTTAGTCGCCTGAAAACGGTGCTTGTGGTATAAATAGAGCGTTTCTACCCAAATTGACAAAGAGGCCGTTTTTATTCGGCCTTTTTTCTATATACATAGATATTTATCAATATTGACGAGTGTGAAAGTAATGCGAGTTCTTGCTGTGACATTAACCCTGCTGCTTGGTTTTCTTCAATACAGCTTGTGGCAGGGAAAAAACGGAATATCTGATTACCACGCTGTTGCGGCAGAGATAGAAGTTCAAGAGCAAGTAAACACTAACTTACATCAGCGTAACCAAGAGATGTTTGCTGAAATTGATGACTTACGCCAAGGTCTTGATGCGATAGAAGAAAGGGCTCGTCATGAATTAGGTATGGTGAAAAGTGGAGAAACTTTTTACCGAATTACCGGTGAGGATAACCGTTAATGACTCAATCAATTATTGCGGTTGTACCAGCAGCGGGCGTTGGTAGCCGAATGCAGGCGGACCGCCCTAAGCAGTACCTAAAACTATTAGGTAAGACAGTTTTAGAACACACAGTCTCTAAGTTACTGGCGCTACCAAATGTGTCAAAAGTAGTGGTCGCTGTCAGCGAAACCGATCCCTATTTCTCTACGTTAGCGTTGGCTAACCATCCTCAAGTTGTCCGCATTAATGGAGGCAAGGAGAGAGCTGATTCGGTTCTATCCGCATTAAATTACATTTGCAAACATGAAGTTAGCGAATGGGTGTTGGTTCATGATGCTGCTCGTCCCTGTTTCACAGAACAGGATGTCTCTCGACTTATCGATATGGCGCAGTCTCACGCTGTCGGCGCAATTTTGGCTGCGCCTGTACGCGATACTATGAAGCGTAGTAATCAACAGCAGAACATAGATCACACCGTCGAACGCTCTAATCTATGGCATGCACTCACTCCGCAAATGTTCCGTACAATCCCTTTGCGTGATGCTTTAATTGATGGATTAGCCTCAAAGGCGAACATTACGGATGAAGCCTCTGCTTTTGAAAGACTGAATTTGAGCCCGGCGTTAGTGAACGGTCGAGCTGACAATATTAAAATTACTCAGCCAGAAGATCTTGCATTGGCTGAGTTCTATTTGAGCCGAAATAAGGAATAAACATGATACGAATTGGCCATGGTTTTGATGTGCATAAATTTGGTGGTGAAGGCCCTGTCATTATTGGCGGAGTTGCCGTTCCTTATGAACAAGGTTTGATTGCACATTCTGATGGTGATGTTGCCTTACATGCGTTGAGCGATGCTCTGTTGGGCGCTATTGCTGCAGGCGATATTGGCAAGCACTTTCCAGATAACGATGATAAATGGAAAGGTGCAGACAGTCGTGAGTTGCTGAAAGATGTGTACCGCCGAGTAAAAGAACTGGGCTACCGTTTGGGTAATGCGGATGTCACGATTATTGCTCAAGCTCCGAAAATGGCACCTTATATTGAAGCGATGTGTGCTGCTATCGCAGAAGATTTAGAGACAGACATCAGCAACGTAAATGTGAAAGCAACGACTTCTGAGCGTTTAGGTTTCACTGGTCGTAAAGAAGGCATCGCGTGCGAAGCCGTTGTATTACTGATGAAAGCGTAAAGAGTCAAAAATGACAGATATTCTATCTTCTTTAGCTTACCTGTGTGGTAAACCAACAGCTAAAGGCAAAATTAAAGCTAAACCAGAACATTTCAAAGTTATTGAAAATCTTGGTTATGAGTTTGCTGGCAGCGGCGAACATCTGATGGTTTCGATTCGAAAAACCGGTGAGAACACCAGCTTCGTTGCTAATGAACTGGCTAAAGCATGTGGCGTAAAATCCAAAGATGTTAGCTGGGCAGGTTTGAAAGATCGTCATGCTGTGACAGAACAATGGTTGAGTGTTCACTTGCCTACAGCTGGTTTCCCTAATTTGGCTCTGTTTCAGTCACAACACCCAAGCATTGAAATTTTAGCCATGACTCGTCACAACAAAAAGTTACGCCCTGGTGATTTGTCTGGTAATAACTTCGAAGTGACCTTATCTGAAGTAACAGATGTTGAAGAAGTGTTGAAACGTTTAGAGGTTGTCGCGCAACAAGGCGTGCCAAACTATTTTGGTAATCAGCGATTTGGTAAAGACGGCAACAACTTAAATGAAGCTCGTCGCTGGGGACGTGAAAATGTCCGAACTCGTGACCAGAATCAGCGAAGTCTTTATCTTTCGACTGCTCGTTCATGGATATTTAACCGCATTGTTTCTTCTCGTATTGAGCAAAACTGTTTCTATCGATTTGTCGAAGGGGATATCGCTCTTGTCAATGGGGAGCAAATTTTGGTGGCTTCTGAGAAAGTTGCAGAATTTAATCAGTTGCTTAGCCAAGATGAAGCACAGATTTCAGCAGCCCTAGCAGGCGATAATGCTTTGCCTACACAATCAGAAGCGCAGAAGCTTGAACAGCCATTTATAGATGAAGAAGAAGACTTGATGAAGCTGATTCGAGGTAACCGCATGCGACATGATCGCAGAGCGATCTCGTTGAAAGCACAAGATTTAACTTGGCAAGTCGATGGCGATTCTATTACGTTAAAATTCGCTCTTGATGCTGGTAGTTTTGCTACATCGATTGTGAGAGAACTGATAGAAGAAATTGCAGTAGAGCGTGTGTATGAGTGACAAAAAACTAAAAGTACTTTTAAGCAACGATGACGGTGTATTTGCCGATGGTATTCATGCTTTAGCTGAAGCTATTTCAGATCTTGCAGAAGTGATCATTGTTGCTCCCGACAGAAATCGCTCTGGTGCATCTAACTCTTTAACACTAGAGCAGCCTTTGCGCGTTTCTAAAGTGGCACCGAATACTTACTCAGTACAAGGTACACCAACGGATTGCGTGCATTTTGCTTTAAACGAATTATTGAAAGATTCGATGCCAGATCTCGTATTAACTGGGATCAACCATGGCGCAAACCTAGGTGATGATGTTCTTTATTCCGGAACGGTTGCGGCTGCAATGGAAGGGCATTTCTTGGGTGTTCAATCTATCGCTTTTTCATTAGTCGGAAATCAACATTTTGCTACAGCAGGAAAAATTGCTCGCCAACTGGTGGAGCAACACCTTTGTAGACCTATTCCAACCAATCGACTATTGAACGTTAACATTCCTGATGTGCCATTTGAGAGCCTTGCCGGAACCAAAGTGACTCGTTTAGGTGCTCGTCATCACGCAGAAAGCATGATTAAACAGAAAGATCCTAGAGGTCATGATATTTATTGGTTAGGTCCTCCTGGTAAAGAGCAAGATGCCGGTGAAGGAACAGACTTTCATGCTATCGAGCATGGTTTTGTTTCATTGACTCCTATGCAAGTGGATCTTACTGCTCATGAGTCATTAGGAAGCATGGATCATTGGTTAAAGGAAAGGACTGATGGCTAATCCAAAAGCCGATAAATTAATTCAGTTTTTATTAGCAAACGGTATTACCGACCAACATGTGTTGCAGGTAATACACCAATTGCCGAGAGAGTACTTCGTTTCCCAAGCGATGGTTCATCAGGCCTATGACAACAATGCTTTACCAATCGGACAAGGGCAAACTATCTCTCAGCCGTATATCGTTGCAAAAATGACTCAAATGTTAGAATTGCAGCGAAATAGCCGAGTTCTGGAGGTCGGTACTGGTTCGGGTTATCAGACGGCGATCTTATCTCACCTTGTCGATCACGTGTTCTCGGTTGAACGAATTAAATCTCTGCAATGGGAAGCGAAACGCCGTTTAAAACAGCTCGATATTTATAACGTTTCAACAAAGCACGGAGATGGATGGCAAGGCTGGGCGGCAAAAGCGCCATTTGATGCGATCATTGTGACCGCAGCTGCGCAGAAAGTACCACAAGCTTTGCTGGATCAGCTTGCGGATGGTGGACGATTAGTGATACCTGTCGGTGAAGATGAGCAGCAGCTCTACAAAATAATACGTAAAGGTGATGAGTTTATTTCTCAGCTAATAGAAACAGTGCGTTTTGTTCCTTTGGTCGCTGGTGACCTAGCGTAATGAAGCGTCCTCAGCTCAAGACATTATTGGCGTGTGGACTGTGTGGCTTACTACTAGGCTGTACAGCAAGTTCTCCTGCGCCAGTGTCTGGGCTTAAGAAAGATTATCGAGAAATCGGTCGCGGTAGCTATCGTGGAAGCTACTATGAGGTAAAGCGTGGAGACACCTTGTACTTTATCGCTTATATCACCGACAAAGACGTCAACGACATCATTAGTTTTAACAAACTCCAAGCGCCATACACCATTCATCCGGGACAAAAGCTCCGCCTCTGGAGTCCTGCATATAATGCTCCAGCATATGGAGGAACGGGTGCAGGCAACAGTTCCTCCATCGCTTCCAATACAACAGCACCCCCAAGAATTGCGAGCACTGCATCGAGTGCTTCTACTGCGGCTGTAGCGGCTAAAGTGCCAGTTGCAGCCGCAACATCTGCTGCGGTTTCTCCCCCGAAATCGAGCAAAAATTCTAATACTGCTCAAGCTAACAATTCGGCAAGTTCGGTTAAAAAAGATCCAAATAAGACGATTGATCAATCGAAAACAAAAGAGTATGTTGGTTCTAATACTCAACAAAATGTTAACAAAACTGTAAGCAAACCTAAACCACAGAACGATAAAGTCGATAAGTGGCTGTGGCCAACGAAAGGGAGAGTTGTTAAAAACTTTTCAGCAGGAGATCAAGGAAATAAGGGCATTGATATCGCAGGACAGCGTGGTCAATCCATTACTTCTACTGCTGCAGGAACCGTGGTCTATTCGGGTAATGCATTACGAGGTTATGGCAACTTAATCATCGTAAAGCATAATGAGCATTACTTAAGTGCTTATGCCCATAACGACCAGTTGTTGGTTAAAGAAGGACAGAGTGTTAAGGCTGGTCAAAAAATAGCAACAATGGGCAGCTCAGGTACGAACAGTGTTCGTCTGCACTTTGAAATTCGTTATCAAGGTAAATCTGTCAATCCAAAACGGTATTTGCCTTAAATATACTTGTGAAGAGTTATGTAGTGACATATTGAGCAGTAATGTCTTGCTAGCTCGCCGGGGGAGGCGCTATGAGTATCAGCAATACAGTAACCAAGGAAGAAGAGTTTGACCTAGACATTGATTCAGCAGACATTGCTGAAGTTGAAGTAAAGCTCACTGCCGAAGACGATGACATCGACCAAGCGGAAGATATCCGTGAAGAGTTCGATGCCTCAACCAAAAGCTTAGATGCAACTCAGATGTATCTTAGCGAGATTGGTTTCTCACCTCTTTTAACCGCCGAAGAAGAAGTTCTTTATGCTCGCCGTGCTCTCCGTGGAGACGAAGCAGCGAGACGTCGTATGATCGAAAGCAACTTACGCTTGGTGGTGAAAATTTCTCGTCGCTATAGTAACCGTGGACTTGCTTTACTGGATCTTATTGAAGAAGGTAACTTGGGCTTGATCCGTGCGGTTGAAAAATTCGATCCAGAACGTGGATTCCGTTTTTCAACTTACGCGACGTGGTGGATCCGTCAAACGATCGAACGTGCGCTGATGAACCAAACTCGCACTATTCGTCTGCCAATTCACGTAGTTAAAGAACTCAATATCTATCTACGTACTGCACGCGAGCTTTCGCAAAAACTCGATCATGAGCCAACTGCAGAAGAGATCGCGGTTGAGCTAGATAAACCGGTTGATGATGTCAGCAAGATGCTTCGTTTAAATGAACGTATTAGCTCTGTTGATACACCGATTGGTGGTGATGGGGATAAAGCGCTACTTGATATTATTCCGGACATTAACAACTCCGATCCTGAAGTGTCGACTCAAGATGACGATATCCGTGATTCATTGATTGAGTGGCTTGAAGAGCTAAATCCTAAACAAAAAGAAGTGTTAGCACGACGCTTTGGTTTATTAGGTTATGAGCCTTCAACATTGGAAGAAGTTGGACGTGAAATTAACCTAACTCGTGAACGTGTTCGTCAAATTCAAGTTGAAGGCTTACGTCGCTTAAGAGAGATATTGGTTAAACAAGGCTTGAACATGGAGTCTTTGTTTAACGTGGAAGTTGAAGCTTAAAACAGACGTTTTGATGTTCATATTCTTGGTAGTAAAAAGGCACTCATTGAGTGCCTTTTGTCATTTGTAGATTTTATGTAAGTGTTAAAGAAGTTTCTTTAAACGATATAACTCTTCAAGCGCCTGACGAGGTGTTAAGTCATCTGGGTTGATGGCTGCTAGTGCATTCTCAACTTCACTTGGTTCAGGGATTAAACTGAGTTGGTTTGCAATATCAACTCTCGAGCTAGATTTCGCCGATGGTTGTCCTGTTTGTTGTAAGCTATGTTGCTCTAATTGAGTCAGCTTGCTGCGTGCATTTTTGATCACCGTTTTAGGTACGCCAGCTAGCCCAGCAACGGCTAGGCCATAAGATTTGCTTGCTGCGCCTTCTTGCACGGCATGCATAAAGGCGATGCTGTCTCCGTGTTCAACCGCATCTAAATGAACGTTAGCCAAATTAGGCAATACGTTTGGTAGCTCTGTCAGCTCGAAATAATGGGTCGCAAACAGGGTTAAGGCACCTATCTGTTTTGCTAGCCATTCCGCACTTGCCCAAGCCAGTGACAGACCATCATATGTACTGGTGCCACGACCAATTTCATCCATTAACACTAAGCTTTTTTCTGTCGCGTTGTGCAGGATATTGGCTGTCTCTGTCATTTCAACCATGAAGGTTGAACGCCCAGAAGCAAGATCATCTGAAGCGCCGATACGGGTGAAAATTCTATCGAGTAAACCAATTTGTGCTGATTCCGCAGGAACATAACAGCCAATGTGTGCAAGCAACGCAATCAGAGCGGTTTGACGCATATAGGTAGATTTACCACCCATGTTTGGACCCGTGATGATCAACATTTTACGCTGTGCATGCAGTTCTATCGGGTTGGCGATAAACGGATCATTCATTACTTGCTCTACCACAGGATGACGTCCTGACTGGATATGGATCCCCGGCGCTTCCGTTATGGTTGGTCGGCAGTAATCTAAACTTTCAGCTCGCTCTGACAGATTTTGCAATACGTCTAATTGAGACAGTGCGGAAGCGAGATTCTGCATTTGCTCAAGATGAGGAAGCAATAAGTCAAAGAGTTGTTCCCAAAGTTGCTTCTCCAAAGCCAGTGCTTTGGATTTTGAATTCAGTACCTTATCTTCGTGCTCTTTCAGCTCTGGAATGATGTAACGTTCCGCATTCTTTAATGTTTGACGACGAACATAATGTGGTGGAACAAGATGACTCTGACCACGGCTAACTTGAATAAAGAAACCGTGTACTGCGTTATAGCCCACTTTTAGTGTGTCGATACCGTGGCGGTCACGTTCGTCAGCTTCCAGTTTTTCCAGATATTCTGTGGCGCCATTTGCCAAATCACGCCATTCATCGAGTTCGGCATTGTAGCCTTCAGCAATGACACCACCATCACGGATTACTACTGGCGGGTTTTCTTTTATCGCACGTTCTAACAGCTCACACAGCTCATCCATTGGCTGAGTATAATCACGTAATTTCGCAAGATAAGGGTGTGCCAACTCCGCTAATGTATCGCTCAAATCAGGAAGTTGCTGCATAGCATTACGTAGACGAGCTAAATCTCTTGGACGAGCAGAACGCAGCGCCAGACGCGCCAAAATTCGTTCAATATCTCCGATCTGTTTTAATACTGGGTGAAGATCGGCGAATAAGCCTTGTTGTTTGATCTCTCCGATGGCATCCAGACGTTGATTGAGAGTGTTGATGCAACGCATAGGTTGGTGGATCCAACGTTTGAGCATACGGCTGCCCATTGGCGTTGCACAGTGATCAAGTATTTCCGCTAATGTATTGTCTGTTCCGCCAGCAAGGTTTTGGGTCAGTTCCAGATTACGACGGGTTGCGGCATCGAGAATCACAGACTGATCTTGGCGATCATAAGTTAATGAGCGGATATGCGGCAGTGCGGTACGTTGAGTATCTTTAACGTATTGAATTAAACAGCCTGCAGCACATAAGCCCAATTTTGCGTTTTCAACGCCAAAGCCAACCAGATCACGCGTGCCGAACTGTTGGTTGAGTTGTTGCTTGGCGGTATCAAGTTCAAATTCCCAAATAGGGCGACGACGATTAGCTTTGCGACTTGCCATCAGCTGAACTGGTGTGAAATCTTCAGGGAAAAGCAGTTCTCTTGGGGCTGTTCTTTGTAGCTCTGCTGCCATTGCTTCTTCTGTTTCTGGTTCGCTGAGCTGGAAACGACCTGAGGTTATATCCAAAGTTGCGTAACCGAATTTACCGTCGTGGTGGAAAATAGCAGCGACAAGGTTGTCGAGACGCTCAGAAAGCAACGCTTCATCTGTCACCGTACCCGGAGTAACAATGCGGACGACTTTACGTTCAACAGGACCTTTGCTGGTGGCAGGATCACCAATCTGCTCACAGATAGCGACTGATTCTCCCAGTTGAACTAATTTTGCCAAGTAACCTTCAACTGCATGAAATGGCACACCTGCCATAGGAATTGGCTCACCCGCCGAAGCACCACGTTTGGTTAGGGAGATATCCAACAATTGTGAAGCACGTTTGGCATCATCGTAGAAAAGCTCATAGAAATCCCCCATACGATAAAACAGCAATATCTCAGGGTTTTCTGCCTTGAGTTTAAGATATTGCTGCATCATTGGAGTGTGGTGCGAAAGAGACTCGCTCGGTTGATTCATGGCGTTACATCACTTGTTAGTATCGTTGGCAGTCCTTTTACTCTAACTATCAAACAAATAGTAACGAGCAAAGTCACGCATAAGGTCACTTAAAAACGGTGAGTGATGATAACAAATCCAGTAACGGCTGGGCAATTGTCCCCTTACAACTCTTGCTGCAAGGGGATACTAAAGAAGAGACTCTTTAGGGAAGAGTTCTTATTAAGAAAAAAGCCCTGAAGATAGGTAACGATCACCGCGATCGCAGATGATCGCAACCACCACAGACCCCGGGTTTTGCTTAGCGATTTCGATAGCAGCGTAGACCGCACCACCAGAGCTGACACCTGCGCAGATGCCTTCTTCTCGAGCCAGTGCTCGCGCTGTCTCTTCTGCATCGTTTTGATTGATATCCATCACTTGGTCAACATCAGCGGCGTTAAAAATACCCGGTAAGTATTCTTGTGGCCAGCGGCGAATCCCCGGAATTGCGCTGCCTTCTGAAGGTTGCAGACCCACAATATTCACATCAGGATTCTGGCTCTTCAGGTAGCGAGATACCCCCATGATAGTGCCCGTTGTTCCCATGCTAGAAACGAAGTGAGTAATTTTACCAAAGCTCTGTTGCCAGATTTCAGGGCCCGTAGAGTGAAAGTGAGCATCAGGGTTATCTGGGTTATTGAATTGATCGAGAACTTTACCTTTGCCTTCACTTTGCATTTGCAAGGCTAGGTCGCGAGCGCCTTCCATTCCTTGTTCTTTGCTCACCAGAATAAGCTCTGCGCCATAGGCTCGCATCGAATCTTTGCGTTCCTGAGTCGAGTTATCCGGCATGATGAGAATCATTTTGTAGCCTTTGATAGCGGCTGCCATGGCAAGTGCGATTCCCGTGTTTCCACTTGTTGCTTCAATAATGGTATCGCCGGGTTGAATTGTGCCACGTGCTTCCGCTTGGATAATCATATTCAGAGCAGGGCGGTCTTTTACAGAACCAGCAGGGTTGTTGCCTTCCAGTTTAACTAACACAGTGCTTTGGCTATCCGCCGCTAGACGTTGCAGTTTTACCAGAGGCGTTTGGCCTACATAAGCTTCGATGGTTGGAAAGTCAGACACAGTGTTCGCCTTTTATCTATTGTTAGTTGTTAATATTGTTAGTGGTTAATCTTGATCTTTGTTGTTTCTTTATGAATATGCGTTTCGCAACTGCTGACATTGTCTAATTCTTCTTCACTACAGCACAAGCCTCTATTCACAATGAGCATACAATTTATTGTTTGATAATATTCCAAAAGGTTCTATTTATACCCTTTGTTATAATCGTTTTATGCACATATTCTAGTCACAAAGGAAGCCACATCGGCAAGATGATTTTGGAGTATGAACATAATGAAAAAGATGAAGTCAGCACTCGCAGCTTTATTAATTGCGGGATCATTCAACGCCTCAGCAGCAGATCAAACAATATTGAACTCTTCTTACGACATCGCTCGTGAGTTATTTGCTTCATATAACCCATTGTTCGCTGAACACTGGAAAGAGAAAACAGGCAAAACGGTAGAGATCAAACAGTCTCACGGCGGCTCATCAGCTCAAGCTCGTTCAATTCTGCAAGGTCTATCAGCGGATGTCGTGACTTTTAACCAAGTAACAGACGTACAAGTACTGCATGACAAAGGCAAGTTGATCCCTGCTAACTGGCAAGAGCTGCTACCAAACGCAAGTTCTCCTTATTACTCAACAACTGCTTTCTTGGTTCGCAAAGGTAACCCTAAGAACGTTCAAGACTGGGGTGACCTAGCTCGTGCAGATGTTTCTTCTGTTTTCCCTAACCCGAAAACATCGGGCAATGCGCGTTACACATACCTAGCTGCTCTAGGCTACGCTCAGAAAGCGTTTGGTAAAGATAACGAAGCGAAGCAAGATGAATTCTTAAAACAATTCTTAGCGAACGTTGCTGTATTTGATACAGGCGGTCGTGGTGCGACAACTTCATTTGTTGAGCGCCAATTAGGTGATGTTCTCATCACGTTCGAATCAGAAGTAAATAATATCCGTAAACAATACGGTGAAGATAACTACGAAGTGGTTGTTCCAAAAACGTCGATTCTTGCGGAATTCCCTGTAGCGGTTGTAGAGCGCAATGCAAAACGTAACGGTACAACGGACGTAGCAACTGAATACCTTTCATACCTGTACAGTGAAGATGCTCAACGTATGCTGGCTGGTTTCAACTACCGTGTACACGATGAAACAGTAAAAGCTGAATTTGCTGACCGTTTCCCAGCGGTAGAGCTACTGACTGTAGAACAAATCATTGGCGGTTGGGATGAAGCTATGAAAACTCAATTCGCAAATGGCGCTAAGTTAGATCAACTACAACGTCGTTAATCGATCACTGCCGCCCCGCATTAGCATGTAGCTGAAATGGGGCGGTTATCTTTCTTATCCACTGGTTATATTGAGAGTTTATGAGCGGATCTGTTGTGACATCTCGCCCGAAGCATCATGGTTCACCTAAGAAAACCCGTGTTTTACCTGGTTTTGCTATTAGCTTAGGTATTTCATTGTTGTTTGTTAGCTTGATTCTGTTGCTACCAGCAACAGGTCTGGTGATGCAAACCAAGGGCATGTCTTTTAGTGAATACTGGCAAGTGATTGCAGACCCTCGTGTGGTAGCAAGTTATAAAGTGACGGTGATTTCTGCATTCGTTGCGTCAATCTTTAACGGTGCTTTTGGTCTTCTATTAGCTTGGGTGTTGGTTCGATACACATTTCCGGGGAAACGAATTCTCGATGCTCTAGTTGATTTGCCTTTCGCATTACCAACCGCGGTAGCAGGCATTACGCTTGCGACTTTGTACTCAAGCCATGGATGGATCGGTAGTGTGCTTGAAAGCATAGGTGTGAAAGTCGCGTATACCCCTTTGGGCATCATTGTCGCTATGGCTTTTACCAGTATTCCTTTCGTTGTTCGTACCGTACAACCTGTGCTTGAAGAAATTTCCCGTGAGGAAGAAGAAGCAGGAATGACCCTTGGTGCGTCTGACAGTGCAGTATTCTGGCGTGTCATTATGCCATCTCTATGGCCAGCTCTGATGGTGGGTGTTGCATTGTCATTTACGCGTAGCTTAGGTGAGTTTGGTGCAGTGATTTTCATTGCTGGCAATATGCCATACGTGAGTGAAATTACGTCCCTGATGATATTCGTTCGTCTGCAAGAGTTTGATTTCCCAGCTGCAAGCGCGATTGCTTCGATTGTACTACTGACATCGTTGTCACTGCTGTTAGTGATTAACCTTTGGCAAGGCGCGTATTTACGCCGAATTCACGGTCGATAAGGAGTTTATTCGCTATGTCTAGTCAAGGTTCAACTTCTAGATCAACAATTCAAAGACCTTTACGAGTAGGGGAGCAGCCTTGGGTAAAGTGGAGTTTAATCTCTTTAGCGCTGTTTTTTGTCGCAGTGCTGTTGCTGATTCCACTATTGAGCATCTTCCAACAAGCTTTTGCCAGCGGTTTAGAAACTTACATCACTAACCTGAGCGAGCCTGATACCTTACATGCTATTGGTCTGACTCTGCTGGTGGCTTTATTGACGGTGCCAATCAACTTAGTGTTTGGCGTGATGCTCGCGTGGTCTGTGACTCGTTTTGAATTCACAGGACGGAAATTTCTTACCACGTTAATTGATATCCCATTTGCGGTATCACCAGTAGTTGCAGGTTTGCTGTATCTGTTGCTTTACGGCAGCAGTGGTTGGTTAGGTGAATGGTTGTATGAACATGATTTGCAAATCATGTTTGCATGGCCGGGTATTGTGCTGGTGACAGTCTTTGTTACCTGTCCATTTGTTGCCAGAGAACTGATTCCTTTAATGCAACAACAGGGTCGTAGTGATGAAGAAGCGGCTGTTATTCTCGGTGCATCTTGGTGGCAACTGTTCCGCCGAGTGACACTGCCAAACATTAAGTGGGCATTGATTTACGGTGTGATTCTCACTAATGCTCGCGCGGTTGGGGAGTTCGGTGCCGTGGCGGTAGTGTCTGGAAACATCCGTGGTGAAACCAACACCTTGCCTCTGCATGTTCAGCTTCTTTATGAGGACTATCAATCCGAAGCGGCATTCGCAAGCGCATCCCTTTTGGCATTTATCGCTTTATTAACTTTGATTTTGAAAGCCTTTGTTGAATGGCGACAAGAACGAAATCATGTCATTGAACAAGAGCAGCAAGGAACGTTATGAGTATTCGTTTAGATAATATTTCGAAGCATTTCGGCAAATTTCAGGCACTTTCGCCACTCTCCTTGCATATTGAAGATGGTGAAATGATTGGCTTACTTGGCCCTTCAGGTTCGGGTAAGACAACGTTATTGCGTATTATCGCAGGTTTAGAAAGTGCCAATTCGGGTTCTATTCATTTCCGTGACCGTGATGTGACCAACGTTCACGTACGTGATCGCCGAGTGGGTTTTGTTTTTCAGAACTACGCACTTTTCCGCCATATGACTGTTGCTGATAACGTTGCGTTCGGTTTGCAGGTAATGGATCGTTCGCAGCGTCCTTCTCAAGCTGAAATCAATAAGCGTGTGAAGCAGTTGTTGGAAATTGTTCAACTAGGGCATCTAGCTGGTCGCTACCCAGAGCAGCTTTCTGGGGGGCAAAAGCAACGTATCGCACTGGCTCGAGCTTTAGCCACAAAACCTGAAGTACTGTTGCTTGATGAACCTTTCGGCGCATTAGATGCAAAAGTACGTAAAGACTTGCGTCGCTGGTTACGTAGTTTGCACGATGAATTGGGCTTTACCAGCGTATTTGTGACTCACGATCAGGATGAGGCTTTGGAGCTATCAGATCGTGTGGTGGTGATGAGTAATGGTCGTATTGAGCAAGTGGATTCACCAGTTGAGCTGTATGCGCATCCTAATAGCCGTTTTGTGTTTGATTTCTTTGGTAACGTCAATCAATTCAAGGCTAATTGGCAGCAAGAACAGTGGAATAATGGTGAAGCTTTTGTGCTGCCACCAGTCAATGAAGCGACTCGCAAAAATGGTCTGCTTTATGTACGTAGCCATGAACTAAGCCTATCGGCAAAAGAGAATAGCCAAGCATCATTGCCTTGTGAGGTTGTGTCTATTAACCCTGTTGGTGCAGAAGTACGCGTAGAACTGTCACCAATCGGCTGGCAAACGGATGAACTTTGGGAAGCTAAACTTTCTCATCGTGCATTGAGTGAGCAGCCTTTGAAGCGAGGTGATCAAGTGTTCGCATTGCCTCAAGTCGGTTACTTCTTCGCAGAAGATTCTCATCAAGCTCCTGAGGTTATACGCTGGCCGTTCTTAGCTCCGGGCAACTTGATGTTCGAAATTTAATTTTCTTTTTATACGCTTTAACAAAACCTGCTTTAACAAAAAAACTAAAGATACGAGGGTGCCAAATGGCACTCTTGTTGTTTCTGTAGTTGGCAATGCGTTAGCTATCAGTTAGCTTTATCGGATTAATAGTAGGTTAGGTGTTTGTAATGAATTCAATAGACCAATTAAGCCAACAACTGGGCGAGTTATTGCTTGAGCACAAACAAATTGTAGTGACGGCAGAGTCTTGTACTGGCGGTGGTGTGGCAAATGCGATCACGGAAATTGCTGGCAGTTCAGCTTGGTTTGACCGAGCTTTTGTCACCTACAGCAATGAAGCAAAACAAGAAATGATCGGTGTGCAAGCCGAGACACTAGAAAAATTTGGCGCAGTCTCTGAACCGGTCGTGATTCAAATGGTTCAGGGGGCATTAAAAAACTCTAACGCGACTATTGGCGTTTCGATCAGTGGCATTGCCGGTCCTACTGGAGGAAGTGTAGAGAAGCCAGTGGGCACTGTTTGTTTTGCCTGGGCTAATAAATCCGATTGGTTAAAGGTTGAAACGCAACACTTTTCAGGTGATCGCAGCGCGGTTAGAACTCAAGCTGTGATCCACGCCTTAGAAACAATTAAGCAGCATTTGTCATAAGTCTCTGACTTTTCGGCAAGTAGCAACTTTTTTCCATACAGGGGTGGACACTGTACAAATCAACAGTATAATGAGCATCATTCTGACAAAGTAAGTCAAACTCATTTGTAAGCATTCACGTATCACGCGAGTGACAGTCTGGAGAACGTAATGGACGAGAACAAACAGAAGGCGCTAGCTGCAGCCCTAGGTCAAATTGAAAAGCAATTCGGTAAAGGTTCAATTATGCGCCTTGGTGACAACCGTACAATGGATGTAGAAACCATCTCTACGGGTTCACTTTCTTTAGATATTGCTCTAGGTGCTGGTGGCTTACCAATGGGTCGTATCGTAGAAATCTACGGTCCTGAATCTTCAGGTAAAACAACGCTGACTCTTGAACTGATTGCAGCAGCACAGCGCGTAGGTAAAACTTGTGCCTTTATCGATGCTGAGCACGCTCTAGACCCAATCTACGCTCGTAAACTGGGTGTGAACATTGATGAATTATTGGTTTCTCAGCCTGACACTGGTGAACAAGCGCTGGAAATCTGTGATGCATTGGCTCGCTCTGGCGCAGTAGATGTTATGGTTGTCGACTCAGTTGCAGCACTAACGCCGAAAGCTGAGATTGAAGGTGAAATGGGCGATAGCCACATGGGTCTTCAAGCTCGTATGCTTTCTCAAGCGATGCGTAAGCTAACGGGTAACCTGAAGCAGTCAAACTGTATGTGTATCTTCATCAACCAAATTCGTATGAAGATTGGTGTGATGTTTGGTAACCCAGAAACAACAACGGGTGGTAACGCGCTTAAATTCTACGCTTCTGTGCGTCTGGATATTCGTCGTACAGGTTCGATTAAAGAAGGCGATGAAGTTGTTGGTAACGAAACTCGCATCAAAGTTGTTAAGAACAAGATTGCAGCACCATTTAAACAAGCAGACACGCAAATTCTTTACGGTCAAGGTTTTAACCGTGAAGGTGAGCTGATTGACCTAGGTGTTAAACACAAGCTGGTTGAGAAAGCGGGTGCTTGGTACAGCTACAATGGCGATAAAATTGGTCAAGGCAAAGCGAACGCATGTAAGTTCCTACGCGACAACCCAGAAGCAGCAGCGACTATCGATGCCAAACTGCGTGAAATGTTGTTGAACTCTTCTCTAGAAGCAACTTCATCTTCTGATGATGTTGAACAGTCTGTTGAAGAACAAGAAGAGTTTTAATCACTGTTGATGTTCATCATCATGGTGATAGTGAATTCTGAGCCCTGCTGATTAGCGGGGCTTTTTGTTATTCAGAGTGTTTGACTGTGCAATAAACATTTAAGTTTCTGTGTTTAGAGGTGATATGTATTCAAGCCCAAATAAAATGAGCTGCAAAGAGCGCGCACTGTATTTACTAACACGACGAGATCACGGAGAGTTCAAACTGTGGCAGAAACTCGTGATGAAGGGCTTTGAAGAAGATGAAGTACAACAAGCCGTTATCTACTGTAAAGAACATGGCTATTTGGATGATCAGCGCTTTGCTCGTAGCCAAGTGAGGCAACATATTGCTAAAGGTCATGGCGAAAGACGAATTCGTCAGGAGCTACAGCAAAAAGCCGTTGATAATGAAGCTGTTAATAGTGTCTTAGAGCAAGAAGAAGTCGATTGGTTTGAATTGGCGAAGCAAACCGCTGAAAAGAAATTCAAACAACTAAACACTCAAGATCAAAAAGAGTATGCCAAGCGAGTGAGATTCCTTCAGTATCGTGGCTTTAGCTTTGAGCAAATTCAATATGCGCTTTCTGAGGATGACAATGTTTAGCTTTGTGAGGTTCACCTTCATCAGAAGTTGACACGACTTGGTTTCAATCAATCCTACTCTTAACTTAATGACATTCCGTTAAATTTTAATTCTTGCTCGTCTTTTCTTTAAGAAAACTAGGCGAACTCTTATCCATGCTTTACAATAGCGCAAAATTCTAACTTGAGTATTTCAGGAAGAGCTGCATGTACATGAGCACGGATGAGGTTCGCCGCGCGTTCCTCTCATTCTTTGAAAGTAAAGGTCACCAAATCGTCGATAGTTCGTCTTTGGTGCCTGCTAATGATCCGACCTTGCTGTTCACTAACGCAGGGATGAACCAGTTTAAAGATTGTTTCCTAGGTTTAGAGAAACGAGCATACACTCGCGCCACAACAGCTCAACGCTGTGTTCGTGCTGGTGGTAAACACAACGACTTAGAAAACGTGGGTTTCACCGCGCGTCACCACACATTTTTCGAAATGTTGGGTAACTTCAGCTTTGGTGATTATTTCAAAGAAGATGCCATCAAATTTGCATGGGAATTTCTAACTGAAGTACTTGAATTACCAAAAGATCGCTTACTGGTAACGGTTTACCAGACTGATGACGAAGCATTCGAAATCTGGAACAAGCAAGTTGGTATTCCTGCTGACCGTATTATCCGTATTGGTGACAAACCAGGTGGTAAAGCGTACGAGTCAGATAACTTCTGGCAGATGGGTGATACTGGTCCATGTGGCCCATGTACTGAAATTTTCTATGATCACGGCGATCATATTTGGGGCGGTCCTCCGGGCTCACCTGAGGAAGATGGCGACCGTTTCATTGAGATTTGGAACAACGTATTCATGCAGTTTAACCGTCATGCTGATGGCACGATGGAACCTCTACCTAAGCCGTCTGTAGACACAGGTATGGGTATTGAGCGTATCTCTGCAATTATGCAAAACGTACACTCAAACTACGAAATCGATGTATTCCAAACACTAATTAAAGCCGCTGCTGAAGTGACTGGTCACCAAGATCTATCGAACCAGTCTCTACGTGTTGTTGCTGACCACATCCGTTCATGTGCTTTCCTAATCGTAGATGGCGTTATGCCTTCTAACGAAGGTCGTGGATACGTGCTACGTCGTATTATTCGTCGTGCAGTTCGTCACGGCAACAAATTGGGTGCACAAGGCTCATTCTTCTACAAACTGGTATCTGTTCTTGCTGATGTAATGGGCACAGCAGGTGACGAGCTTAAAAAGCAACAAGCAGTTGTAGAAAAAGTACTGCGCATTGAAGAAGAAAACTTCAGCCGCACACTTGACCGCGGTATGGCAATTCTAAATGAAGCTCTAGATAGCCTAGAAGGCCAAGAGCTTGATGGCGAAACAGTTTTCAAACTGTACGATACATACGGTTTCCCTGCTGACTTAACTAACGACGTCGCTCGTGAGCGCAACTTCACTATCGATGAAGCTGGCTTTGAAGCTGCGATGGCAGAGCAACGTCAACGTGCTCGTGAAGCTGGTCAGTTTGGTACTGATTACAACACGTTAATCAAAGTGGATGGCAGCACTGAATTCTGTGGCTACGGCGCAACAGAAGGTCAAGGCACTATCACAGCGATGTTCGTTGAAGGCAATGAAGTTGATTCTCTGTCTGCGGGCGACAAAGCGATTGTTGTGTTAGACGAAACACCTTTCTACGCAGAATCAGGTGGTCAATGTGGTGACGCTGGTGTACTAAAACTTGAATCAGGTTTGTTCAAAGTTGAAGACACACAGAAACTAGGCAATGCTTTTGCGCATCACGGTGTGCTCGTTGAAGGTGTATTTGCTAAAGGCGATAAAGTAACAGCACTCGTTGATGCTAAACGTCGTCTAGGAACGTCTCTTAACCACTCTGCAACTCACTTACTGCATGCAGCACTACGCCAAGTATTGGGTGAACACGTGACTCAAAAAGGTTCTCTAGTGAAACCTGAAGGTCTGCGTTTTGACTTCTCTCATCTTGAAGCGGTAACAGCTCAAGAGCTGAAAGAAGTAGAGCGTCTGGTTAACGAACAAGTGCGTCGTAACCATGTGATTGAAACGAATATCATGGATATCGAATCAGCGAAGAAAAAAGGTGCAATGGCACTGTTCGGTGAAAAATACGATGACCAAGTTCGTGTGCTTTCAATGGGTGAGTTCTCAACTGAACTGTGTGGTGGTATTCACGCTTCAAATACAGGTGATATTGGTCTGTTCAAGATCACTTCAGAAGGTGGTATCGCTGCAGGTATCCGTCGTATTGAAGCTGTTACTGGTGAGTCAGCACTTGATGTGATTGACGCTCAAGCACGTAAATATGAAGAGAAGCTTGTTGAAGCAGCGAATAAAGCAAAAGCGTTAGAAAAAGAAATTCAGAAGCTGAAAGATAAAATGGCAGCAACTGAAAGTGCCAACATTATGGGTAAATCTCAGGTGATCAATGGCACTAAAGTTCTTATCGCTGGCCTTGAAGGTGCAGACAGCAAGAACCTAAGAACCATGGTTGACGATATTAAGAATCAACTTGGTAGTGGTGTTGTTCTATTGGCTAACGTGGCAGACGACAAAGTCAGCCTAATTGCTGGTGTAACTAACGACCTGACTGGCAAAGTGAAAGCTGGCGACTTAGTTAAAATGGTTGCTGAACAAGTTGGCGGTAAGGGCGGTGGTCGTCCAGACATGGCTCAAGCTGGTGGTACTGATGTGTCAGCTTTGCCTGCGGCAATGCAAACTGTTCAGCCTTGGCTAGAAGAACGCTTATAAATTAATTATCTACGTCAGTTTCAACATGGGACTGATGTAGTTTAATTCCATTAACCAAGTGGTTTAGTTGGGTGGAGTTTTCCGCGCAGTTATCTACTTGGTTTTGTTTTTGTTATTACTAAACGAATTTATCGGTTGGATAGATGAGTTGGTGCGTATGAGACTTCGGTCTTGGGAAGGTGAATACTGGTGAAAAAGCCCCTTATCGTGCAAAAGTTCGGCGGAACTTCAATGGGTTCAATTGAAACAATCCATACTGTAGCTGAACACATCATAAAGGCGAAAAATGATGGTAATCAAGTTGTTGTAGTTGTATCTGCAATGTCGGGTGAGACGAATCGATTAGTGGCATTAGCCCAACAAATCGATAGTGTACCAACGGCAAGAGAACTTGATGTTTTGCTCTCTGCTGGTGAGCAAGTGTCTATGGCACTGTTAGCAATGACTCTAAATAAATTGGGTTTTGCTGCACGTTCACTAACCGGAGCTCAAGCGAACATTGTGACGGATAATCTGCACAATGACGCGACGATTAAGAACATTGATACACGAACGATTATCGAGCTACTAGAACAAGATCAAATTGTCATAGTAGCTGGTTTTCAGGGTGTTAATGAGAATGGGGACATCACCACGTTAGGACGCGGTGGCTCAGATACAAGTGCTGTGACACTTGCGGGAGCTCTCAAGGCTGACGAATGCCAAATCTTTACTGATGTAGATGGTGTGTACTCTTGTGATCCAAGAGTGGTACCTAATGCACAGAAATTAGATGTCGTTGATTTTCCATCTATGGAAGAAATGGCTCGTAAAGGTGCAAAAGTTTTACATTTACCATGCGTTCAATTCGCTTGGGACAATGCAGTTCCACTTCGTGTTTTGTCTACTTTTGATGTCAATGAAGGTAGCTTGATCAAAGGTGAATTGGGAACTAAACCTGTCTGTGGTATAGCCATTCAAAGAGATATGGCTTTGATTACTATCGACCATGAAGCGCTTTCAAGCCTGCAGAAACACTGCCAAATGTTAGGTATTGAAGTTTGGAGTGTGATCGAGGATACAGAATGGGCAGGAGTAGTTATAAAACTTGATGCTTGTGCTAAGTTGAAGCTGGTGTTCAGCGATAAAATCCGTAATAGTGAGCATGTGAGTTTATTAACCACAGTAGGTTTACAAGCCCCGAGCTTAGTTGACCGTTCTTTTGCATTACTAGCTGAACACGACATAAATATTCATTATGTTTCAACGACTTCACAATCATCTATGCTTATGTTAAGTCCAGAAAGTGTTAATTCAGCAGCTAATATTTTGCATGAAGCTTTTATAACTTCTGACGAACTATTAGATTTTCAACCTAGGCAAGTATCTTTAGGTTAATAAACCGCCATGAGAGTTTACGACAAGATAACTTCTGGTGGATAATAGTGTAACTGCAAGATAATTCAGAGATTACTCAAGGAGCAAAGAATGCTAATTTTGACTCGTCGTGTTGGCGAAACTCTAATGATCGGTGATGAAGTAACTGTTACTGTTTTAGGTGTAAAAGGTAACCAAGTACGTATCGGTGTGAACGCACCAAAAGAAGTATCTGTTCACCGTGAAGAAATTTACATGCGCATTCAAGCTGAAAAGGGCAATGGTAACGTTGCATCTGGCAACTACTAATTCTCAAAAAAGCTGGCTTTTTAGCCAGCCTTTTTTGTTTTTAAGAGGTGCTTTTTTTAATAAAAGTGTAATTTCATAGCGCTTTGATTAAATAGGCAACGATTGACTTGGTTTTTGCTATTTTTGCCAAGAAAATGTTTGACATATTTTTGGTAAATCGTAATATGTGCCTCCGCAAGACGGTGAGGTGGCCGAGAGGCCGAAGGCGCTCCCCTGCTAAGGGAGTATGCGGTTTATAGCCGCATCGAGGGTTCGAATCCCTCCCTCACCGCCATTCTTGCCTTGTTTGGGTTAGCAGCCAAACAAAGAACAAAGTGCGTCCTTAGCTCAGCTGGATAGAGTACCTGGCTACGAACCAGGCGGTCGGAGGTTCGAATCCTCCAGGACGCGCCATATTCTTTCTCTTGTTTTTATAACAAGTTATCGAATATGAATAATGCGGTGAGGTGGCCGAGAGGCCGAAGGCGCTCCCCTGCTAAGGGAGTATGCGGTTTGTAGCCGCATCGAGGGTTCGAATCCCTCCCTCACCGCCATTTATTGACCAAGGGTCAATTTTTTTGTTCTGAAATAAATTTAGTGTGATATGTTTCACACCCTGCGCGTCCTTAGCTCAGCTGGATAGAGTACCTGGCTACGAACCAGGCGGTCGGAGGTTCGAATCCTCCAGGACGCGCCACTATTTATCGTCTAAGATGATTGAGATAAGAGTCTTAGATGTTAGGGTAATGCCCTTATATCCCCTTCATAATTGAAGATATGATATTAAAAACTGCGCGCTCATAGCTCAGCTGGATAGAGTACCTGGCTACGAACCAGGCGGTCGGAGGTTCGAATCCTCCTGAGCGCGCCATTATTTAAGTTGATGATTATTTTCATTAACACCGTGCGTCCTTAGCTCAGCTGGATAGAGTACCTGGCTACGAACCAGGCGGTCGGAGGTTCGAATCCTCCAGGACGCGCCACTATTTATGTTTGAGATGATTGTGATAAGAATCTTAGACATCAGGGTAATGCCCTTATATCACGCTTCATAATTGAAGATATGATATTGAAAACTGCGCGCTCATAGCTCAGCTGGATAGAGTACCTGGCTACGAACCAGGCGGTCGGAGGTTCGAATCCTCCTGAGCGCGCCATAATTTAAGTTGATGATTGATTTCATTAACACTTCGCGTCCTTAGCTCAGCTGGATAGAGTACCTGGCTACGAACCAGGCGGTCGGAGGTTCGAATCCTCCAGGACGCGCCACTATTTTAAGCCTCGCATTTTGCGAGGCTTTTTCTTTTCTGCAATATCGCCATTTACAAAATTCTATTCTTGGTTATTTATGAGCGCTAAGTCACTGTTCTGCATCGAAGCTAAATGACTTTACCGCTTAGATCTCAAATTTCATTTCAAAACTTCATTAATCTATTTGTAAATCACAAAAATACATTCCCAATACCTTTATTTGCTTACAGTCGATTTGCGCTGTTTTGTTAGCTATGCCATAAATCTGGCACTCAGTATGTGGTGCTTCTAGAAGAGTGGTCTCAACTAAATTGACAATTTTTGAACAGTCGAGATAATTTTTGCTCACTTGTCTTAGCCAGTTATCTCGGTTTTTGACAATTGTTGTCAGGATGACAAAGAAAGGAAGCAACATGACAAATATTGGAAGCCTGCTAGTAGACGCGGCCACCCTGATGATTACAGGGATGGGCTTCGTTTTTCTATTCCTAACCATCTTGGTTTATCTCGTTCGGTTAATGTCTAAATTGGTACCACAAGAAGTACCTCAACCGATCAGTACACCTAACAAAAATAAAAAAGTACCAGTGAAATCTGCGGGCGTTAGTCCACAGGTTGTAGCGGCTATTTCTGCAGCGGTACATCAGCACCGCACTCTAGCTGCTGCTAAGAGTAGTAAATAATTAAAAGGAGTTAATAAGCATGTCTAAACCACTTGCCATAACCGATGTGGTCCTTCGTGATGCCCATCAATCTTTATTTGCTACACGCATGCGTATCGAAGATATGCTGCCGATTGCAGCAGAGTTGGACAAAGTTGGCTACTGGTCTCTTGAAACTTGGGGCGGCGCTACATTTGATGCTTGTATTCGCTTTTTGGGGGAAGATCCTTGGGAGCGTTTGCGTGAGCTGAAAAAAGCGATGCCGAATACTCCAATGCAAATGCTTTTACGTGGTCAAAACTTATTGGGATATCGCCATTACGCAGATGATGTCGTGGAAAAATTCGTAGAACGCGCTCATACCAACGGTATGGATGTGTTTCGTATTTTTGACGCGATGAACGATGTTCGTAACTTTGAAAAAGCAGTAAAAGCAACGATTGATGTTGGCGCTCACGCTCAAGGTACACTCTCATACACAACTAGCCCAGTTCACAATGCGGACACGTGGGTTGATCTTGCTAAACGATTAGAAGATCTAGGCTGTCATTCTTTGTGTATTAAAGATATGTCTGGCCTACTAAAACCGTATGAAGCAGAAGAGTTAATTACTCGTATTAAAGCTTCCTGTGATGTTCCATTGGCACTCCACTGCCATGCAACCACGGGTTTATCAACTGCAACGGCTGTGAAAGCGGTAGAAGCAGGGATTGATATTCTTGATACTGCAATTTCTTCAATGAGCCAAACCTACGGTCATACACCGACGGAAACGGTTGTCGCTATGCTGCAAGGTACTGAACGCGATACCAATTTAAAACTTGAGCAAATTGAACCTATTGCGGCTTACTTCCGTGAAGTACGTAAGAAATATGCTAAGTGGGAAGGTCAGCTTAAAGGTGTGGATTCTCGCATTCTTATTGCTCAGGTTCCTGGTGGTATGTTGACGAATATGGAAGGGCAACTAAAAGAACAAGGTGCGGCTGACCGTATTGATGAAGTTCTTGAAGAGATCCCTCGCGTTCGTAAAGATCTAGGCTACATCCCATTGGTAACGCCAACTTCACAAATTGTTGGTACGCAAGCGGTTATCAACGTATTAACGGGCGAGCGTTACAAGAGCATCACCAAAGAAACTGCTGGGTTATTGAAAGGTGAGTATGGGGCAGCGCCAGCGCATGTCAATGCAGAGCTACAAGCCCGTGTTCTTGAAGGTAAAGAAGTGATCACATGCCGTCCTGCCGATTTACTGCAAGATGAAATGGATCATCTGACTACTGACCTGCTAGAAAAAGCAAAAGCAGAGGGTATATCACTGGCGGAAGATACCGTTGATGATGTTCTTACCTATGCATTGTTCCCTCAAGTAGGGCTCAAGTTCCTGAAAAATCGTCATAATCCAGATGCATTTGAGCCAGCACCAGGAAAAGAAGTAGCAACTCCGGTTGCAGCAGTACCTGTAGCTAAAGCGGCTGTTGGTGGTATCGAAACATACAGCGTAAAAGTTGATGGTCATGTCTACGAAGTGGAAGTCGGCCCTCAAGGTCAACTGACTTCAGTCACGCCTGCAAGTGCAAAACCAGTTGCCGCACCAGTGGCTGCAGCAACGGATGCTGAAGATGTTTCTGCACCTCTTGCAGGCACAATCTTCAAAGTAAATGTGACGACAGGTGAAGAGGTCGCCGAAGGTGATGTGCTCGTTATTCTAGAAGCAATGAAGATGGAAACTGAAGTAAGAGCGGCTCGTGCTGGCTTAGTTCAGGATCTTCATGTGAAAGAAGGTGATGCTGTCGCCGTTGGTTCACCACTGCTGAGCTTAGCGTAAGGGAGAACCATGGACGGATTAATGACCTTATGGTTAGAAACTGGTATTGCAAACTTCGAACTTGGTCAGATTATTATGATCATGGTTGGATGTTTGCTCCTTTTTCTCGCTATTCGTAAAGGTTTTGAACCCTTGTTACTGCTGCCAATTGGCTTTGGCGCTGTTCTTGCGAACATACCAAATGCTGGCTTCACAGAGCCGGGTGGATTGCTTTACTACGTTTATCATGTAGGGATTGAATCGGGTGTCTTCCCGCTATTGATCTTTATGGGTGTAGGTGCAATGACGGACTTTGGGGCTTTGATTGCAAACCCTAAAACTCTATGGCTGGGGGCAGCAGCACAGCTAGGTATCTTTGCAACATTGTTTGGTGCGATTTTGCTTAACTATGTGCCAGGAATGGAATTCACCATGGCGGATGCTTCTTCGATTGCAATTATCGGTGGTGCAGACGGCCCAACAGCGATCTTCTTAGCAAGTAGACTTTCACCTGACTTGCTTGGTGCGATTGCCGTTGCAGCCTACAGTTACATGGCGTTGGTTCCGATCATTCAACCTCCGATCATGAAAGCATTAACAACGCCAGAAGAACGCCAAATTAAGATGGCACAACTTCGTCACGTTGGGAAAACAGAAAAAATCATTTTCCCATTGGTTGTTTTGCTGATGACTATCTTGTTCCTTCCAGCAGCAACACCACTTGTGGGTATGTTCTGTTTAGGTAACTTGATGCGAGAAGCTGGCGTAGTTGAGCGCTTATCTAAGACGGCACAAAACGAGCTGATTAACATTGTGACTATTTTCTTAGGACTTGGTGTTGGCTCAAAACTGCAGTCGGATAAATTCTTGAATTTGGAAACGCTAGGTATTTTGGTCTTAGGAGCTGCGGCATTCAGTATTGGTACTGCGGGTGGCGTTATTATGGCTAAGATTCTTAATAAGTTCTCAAAAGAAGATATCAACCCACTTATCGGTGCGGCAGGGGTTTCTGCGGTTCCTATGGCTGCGCGAGTTGTGAACAAGGTTGGTTTACAAGCTAACCCTCAGAACTTCCTATTAATGCATGCAATGGGACCAAACGTAGCAGGGGTTCTTGGCTCTGCGGTTGCGGCAGGTGTGTTACTTGCGTTGGTGGGTTAGAAGGGTTGCAAGTTTATCAACGTAGAACACGACTTACGGTTAACGCTTTAGTGGCATGAAACTGTAGTGTTTGCAAATATTGGTATATATTCAAAGGGATGCTGCAGCATCCCTTTTTTATTTTGCGCTATAGGGACAGTTGAAATGGAAAACAAGCAAATTGCTATTACCCAGTTTGGTGGGCCTGAAGTTCTTTCAATTTTATCGTCACCGATACCAGAGCCTAAAGCGGGTGAGGTATTAGTACGTGTGGCTTTTTCGGGGGTTAATCCTATCGATGTTAAAACTCGAGCTGGATTAGGCTGGGCTGCGGCGCAAAATAAAGACAAGCTACCATGGGTTCCTGGTTACGATATTGCAGGGCAAGTAATGAAGACAGGTGATTCTGTTTCTCGTCTACAGTCAGGAGATAACGTTGCTGGATTTGTTGGTTTTCCAATTCGCGGTGGTGGTTATAGCCAATACATTTGTGTTCCAGAAAATGAATTGAGTCTGGTACCTGATGCCGTGACTTTAGAAGCTGCCGCTGTTCTTCCTCTCGCAGGTCAAACTGCTGCTCAAGCTCTCAATAAAGCGGAAGTAAAAGAGGGCGATGTTGTGTTGATTCTCGCGGGTGCCGGTGGTGTTGGACATTTAGCTGTTCAGATAGCCATCGCAGCTAAAGCGGAAGTTTATACAACATGCAGCGAAAGCAATTTGGACTATTTGGCGACTCTTGGAGCTCACGCGATTAACTATCAGTTCGCTCCTGTATCCCAACGTATTGATAAAGTCGATGTGTTAATCGACCTTGTTGGCGGTGATGCTGCATTGGATGCTTTGAAATGCTTAAACGATAATGCTCGTGTGGTTACAGTGCCAACCTTAAGTGCTGAACTTATCTGCGAGAAAGCGAAAATGTTGGGTTTTCAAGCCACAGGGATGTTGGTTGATCCCAATCCTGAGCAATTAGACACAATGCTTTACATGGTCAGTGTTGGATTGTTAAAAACGGAAATTCAGAAAATTTATCCGATGGATGAAGTTCAACAAGCGCATAAGCAGATAGAAACTGGTCATACCCGAGGCAAAGTTCTGTTAGATATGAAATGATCGAGTTTTTCAACTCTCTGTTTACCCAATTTGCGCAGTTCTTCTCTGATTCTGCATTGTGGGTTCTTTTTTTTGGCGGCTTTTTGAGTGCAACTCTACTTCCTGGAGGTTCAGAAGCCGCATTGCTTGCCACCTTATCGCTGAATCAATATTCCGTCTTTTCTGTCATTACAATCGCAACGTTAGGTAACACCCTTGGTGGCTTAATTAACTATTGGTTAGGTTTGTGGTTGCCGAATCGAACTCAACAGCAAAAGCACGGTCATAAAGCTTTAGCATGGTTAACAAAGTACGGTTACTGGTCTTTGCTATTCAGTTGGTTACCTATAATTGGCGATCCACTTTGTTTAGCTGCAGGTTGGTTAAGAATGAAATTTTTACCTTCATTTGTCATGATTTTGATTGGCAAAGCGCTTCGATATTCCATTCTTGCCGCTCTTTTCTTTTTCTAAGGTTTTCTAAGGAGATGTTATGAGGAAAATCTGGGCTGGTGCCTTCTCGTTGTTTGCCATTTATGGCTGTAGTACTCAAACCAAACCAGAGACTGAACTCTCCCCCCTTCCTCAAGGTGTTCACTTAGTTGAACAAATTGATTCGACGTCTGACAAAGTAATGATTCCCTATTCTAAATATCGTTTAGACAATGGGTTAACTGTCATTCTTTCTCCGGACCACTCTGATCCTCTAGTGCATGTTGATGTTACTTATCATGTTGGCTCTGCTCGTGAAGAAGTTGGTAAGTCTGGTTTTGCTCATTTTTTTGAACACATGATGTTTCAAGGTTCAAAACATGTTGGAGACCAAGAGCACTTTAAGTTGATTACAGAAGCTGGTGGTTCACTTAATGGTACTACCAACCGAGATCGTACTAATTACTATGAGACTGTACCGTCCAATCAATTGGAAAAGGTATTGTGGTTAGAATCGGATCGTATGGGCTTTTTACTTGATGCCGTTTCACAACGTAAATTCGAGATTCAGAGAGATACTGTCAAGAACGAGCGTGCTCAGAATTATGATAATCGCCCATATGGTCTGATGTGGGAAAAAATGGGTGAGGCAATATATCCAGAAGGGCATCCTTACTCTTGGCAGACAATTGGCTATGTTGAAGATCTCGATAAAGTTGATGTTAACGATCTGAAGGCGTTTTTCCTTCGTTGGTATGGTCCAAACAATGCTGTTCTGACTATCGGCGGGGATATCGATGTGGATGAAACATTAACTTGGGTGAGCCAATACTTTGGTTCTATTCCTAAAGGGCCTGATGTGAAGGATGCTAAAAAGCAACCAGCGGTGTTACCTGAAAACCGTTTCATTACCATGGAAGATCGCATACAGCAGCCTATGGTCGTGATTGGTTGGCCGACATCCTATCGTGGTGCTGATGACCAAATGTCTTTAGATGTACTGTCGAGTGTTCTTGGGAGTGGAACCAATAGCTATCTTTATCAGAATTTAGTTAAAACTCAGAAAGCTGTTAGTGCTGGTTCATTCCACGATTGTTCGGAACTGGCCTGTAATTTCTATGTTTTCGCCATGGCTCCAGCAGGCAATAAAGGCAAATTAGCGCCTTTGTATAAGGAGTTAATGCAAACACTGGAAGAATTCAAAGCTAAGGGAGTTGATGCTGATAGGTTAGAGCAAATTACTGGTATGGCAGAAGCTAACTCTGTATTTGCATTACAAAGCGTGTCAGGAAAAGTAGCTCAGTTAGCTTCCAATGAAACCTTCTACGGTCATCCGGATCGAATCCAAGATCAGCTTGAACAATTAGGCCGTGTTTCTCCGAAAACATTATCTTCGGTATTTAGAAAATATATAGATGGCAAGAGCAAGGTCACCCTTAGCGTTGTACCTAAAGGCAAAACAAGTTATGCCGTGAAAAAAGCGACTTTTGTTACTTCTGAACGCATTATTCCTGAGCACCAGAAACTGACTGAACAACAGTTGGCTTATCGAAATGTGACAGACAACTTTGATCGTTCAGTGATGCCAAAAGTTGCTGAGCCAGTTCAGGCTCATTTGCCATCATTGTATGAGATTTATTTCAACAATGGCGCTGAGCTTTTAGGTACCAAAACATCAGAAACACCGACTGTGGTTATCC
This sequence comes from Vibrio sp. HM8-C, assembly GCF_058630515.1. Taxonomy (NCBI): domain Bacteria; kingdom Pseudomonadati; phylum Pseudomonadota; class Gammaproteobacteria; order Vibrionales; family Vibrionaceae; genus Vibrio; species Vibrio sp. HM8-C. The sequence goes on from NZ_JBMMKS010000011.1 coordinate 54,695, forward strand.
AGTTCAAGCTTCCTGCTGGCGAACGACATGTTGCTAGAGGAAAAGAAGGTCTTGCCAATTTAACTGCAGCAATGATGGAGCAAGGCTCAACTTTACGAGATGTTGAAGATATTCAAGCTCAGTTGGATAAGCTAGGTTCAACCATCAGTGTCAGTGCAAACGTCTATTCGACAAGTGTTGTTGTATCTAGTTTAGAGAAGAACTTATCGGAAACGCTTTCTGTAATTGAAGAGGTACTGTTTCAGCCAGGCTTTAAGCAAGAAGATTTTGATCGTATAAAGCAGCAAATGATTCAGGGAATGGTTTTCCAACACCAGCAACCGGAATGGTTAGCATCTCAAGCGACTCGCCAAGTGTTATTTGGTAATTCGATATTTTCTCGCTCTAGCGATGGTACCAATAACTCGATTGCCAACTTGGCACTGGATGACGTAAAGCATTTCTATCGTAAACACTACACACCGAATGGTACTCAAATAGTGGTTGTGGGTGATATCTCAAAACAAGAGCTTCGTAAACAGCTTAACTTTTTCGCCAATTGGAAAGGCGAGGCGTCACCTCTAATTGATCCACAAATTGTTCCTAAATTAACGGGTAGGAAAATTTATCTGGTGGATAAACCAGATTCGCCACAATCCGTTGTTCGTTTAGTTCGACGTGGATTGCCGTTTGACGCAACCGGTGAACTGTATTTGAGCCAATTAGCTAACTTTAATCTGGCTGGAAATTTCAACAGTCGCATTAATCAGAACCTACGCGAAGACAAAGGTTTTACATATGGTGCGAGTAGTTACTTTACCAGCAACCGAGAGGTTGGCGCGGTGGTGTTTAATGCTCAAGTCAGAGCTGATGCAACGGTTGATTCGATTCTCGAGTTACAAAAAGAGATGGCAAAATTCAGTGAGCAAGGCATAACGGATCAGGAGATGGATTTCTTACGATTGGCTGTGGGGCAACAAGATGCGTTGAAATATGAAACTCCAGGGCAAAAAGCTTCCTTGTTAAGCAGCATACTGACTTACAGCTTAGATAAAGACTATTTGCAAGTACGTAATGAGATAGTGAAAACCGTTGATAAATCGACACTAGATCGTATGGCTGCTAAGTGGTTTAACCCCAGCGATTACCAAATCATCGTCGTTGGTGATGCGAAAACGCTCAAGCCTCAACTAGAAAAATTAACTATTCCCGTAGAAGAGCTTGAAATCATCCGCTAGAGTACACATTAAAGAGGAGGCGACGTTCGCGTGCCTCCTGTCTGTTCTGATGGATTTTTCCTCTATAAGGTTGAACCGAAAAAGGAATAGGCCGACTCACTATACATATAAGCGAATCTCATTTTGACTAATTTTGCCGAGCGACTTGAACGAGTTGCAAATAAATCTACAGTATTTCAGCAGTTTGGCCGTGGTGTTGAACGTGAAACATTACGCTATACATCAGATGGTGAGCTGGCTCTGACTCCGCATCCTAATTCATTAGGCAGTGCGCTGACGAACCGTTGGATCACAACGGATTTTTCAGAATCGCTGCTTGAATTTATTACACCAGTTTCAAACGATGTAGCGACCTTGATGTCGCAATTGAAAGATATTCATCATTTTGCTCAAACCAAAATTAATGATGAAAAGCTTTGGCCGCTTTCTATGCCTTGCTACGTTGGCAGTGAAGACGATATTAATCTTGCTCAGTATGGCTCTTCTAATACAGGAAGAATGAAAACTTTGTATCGCGCTGGGCTTAAAAAGCGTTATGGCAGTTTGATGCAGATTATTTCAGGCGTCCATTTTAACTTTTCATTCCCAGACTCATTTTGGGACGCTTTATATGGTGTACAAGATGACGCAGCTCGTCAGGATACGAAATCAGAAGCGTATTTTGCCCTGATTCGTAACTACTACCGTTTTGGTTGGTTGATCCCATATTTCTTCGGTGCATCTCCAGCGCTCTGCTCATCATTTATTCGTGGTCGTGAAACCAAACTGCCTTTTGAAAAGATTGGTGGCAGCTTATACCTTCCTCATGCAACGTCTTTACGTTTGAGTGATTTGGGTTATACCAATAGCGCTCAAAGTGGTTTGAAGATTGGCTTCAATGGTTTGAATCAGTACTTAGAAGGGTTGAATAAAGCCATTCGTACTCCTTCAGAGGAATTTGCTGAAATTGGTGTCAAGGTCGATGGTGAATATCGCCAGCTTAACAGCAACGTTTTGCAAATTGAAAACGAACTGTATGCACCAATTCGTCCAAAACGTGTGGCGAAAAGCGGTGAAAAACCTTCGGAAGCCTTAGCAAGAGGTGGTGTTGAGTACATTGAAGTTCGTTCTTTAGATGTAAACCCATTCAGTCCTGTAGGTGTTACTGAGCAGCAAGTTCGTTTTCTAGACCTATTTTTAACTTGGGCAGCATTGTCTGATTCAGACCCAATGGATAGTTGTGAACTAGAATGTTGGCGCGACAACTGGAACAAAGTGATTGTTCAAGGTCGCCAAGTCGGATTAGAACTACAAATTGGCTGTCACGGTGAGAAGCTATCATTGCAAGCATGGGCAAAACGTGTATTTGCCGATTTACGCCAAATTGCTGAAGTAATGGATGCTGAACTGGGTGGCGATGCTTATCAGCAAGTTTGTAATGAGCTGGAAACTTGGATCGACAACCCTGAAAAAACTCTGTCGGCACAATTGTTAGAACATGTGAAAGCTGCTGGTGGTTTGGGTAAAGCAGGGTGTGCACTAGGTTTACAATATCGCCAACAAAACTTAGATCATCAGTATCAAGCTTACTCGGAAAATTTGATGGAAGAAGAAGTTGCTCGTTCTGTTCAAGAGCAACAGAATATCGAGCAACAAGATAAACTTAGCTTCGATGAGTTCCTCGAACACTATTTTTCTTATCTTAAATAACCAGTTTGCTTACCTTAAATAAGCAAATGAAGCTTCACCATTGAACTTGAGACAGCTATCATTAGCCAATAACTCTAGTTATAAAAAATTTTACATGTTCCGCGCTAGATTTGAGATTCAGCGCCATTGGAGAAAAAGAACAATGCCACTATTAGACAGCTTTACTGTTGACCACACTCGTATGAATGCACCAGCAGTTCGCGTTGCTAAAAATATGCAAACCCCTAAAGGCGATACGATCACTGTTTTTGATTTACGCTTTACTGCGCCAAACAAAGACATTTTGTCTGAGAAAGGTATTCACACACTTGAACATTTATACGCAGGTTTCATGCGTGCACATTTGAACGGTGCAAATGTAGAAATCATCGATATTTCGCCTATGGGCTGTCGTACAGGTTTTTACATGAGCCTAATCGGTGCTCCAAGTGAACAGCAAGTGGCAGATGCATGGCTTGCAGCAATGCAAGACGTGTTGAAAGTGGAATCGCAAAACAAGATCCCTGAGCTAAACGAATATCAATGTGGTACTGCTGCTATGCACTCACTTGAAGAGGCGAAAGAAATCGCTCAGGCTGTGATTGCTGCGGGTATCAGTGTAAACCGTAATGATGAGCTAGCTTTACCTGAAGAAATGCTGAAAGAGTTAAAAATCGACTAACTAATCGTTGATTGATTCGGATAGTAAAAAGGCTTGGGTTAACCAAGCCTTTTTTGTATTTATTGTTTCTGGAATAGTGAATTACACTTTTTTCGGTTTACGAGGGTGAACTCGTACCAATTTAATGCGGTTTTCTTCCAATTCGACAATTTCCATTGGGTGATTTGCGACTTTTACACTGATTTGGCTCGCTGGAATCTCTTCAAGATGCTCTAAGATAAGACCGTTCAAAGTTCTTGGACCATCAGTTGGAAGCTTCCATTTCAAGCTCTTGTTAATGTCACGAATATTTGCGCTCCCCTCAATTAGGAAACTACCATCACCTTGCGGTGTGATCTCTTCGGATAAGCTTGGTGCGATTGAGGTAGTGAATTCACCCACAATCTCTTCCAGAATGTCTTCCAAAGTAATCAAACCGATAATATCGCCGTACTCATCAACAACCAGGCCAATACGCTCTTTATTACGTTGGAATTTAAGTAGCTGAACGTTAAGAGGCGTACTTTCCGGAATGTAGTAGATCTCGTCTGCAGCTCGCAGAATTGTCTCTTTATTCAGTTCGCTTTTCTCTAGCATAAAGCGAGAGGCTTCACGTAAGCGCAGGATACCAACCGCTTCGTCAATCTGATCACGGTACAACACCACTCGTCCGTGAGGAGAGTGAGTTAACTGGCGAACAATTGATTTCCAATCGTCGTTGATGTTGATACCTGTGATTTCATTGCGAGGAATCATGATGTCATTCACTGTGACGTGCTCAAGGTCAAGAATCGACAAAAGCATATCTTGGTGGCGACGCGGAATAAGACCACCCGCTTCGTTTACCACAGTACGTAGCTCTTCTGAACTTAGGTGATCATCGCCACTGCTTAAGTTCTTCACACCTAACAGACGAATGAAACCATTGGTAATGAAGTTGACGAAAACGACCAGTGGTGCAAAAACCTTCATCAGTATGGTTAGTAGAACACTACTTGCGTAAGAGACTTTTTCAGGGAACAGAGCGGCCAATGTTTTTGGTGTCACTTCCGCAAAAACAAGCACCACTAGTGTTAGAACACCAGTTGCGATTGCTACTCCGTAGTCACCATAAAGACGCATACCAATTATGGTTGCGATTGCAGAAGCAAGAATGTTGACTAGGTTATTACCGATAAGAATGAGGCCAATAAGACGGTCTGGACGACTCAGTAATTTCTCAACTCGTTTAGCTCCTTTATGCCCTGTGTTGGCGAGGTGCTTTAAACGATAACGGTTGAGAGACATCATGCCTGTCTCAGAACCGGAAAAATAGGCAGAAATAACGATAAGACACGCAAGCAGCGCAAATAAAATACCCGTAGAGATATCGTCCAAAACGATCTTTTTCCTTATAACAGATGTAGGTAAATAAACTTTAGTAATTAATGGATTATGATAAGCGCTAAGTCAATAAAGACAAAACGCGAAATTTTACTCAGCTCAGGATTATTTCTCTGACAAATCGGCTACCAAAATAAGCCAAAGTCAGCAAAGTCGCACCAGCAATTGCAAACCAAGTTACTTTTCTGCCTCGCCAACCTTTTTGGTAGTGTCCCCAAAGCAAAATCGAATATACCACCCAAGCAATAAATGAAAGGATAGCTTTATGGGCTTTGCCTTGAGCAAACATATCCTGAACAAAGACAAAACCAGTAATCAGAGTACCAGTTAGTAGTAGGTTGCCAATCAGAATTATCTTAAATAGCTGGCGTTCAACCATCAGTAATGGTGGCAAATTAGGGTTAATTGCTAAAGCTTTTTTCTTTTTCAATTTGTAATCAAGCCAAGCAAGCTGCAAGGCGTACAATGCACCAATAGATAGTGTTGAATATGAAAACAGTGCTAGAGATATATGCACCAGCAATTTCGGATCATTTTCTAAGTGAGTGATGAAAGTACTCGGTAAGAATGCAGCGGCAGACAAATTGATTGCCGAAAAGCTATAAACAACGGGTAGCAAAAACCATAAGCGAGTTTTAAACATCGCTACACTCATGACTAAAGAGATAATAAAGCTAATCAGAGAGGCTACATTGAGCATGCTTAAATTCTGCCCAGTAACATTGATAATGAGGTCTCCAAGTAGCCAAGCATGAAAAACAAGCGCTAAGAAAGCAGAAATAAAAACGGATTTTGCTCTTATCCCTGTTTGATTGACTAGGCTAGGCACTATTGTTGCGATAGCTAAAACGTACAGTAAAGTTGCAACGATAGCGATTAAGTTATCCATACTTCTCACATAAATGGCTGCTGAATTAGCGAATTATACATTGCCTAACCCTAATGAGCTACGGTGGATCTTGATTGATTTTTGAGAGTTGAGATCTCGCAAAGTTAACCCAATCTAGAAGACAAACCTCAATGTTCCCAGTTATAGAGATGTCTGTGTTCCCTGTTATGGGGATTAGGGTATGCCTATGGACTTGGCTAAGGTATACTCACAACAATTAATCGCCGTACCGCGAAGAGAATAAAGATGTTTGAGAATTTAACGGATCGACTATCCAAAACGCTGAAAAATATCAGCGGTAAAGGACGTCTTACTGAAGACAATATTAAAGATACCCTGCGTGAAGTCCGCATGGCGCTATTGGAAGCGGACGTTGCGCTTCCTGTTGTTCGCGATTTCGTAAACCGTGTTAAAGAGAGCGCGGTAGGTGTTGAAGTTTCTAAATCGCTGACCCCAGGCCAAGAATTTATCAAGATCGTACGTAGCGAACTTGAAAAGGTGATGGGTGAATCCAATCAAGCGTTAAACCTTGCAGCTCAGCCGCCAGCAGTAATCTTGATGGCGGGTTTACAAGGTGCAGGTAAAACAACCAGCGTTGGTAAACTCTCTAAGCTTTTAAAAGAGCGCGACAAGAAGAAAGTTCTGGTGGTGTCTGCCGACGTTTATCGCCCTGCGGCGATAAAACAGCTAGAAACGCTAGCAACCGATCTTGGTGTTGATTTCTTCCCATCTTCAGCAGACCAAAAGCCAATTGATATTGCTAATGCCGCGATCGATCACGCTAAGAAAAAATTCTACGACGTATTAATTGTCGATACCGCAGGTCGTCTTGCTATCGACGAGCAAATGATGTCGGAAATCCAAGACCTGCACAAAGCTATCGATCCAGTAGAAACACTGTTTGTTGTCGATGCAATGACGGGGCAAGATGCAGCAAACACGGCGAAAGCATTTGGTGATGCACTTCCTTTGACGGGCGTGATTCTGACCAAAGTCGATGGTGATGCTCGTGGTGGTGCAGCTTTATCTGTACGTCATATTACTGGTAAACCAATCAAGTTCTTGGGTGTGGGTGAGAAAACCGATGCTCTAGAGCCTTTCCATCCTGATCGTGTTGCATCACGTATTCTTGGTATGGGTGACGTACTGTCACTGATTGAAGATTTACAGCGCAACGTTGACCAAGAAAAAGCAGAAAAGCTGGCTAAGAAGTTCAAAGAGAAGAAAGGTTTTGACCTAGAAGATTTCCGTGAACAGCTTGGACAAATGAAAAATATGGGTGGCATGATGGGAATGCTGGATAAGCTTCCAGGCATGTCTCAATTACCTGCTGGCGTTAAAGATAAAGTTGACGATGGCATGTTCAAACAAATGGAAGCTATTATCAGCTCAATGACGATGAAAGAACGTCAGAATCCTGATTTGATTAAAGGCTCCCGTAAAAAACGTATCGCGTCAGGCTCTGGTGTTCAGGTGCAGGACGTTAACCGCCTATTGAAGCAGTTCACTCAGATGCAAAAGATGATGAAAAAAATGCAAAAAGGCGGAATGAAAGGAATGATGCGCAACATGCAAGGCATGATGGGCGGAATGGGTGGTATGGGCGGAGGCGGTGGCTTCTTCGGTCGCTAAGCTTAAAAACTAACCTAATCTTTCAAACTGTTATCAAGGTCACGGTAATTTATCTCTGCTTTTGGTGGTGAAAAATTAGCTAAAAACCTTGCAAAGCCTCGGAATAAGAGTAAAATTCCGGGGCTTTATTTTGGCACGAGACCCCAAGCTGTTTTATCTAAAACGGTTACTGGGGTTAATTTTATTTTTGAGAAAGCAAAGAGGACGACATGGTAACCATTCGTTTGGCACGTCACGGCGCTAAGAAGCGTCCATTCTATCAAATCGTTGTTGCAGATAGCCGCAACTCAGCTACTGGCCGCTTCATCGAGAAAGTAGGTTTCTTTAACCCTACTGCTACTGGTCAAGAAGAAGGCCTACGTCTAGATCTAGATCGCGTGAACCATTGGGTTTCACAAGGCGCATCTCTATCTGATCGCGTAGCTAAACTAGTAAAAGACGCTCAAAAAGCTGCTTAATTCTTACATTTAGTGAGTAACTAGTTTATGTCGATGAAAGGTAATGAAACGATGAGCAAACAAAGCGAGAAAATTGTTGTAGGCAAGTTTGGTGCTACTTACGGCATTCGTGGTTGGCTTAAAGTTTTTTCCTATACAGACAATCCGGAAAGTATTTTTGATTATGCCCCTTGGTTTGTTAACCAAAAGGGTGTGTCAGTTGAATACAAAGTGGAAGGTTGGAAGCGCCACAACAAAGGGCTTGTAGTTAAACTTGCAGGTCTCGATGTTCGTGAAGATGCGCACTTACTGACTAACTTTGAAATTTCAATTGACCCTGCGGTACTACCAGAATTGCCAGAAGATGAATTCTACTGGCGCGAATTGTTCGGCATGCAAGTGGTAACGACCGAAGGCTACGACCTAGGTAAAGTTACAGACATGCTAGAAACAGGCTCGAACGATGTTCTCGTAGTTAAAGCAAATCTGAAAGATGCTTTCGGACAAAAGGAACGATTAATTCCGTTCCTTGAAGAGCAAGTGATCAAGAATATTGATCGCACGGCTCAACGGATCGAAGTTGACTGGGATCCAGCGTTTTAACTCTGAAATATAAGGCAAAGAACACATGTGGGTTGGCGTAATAAGCCTATTTCCTGAAATGTTCCGCAGCATTACAGATTTTGGAGTCACAGGCCAAGCGGTAAAAAAAGGGTTGTTGTCCATTGAGACTTGGAATCCACGCGATTTCACTCACGACAAACGTCGCACTGTCGATGATAAGCCCTACGGTGGTGGCCCTGGTATGTTGATGATGGTACAGCCTTTGCGCGATGCTATTCATACTGCCAAGCAAGCCGCACCGGGAAAGACGAAAGTCATATACCTCTCTCCTCAAGGTCGTAAGCTCGACCAAAAAGGTGTAGAAGAACTTGCTACTAATAAGAACTTGGTTCTTATTTGTGGGCGGTACGAAGGGGTAGATGAACGCATTATCGAATCTGAAGTTGACGAAGAATGGTCAATTGGGGATTTCGTAATGACGGGTGGGGAAATCCCAGCTATGACGTTGATTGACTCAGTGTCTCGGTTTATACCGGGTGTACTTGGAGATTTCGCGTCTGCAGAAGAAGATTCTTTTGCCAATGGCTTGTTAGATTGTCCGCACTATACACGTCCTGAAGTGTTAGACGGAAAAGAGGTACCTTTGGTGCTGAAATCTGGAAATCATGAGGACATTCGTCGCTGGCGACTTAAATCGTCGCTGGGCCGAACTTGGTTAAGACGTCCGGAGCTCCTGGAAAACCTAGCTCTGACTGACGAACAGGAACAATTGCTGGCTGAGTTCATTAAAGAAACTCGGGATAACCAGTAACCTATTAAATTTAGTATCAGTTTATTCTAGGAATTTAAAAAATGAGTAACATCATCAAAGCTCTTGAGCAAGAGCAAATGAAACAAGACCTACCTAAATTTGCACCAGGTGACACTGTTGTAGTTCAAGTTAAGGTAAAAGAAGGTGATCGTGAGCGTCTACAGGCATTCGAAGGTGTTGTAATCGCTATCCGTAACCGTGGTCTACACTCAGCATTCACTGTACGTAAGATTTCTAACGGTGAAGGTGTTGAACGTACGTTCCAAACTCACTCTCCTGCTATCGGCGGAATTGAAGTTAAACGTCGCGGTGCAGTACGTCGTGCCAAGTTGTACTACCTGCGTGAGCGTTCTGGTAAGTCTGCTCGTATTAAAGAGAAACTTGCTAAGAAGTAATACTTCATATCGCATTCTCATAGAAAAAACGGAGCCATTTGGCTCCGTTTTTTTATGTGCGTTTTTAACTCAGCGCTTTTAAAACTATCGTAGATCTACTTTGATTGGTTCCGTTTAGTTATTCGCGAGTGTCTTCTGAAATAGTTACAGGTACGGTGATTTCCTCGCCTTTACGCAATAAAGTAAAGTTGGCTACGGTTCCAGGTCTTAAGTTGGTGACAATATCCATCACGCTTTGGCGACCGTTAATTTTATGCTCGTCGATCTTTAAAATAATATCTCGAGGTTCAAATCCAGCTTTCGCTGCCGGACCATTTGGATCTACGGCCAAAATAACAATACCGCCAATGTGTTCACTGCCTAATAAACGGGAGGTCACAGAGTTAATGTCTTGCCCGTCGACACCTATATAACCGCGAATCACTCGGCCATCAGCAATGATCTTTTCCATGATTGTGTTAGCTAGGGAGTAGGGTATAGCAAATGAAATACCGTATGTTTCTAGATCCGTTGCTTGTTGGAAAGAGGCCGTGTTAATCCCCACTAGCTCTCCTTGAGTATTGACCAATGCACCACCAGAGTTGCCTTCATTGATAGCCGCATCGGTCTGAATAAATGCTTGGCGACCATCGGCGCTGATTGATGAACGCCCTGTTGCCGAAATAATGCCAAATGTCGTTGTTTGACCGAGGTTGTAAGGGTTACCTATCGCTAATACAACATCGCCTACTTTAGCCTGATATTTCGGGTTTAAAGGAATAACAGGAAGGTTGCTACCTTCAACTCGTAAAATGGCGATGTCTGTTCTTCTATCTTTACCAACTAATTGAGCTGCGGCTACGCGTCCATCTTGCAGTGCCACGATTATTTGATCGGCTTGTGCAACCACGTGATAGTTAGTGATGATGTAGCCTTTTTCACTCACGATCACTCCTGAACCTAGTCCTTGGGTAGAAAGCTTGCTGCGATCATTCTCGGTATATTTACGGCTATAGATGTTGACGACAGCTGGTGCAGCTTTACTGACTGCCCCATTAAAAGTTATTTGTAAGGAGGTAATGTCGGCAGGCGTATTGCTTCGTTTTGGAATAATGTTTTCACGTAAAGATGGCATGGCGGCGACGATAATTGCAGCAGTAACCAAGCCAATAACAACAGAACGAAGTAAAACTTTTAGCATAAATTCCCCAGAAGTAGCCAAGCCAATTGAGTGAGTTTTAAATAGTTGTATCCCAAGAAGTTTGGGTGAGTTTTATAAACACGAAGAATAGCATTACCTAGACAAATAACAAAAGGACCACATGCAATTGTGGTCCTCTTTATTAGCTTAATCAGAACATCAGCTATTGTTGTATGTTGGCTTTAAGCTTATCGAACGACTAGATAGATAGTGCGGTCGCCACGTTGAATATTAAGAGCAAGAATGCTTGGATTTTTATCCATAATTGCTCGTAAATCGGCGATATTTTTCACACGTTGTCTGTTTACTCCAATAATGATGTCATCGGTTTGAAGCTGGTAACTTTCCGCTGGAGAGTCTTTAGCAACGCTAGTCACTTTGACACCTTCAATTGTGTCAGTTGATGTGGTGTTGCTTAACTCAGCACCTTGTAATCCATGATGCAGTTTGTCTGCTTTGGTTTTGGTATTGGTTGCTTCACCCAGTGTGACTTCGTAGGTTTTCTCTTTACCCTCACGAATGACACCCAGTTTAACTGTTTTGCCTGCTCCTAGCGTTGCGACTTTCGCTCGTAGCTCTGAGAAGGTTTCTATTTTCTTACCGTTAACGGAAACAACGATATCACCTGCTTTAAGTCCAGCTTTATCTGCTGCACTATCTGGAACTACTTGGCTAACGAACGCGCCTTTAGTTGAAGAATACCCCATAGCTTCAGCAAGCTCAGAAGTGACTTCACCACCTTGAACGCCTAACATGCCGCGTTTAACTTCGCCAAATTCAAGAATTTGGCTGGTTAGGTTTTTCATCATGTTAGAAGGGATTGAGAAACCAATTCCCACGTTTCCGCCATTAGGGCCAAGAATAGCGGTGTTGATACCGATAAGTTCACCATTTAGGTTTACTAATGCGCCGCCAGAGTTGCCACTGTTAATCGCAGCATCTGTTTGAATAAAGTTCTCGAAGTTTTCAATATTTAAACCACTTCTACCTAGTGCGGAAACAATACCTGAAGTGACGGTCTGACCAAGACCAAATGGGTTACCGATTGCTACAGCGAAATCGCCGACTCGAAGTTGATCTGAATCTGCAATCTTAATTTGCGTTAGGTTTTCAGCTTTTTCCAATTTTAGTAGCGCAATATCAGACATCTCATCGCCGCCAACTAGCTCCGCATTGAGTTCACGTCCATCATGAAGTTTAACGCGGATTTTCTCTGCATTATTAATAACGTGATAGTTGGTGACGACATAACCTTTACCCGCGTCAATGATAACGCCCGAGCCTAGAGCTCTGAATGGACGCTCTTGCATCTGTTCAACGGGGAAGTCAGGACCAAAGAAGAATCGGAATTGCTCTGGAACTCTTTGTCGAGAGACTTGAGTACCTTCTACTGCAATGCTTACCACTGCCGGTGTTACTGTTTCGAGCATAGGTGCCAAGCTCGGCATTTGCTCTCCATTCACAGTTAAAGGCAGTGCCGCAGTAGCCGGCATTGGTGCAATGATAGAACTTAAGCTTAAGGATAGAACCGTTAAAGCAAGCAAAGGTTTTTTCATCATGAAACTCCTCATAGATAATTATCTGGTCGTGATTAATATTTGTGCTAAATATCAAACTTCAACAGACTCAGTGAGAGTTATGACTCAAAAACCTTTGCAAAGTTCATTGGAGATTAACTGTTATCAATATGAGTATCAATTAACTCGCTTTGACATCGATAACTTCAGAAGAGCGTAGAATCGCTTTCTCTTCAGTTTTTAGTAGTCCAGTTGCACCTAAAGCGTAATCTTTAGGTTGTTCTTCAAGAGCTTCATCTGAAGTGCTCTCTACTTTTTGTTGAGCAATTTGCTTAACAAATGGGTTGTCTTGTTCAGGCAAGTTTGGAAGTAACTCGCTAGAGGTCTTCGACATATGCTGATACAGCTTCGTGTAGTCTTTACCAAGTGTGTCAAGCATCTCGGCCGTTTGGGCAAAATGATCTGCGAGTTCTTGACGTTGTTGTTCAAGTGCATACTTTGTGCTGTCTAAATCTTTTTGTAAGGATTTTTGAGCCTTATATTGAGGCGTGGTTAAACGAGAAATCACAACGCCAGCTACAAGGCCGACTAACAATCCAACAATGGCATAAATCCAAGGCATAACAGCTCCTTATTGTTGTTATTTAACATGTTTTTCACCAATTGGTTACACATGCGCTTGTCTCATGGTACTATGACTGCCCGAATGGATAAAGCAAAAAGCATGTGCTCTACATTGCAGTTTCTTCCCCTCTTTCTTTGAGCAGATAGTCATGACTCCGAAGCAACGATACGAACAAGATTTAAAACGATCGGATTTTCAACAAGATGAAGCACAAGCTATGGCTGTAAATGCCCTAGATGAGCTTTATCATCAGTTAATTGATTACCTCAATACTCCAGTGGTCAAACCATCTCGCTGGCAAAAACTGTTAGGGAAAAAAGAAGAAAAACCACAGCTGCCTAAAGGATTGTATTTTTGGGGGGGAGTAGGGAGAGGTAAAACTTATCTGATGGATACGTTTTTTGATGCTTTGCCTACCGATAAGAAAATGCGAGTGCATTTTCATCGCTTTATGTACCGAGTACATGATGAATTAAAGCTGCTTGATGATGTCAGTGACCCACTTGAGATTGTTGCAGATAAATTCAGTAAAGAAGCAGTCATTATCTGTTTTGATGAATTCTTTGTCTCGGATATTACTGATGCAATGATTTTAGGTACGTTATTCCAAGCTCTATTTCATCGTGGAGTTGTTTTAGTTGCTACCTCGAATATTCCGCCACAAGACCTTTACCGTAATGGATTACAACGTGCTCGTTTCCTACCTGCAATCGCCTTAATCGAAAAGCACTGTCATATTTTGAATGTTGATAGTGGCGTAGATTATCGTTTAAGAACACTACAACAAGCAGAAATCTATCATTATCCTCTCGATGCTAAAGCTTCCGAGAATCTCAATAAGTATTACGGGCAATTGGTGGGTAGTGAAAAGCCGAAACAACATCAAATAGAAGTGAATCATCGAACGATTGATGTCATAGAAGCGAACGACGGTTTGCTTTATGCTTCATTTGAGCAGCTTTGCCAGACTGCTCGTAGCCAAAATGATTATATAGAGTTGTCCAAGCTCTATCACACGGTGTTACTCGCTGACGTTAAGCAGATGGATCGATCTATTGATGATGCTGCGCGACGTTTTATTGCTTTGGTCGACGAATTTTATGAGCGCAATGTAAAACTCATTATTTCTGCTGAAGTTCCTTTAGAGGAGCTTTATACGCACGGGCAGTTAGAGTTTGAATTCAAGCGTTGTCAGTCGCGTTTAATCGAGATGCAAAGCCATGATTATTTGGCTCAGGAACACTTAGCGTAAGCCTTTCTGTATTGATAAGGAAAAATTACTTTTTTGTATAAAAAGAGGTGATTTTTCCTTCACTCTTCTTTATAATCCTGCGACCCACCGTTACTGCAGGTCTTTTTAGACCGGGAGTACCACCCACTCGAAGGGGTGTTGTCTGGGCTCTTAGACAGTGGGAGCAATATGCTCCTTTAAGTGTAAATTTTAATTAACGGGTTATTATTAGCATGAAAACATTCGTTGCTAAACCAGAAACTGTAAAACGCGACTGGTATGTTGTAGACGCAGAAGGTAAAACTCTTGGCCGTCTAGCAAGTGAAATTGCATCTCGCCTACGTGGCAAACACAAAGCTGAATACACTCCACACGTAGACACTGGTGATTACATCATCGTTGTTAACGCGGAGAAAGTTGCTGTAACTGGTAACAAAGCTAAAGACAAAATGTACCACCGTCACACTGAATTCCCAGGTGGCCTAAAATCTTTCAGCTTCGAGAAGCTGATCGAGCGTAAGCCTGAGATGGTACTTGAGCTAGCGGTTAAAGGTATGCTTCCAAAAGGTCCTCTAGGCCGTGCTATGTACCGTAAGCTTAAAGTTTACGCAGGCGCTGAGCACAACCATGTTGCTCAACAACCTAAAGTACTAGACATCTAATTGGGGATTTCGGAAATGGCAGAGAATCAATACTACGGCACTGGCCGTCGCAAAAGCTCAGCTGCACGTGTTTTTATCAAACCAGGCAGCGGCAACATCGTAATCAACAAGCGTAGCCTTGATGAGTACTTCGGTCGTCCAACTTCTCGCATGGTTGTTAAACAACCTCTAGAGCTAGTTGAGATGGTAGAGAAACTAGATCTATACATCACTGTTAAAGGTGGTGGTATTTCTGGTCAAGCAGGTGCTATCCGTCACGGTATCACTCGCGCTCTTATGGAATACGATGAATCACTACGTCCTGCACTACGTGCGGCTGGCTACGTTACTCGTGACGCTCGTTGCGTTGAACGTAAGAAAGTTGGTCTACGTAAAGCACGTCGTCGTCCACAGTTCTCTAAACGTTAATCTTTCTTCACCGAAAGAGGTTCGTTTGTCCAGTTATTACTGGATTGTGGACAAAAAAAGCTCGGCTTATGCCGGGCTTTTTGTTTTTTAGCTCTAGAAAAATTTCATTTCGCAATAATCACTTCGCAAACTTTTCCGCCCTTACTCCCTTTTGTGACGCAACTTAGGGTTTGCTTCACGAATGTTACGAAAAGGTAGCTTTATCTTGTCAAAAAGTAGGGTTTTATTTATCATTTGCCGTCAAATAAATACAACTAAATTAGTATTTTGTTAGCCATGCTCTTAAGCGGAATAACAGCAATCCACAAGGAGCAAATGGGAGAATGTCTGGATGAGCAATGCGCCTTTGAACAACAGTCGCAGACGTTTCTTAACAGCGACAACGGCAGTTGTCGGTGGTTTAGGAGCGGCGGCAGTTGCTGTACCTTTTATAAAATCGTGGAACCCAAGCGCGAAAGCAAAAGCGGCCGGCGCCCCTGTCGAGGTTGATATAAGCAAACTCGAAGAAGGGCAAATGGTTCGTGTTGAGTGGCGTGGAAAACCTGTATGGGTTGTTCGTCGTGCTCAAGCTATCGTTGATGCTCTTAAAGAGCACGATAATCAACTGCGTGATCCGAACTCTGGTGAAGAGCAACAACCGGGTTACGCTCAAAACACTTATCGCTCAATTAAACCTGAATATTTCATCGCTGTTGGTATTTGTACTCACTTAGGTTGTTCGCCAAGTTATTTGCCGGATTCTTTCAGTGAGCAAGTACAAGGTGTGAAATCGGGTTTCTTCTGTCCTTGTCATGGTTCTAAGTTTGACATGGCTGGACGAGTATTCCAGGGCGTTCCTGCACCACTGAACCTGGTTATTCCGAAGCATATGTATTTAAGTGATACAAGAATTGTCATCGGTCTCGATGAAACAGGGGAGGCATAATGCAAGCTCTACTTGATTGGGTAGAAAAACGTCTACCCGCGATGAACGCTTATAAAAAGCACCTTTCTGAATATCCAATGCCAAAGAACTTCAACTTTTGGTACCTTTTTGGTTCCTTGGCGATGTTGGTGCTAGTTAACCAGATCCTAACTGGTATCTGGTTAACAATGAACTATGTCCCTTCAGGTGAAGGCGCGTTCGCTTCTGTTGAATACATCATGCGTGATGTGGAGTTTGGTTGGTTGCTTCGTTACATGCACTCAACTGGCGCATCTGCATTCTTCGTTGTTGTGTATCTGCATATGTTCCGTGGTCTGATTTACGGTTCATACCAAAAGCCTCGTGAACTTCTTTGGTTGTTCGGCATGCTAATTTTCTTAGTGCTGATGGCGGAAGCGTTCATGGGTTACTTGCTACCTTGGGGACAAATGTCTTACTGGGGCGCGCAGGTAATCATTTCACTGTTTGGTGCAATTCCTGTTATCGGTGATGATTTAACACTTTGGATTCGTGGTGACTACGTAATCTCTGGTGCGACGCTGAACCGTTTCTTCGCACTGCACGTGATCGCGTTACCAATCGTGTTGCTTTTGTTGATCGTACTGCACATTCTTGCTCTGCATGAAGTGGGTTCAAACAACCCAGATGGTATCGAAACTAAACTACCTAAAGGTAGTATGGGAGACGATTACCAATCACAGTTCAAGTTCCATGATTACTACTCGAAGAAATACGACATTATCGACTCTATCCCATTCCACCCATATGGAACGGTAAAAGATTTGGTTGGTGTAGCTGGCTTCTTGTTCTTGTTTAGCTATGTATTGTTCTTCAACCCAGAAATGGGTGGTTATTTCCTTGAGCCGCCTAACTTTGAAGCTGCAAACCCACTGAAAACACCTGAGCATATTGCTCCTGTTTGGTACTTTACTCCGTTCTACGCGATTCTACGTGCGGTTCCAGACAAGCTAATCGGTGTTATTGCAATGGGTGCATCAATTGTGGTGTTGTTCCTGTTGCCATGGTTGGATCGTTGTAAAGTTCGCTCTTACCGTTACCGTAGTAAGTTGCATTTAATCAACATTATTCAATTCACTATTTGTTTTATTGCTTTGGGTATTCTTGGTGCGCTACCAGCAACGCCAACCTATACCTTACTAGCTCGAATCTTTAGTTTGGGTTACTTCATGTTCTTCGTCTTGTTGTTCTTCTACAGCAAAAATGAAGCAACCAAGCCATTACCAAAGAGGGTCACATTCAAATGAAAAAGTGGATTGTAATTTTATTTGCAATGTTGCCATCAATGGTGATGGCAGCAGGCGGTAACGTGCATTTAGATAAAGCGGAGAATGATTTAACTGATCAAGCATCTCTACAACGTGGTGCTAAGTTATTCATGAACTACTGTTTTGGATGTCACTCTACGCAATATCAACGTTATGAACGTGTTGCGACGGATTTAGGCATTCCAGCTGATTTAATGAAAGAGAATCTGATTTTTGATCCACAGACAAAAATTGGTTCTTTGATGGAAAATGCGATCCCTGATAAATCAGCTGCGAAGTGGTTTGGTGCTCCACCACCAGATCTAACACTGGTTGCTCGCGTTCGTGGCACAGACTGGTTGTATACCTATTTGCGTTCATTCTATGCAGATCCAAGTCGTCCATTTGGTGTAAACAACATTGTTTTCCCAAGTGTAGGTATGCCACATGTGCTTGAAGAGCTTCAAGGTACTCCTGAACCAATCTTCGATACACATGAAGTTGATGGTAAAGAAATTCAAGTGATCGTCGGAACCAAAACCCAAGGTAACGGTGAGCTAAGCTCAGGTGAATTTGATCAAGCGGTGCTTGATTTGGTTAACTTCCTTGAATACTCGGCTGAACCAGTGAAGCTGGAACGTCAAGCAATGGGTTGGTGGGTATTTGCATTCTTATTGGTGTTAACTATCGTCGTGGTAGCACTTAAGAAAGAATATTGGCGTGATGTGCACTAATTGTGCTATCATACCGCGCTAAATCCTAGTATTTAATTCTGCAATGGGGGCTTAGCCTCCATTGTTTTTTGTATCTGTGTAAGTGTGCTGGAGGGCTCCATGGCTGTAGCTGCCAATAAACGTTCTGTGATGACTCTATTTTCAAGTGCATCTGATATGTATAGCCATCAGGTTCGTATTGTGCTGGCTGAAAAAGGTGTCAGTGTTGAGGTTGAGTTGGTTGATGAAGATAACCTACCAGCTGATCTAATTGAGCTTAACCCATACAAAACGGTACCTACTTTAGTCGATCGTGAGCTTGCGCTTTATGATTCAAAAATCATCATGGAATACCTTGATGAGCGTTTTCCGCATCCACCACTAATGCCTGTTTATCCGGTAGCTCGTGGTAATAGCCGTCTGATGATCTATCGTATCGAAAGAAACTGGTATTCTCTTGCTGAAAAAATCGTAAAAGGTAAAGCTGAAGAAGCAGAATCTGCACGTAATAAATTGCGCAATGATTTACTAACTCTAGGTCCAGTGTTTGCAGAATTTGAATACTTCATGAGCGAAGAATTCAGCCTAATCGACTGTTACTTAGCACCGCTATTATGGCGTTTACCTGTACTAGGTATTGAGTTAGTTGGTCCTGGTTCTAAAGAGCTAAAAGTTTATATGAACCGCGTATTTGAACGTGATTCATTCCTAGCTTCACTAACTGAAGCAGAACGCGAGATGCGTCTTGCTCGTTAATGGTTGTATTTGATGGATATTGATCAAATGACACCTCGCCGACCATATATGCTTCGAGCATTCTATGATTGGTTGCTAGAAAACGATTTAACGCCTCATCTTGTTGTAGACGCAACTATGCGTGGTGTCCGTGTTCCGATGGAATATGTGCAAGATGGGCAAATCATCCTTAATGTGGCACCTCGTGCTGTTGGCAACTTAGAGCTTGGTAACGATGAAGTTACTTTCAATGCTCGCTTTGGTGGTCGACCGCAGGTTGTTGTTGTTCCGTTGTATGCCGTACAAGCGATTTATGCGCGTGAGAACGGTGCAGGAACCATGTTTGACCCTGAGCCTGCTTATGAGCAAGAGCTCGATTCAGATATGATTATGGAAGATATAGCAGACGAAAACTTTGAAAGTGAAACTTCGTTCGAAGATAGCACATCAGATGATGAGCCTCCTCCTCGTCCGAAGGGAAAACCTAGTTTACGTGTCGTGAAATAGAAATAAAAAAGCAGCTCATTGAGCTGCTTTTTCTTTTTGGAATACTGGTAATTAAGCTTTATTCATTCCCATATTCAAAGGCGCGAATAACCTGTTTTACACCAGAAATATTACGAGCAATATCTGTGGCTTTATCTGCATGTTCACGAGATACATAGCCAAATAAATACACTTCTTTCGCTTCTGTAATTACTTTAATTTTTGTCCCGTTTAGGTCTGAGTCGGCAATCAAAGCAGATTTAACTTTTGTGGTGATCCAACTGTCATTACTGATTGCACTTACAGATAAAGGCTCTGCAATCTTGACCTGATTGTGTAATTCTTTTACACCTTTGACTTTTTGGGCTTGAGCAATAAATTGGTCGAGTAATTCTGCATTTCTAGCTTGGCCTAGAATAACTACTGTACCTTGATAAGAGCTTGCAATGAATCGTGCAGCACCTCTGTAAGGTGCTTTATTACCAAGACCTGCCACTTCAAACTCAATTTGGTTGTCATTCCAAATTTGTTGCGTAGTACGAGGATCTGTCACCAAGTTTGCAGTCGTCGCTGCACCAGCGATAAATAATCCAGCGCAACCAGACAAACTCAGTGCTGCACTCAATAGTAAAGTTAGGCGGAAAGACTTCATAACAAACCTTCTACTTTTATTCTTCGTGAGATGGGAATAAAACCTGATCAACCAAATCACACAGACAATGGAGTGTCAGCATATGTACTTCATGAATACGTGCTGTGCGGTGTGATGGAATTCGGATTTCAACATCATTTTCACCCAACAACCCAGCCATTTCGCCACCATCTTTACCTGTAAGAGCAATGATGGTCATATCGCGAGTCACAGCTGCTTCCATCGCTTTGATGATGTTTTTGCTGTTACCACTGGTAGATATAGCGAGCAGAATGTCGCCTGGTTGACCGAATGCACGAACCTGTTTGGAGAATACTTCTTGATAGTGGTAGTCGTTGGCAACCGCTGTTAGGGTGGTAATGTCTGCGGTTAATGCCATTGCAGGCAAGCTAGGACGCTCAGTTTCAAAACGGTTAAGTAAACAGGAGACAAACTGCTGAGCATTTGAAGATGAGCCACCGTTACCACAACAAAGAATCTTATTGCCGTTGAGTAGACTTGCTACCATTGCTTGTGAACCATGCAGAATGGCGTCTGGCAGAGCTTCTGCCGCTGCGATTTGTATCTGAATACTTTCAGTAAAACTGTCTTTAATGCTTTCGAGCATTGATTATCCTTCGGTAATTGCGTTTTTTATCCACTCAACATGGGCGCCGTCATTGTGAATAGCGACCACATCAAATCTAAAATCTGTTGAGTCTGCGTTTAAACCTTGTTTGAGCATCCACCAATTTGCAGCTTTGATCAAGCGAAGCTGTTTTTGCCGAGTCACGGTCTCAGCTGCGTGACCGAATGTTTGGTTGTTTCGGTATTTCACTTCGACAAAGACTGTGGTTTCGCCATCTTTCATTATTAGGTCTAACTCTCCCCCGCGAGCGAGAAAGTTTTTATCAATAAGCGATAAACCTTGGCGACGTAAGAACTGCGTCGCCACTTGCTCAAAATGTTGTCCTTTACTGCGCTTGCTCAGGAGTAGTGCCATGTTCGGCCCAACTAATTTCACGTTGAACTACGCATTGTTCATCAATGCTTAACACACCCGTTTGACCTTCGATTGTATAACCTTCGACGGTTTTCATCTGTGGAAGTTCAACCATAAGACGATAAGCATCCATTCCCAATGCTTGTAAGCGGCGCTCAGCATTCGAATTCTTAGGCCACAAACGTTCTATCTGCTCAGCGATTTCAGGCTGAGGATGGATAAGCAATGGTATGTCACTGTAGCTAACGCCCGTGAGGTCTTCGTACTGACGGCCACCACCATTGCTCTTAGAGTTTGAGTATAGTTTCGGTGGACGAGTGTCTGGGTTAATCGCGACTTCGATGAATGGTTTAATCAGAGTCAGCTCATCACTACTTGCTACGATGTAGACCGCATCAATATCACGTCGGCTACGAGGTTGGCTTTCGAGTTTGATATTCAATAAGCCTTCCATTTGAGCAATGTTTTGTTGGCTTTCTTGCAGACCAAAAACGTTGTTGATGTTGCGTTGAAGCTGGCGTTTATCGCCAAACAGGTTCACCGCTACTTTATTTTGACTGTATTTACGCCATTCTTCGTTGAACGCTTCAACAACACGCTCACCATAGCTGCTTTGAGGTGCAAGGATGAGTGGATATTGAACACCTTGAGCCGCTAAGTGCTTAGCCGCTTGTGCAACTTCTTGTTCAGGGGAGAGCGCTAGGTAACAGATGTCAGTGCCTTCAATCAACTCGTCAGGAATATTTAGTGCAAGACTTGGGAGCGTATGACCTTCAGTTCTATGCTCTTGCTGCATCTGTGCAATGTTCTCTTTAATTAAAGGGCCAACGATAAAGTCGATTTTCTTCTCTTTAATTTTGGTTTTTATCGCATCAACCGATTCAGCGTTTGTGTCGATAATCGTCAGTGTTGCGCTATCTTCACGCTTTTCATCATTCATCATTGCCATGATGAAACCATCACGAATCAGTTGAGCCTGCTTATCAAATTTTCCAGTCAGCGGAAGTAACAGTGCTGTGTTCACAGGTTGAATGATAGTGAGTTCTAAAATGTCTGTGATTGTTTTCGGTGTGTATTTTGCAGCTGGGTGATTTGCATTATCTGCCAGCCACTTCTCAAGCGTATTTTTCAACTGTGGGACATCGTTTCCGAAAGTCTTAACGTAGACAGCTAACTGAAGCCAACCGTCTAAAATCTCTTCTTCCGGCATAGTCGTTAGTTGTGTGATTGTTTGACCAGAATAGCGCTGCAAATTAGCCCAGATTTGGTCAGAAATCGCCTCTTCTTGAGCCGTTGGAATTAGGACATAAAGTGCAGACAGCTCTCGGCTTGAATCAAATGGACGATCTAAGGCCGTAAAAATATCTGCTCTCATCTGATGATATTGAATCCATTGAGAGTCAGCTAAAGCCCATTGAGCATTAAAATTCAGTTGGTTCAGAGCTTGCGTATATTGTTCGGCGTTCATTGCCAATTGAGCTCTGCCCATCTGCCATTCAGCTTGCTGTACTTCACTAAGACTTTGTTTTGAGAGTCTATAAATAAGCAGTTGAGCTTGCTCGGTGTTGTTACTCGCAATGGCAGCTTTCATTGCCATAATCAACCAATCATTCTGTAAGCTACCCTGACTACTATCAGCTTTCATAAGATAATTTTGCGTCGGCTGGTTAGGTTCACCTGTGATATCAACATATTGAGGTGCTGAAGGTTTAGACGAACAAGCTGCTAACGTGATTGCTAATGCAACTGGAGCGATTAAGCGTGGTACACTAATTCTCTGATGGTTATTTATAGCCATGAGTTCTTTTCATTATCCCGAGTGAAATTGTCTCTATATTAATCGTTGAAGTGATGGTAAACAAATGACAGATAACAAAACCTTGCCGGCAGAGGTCCCAACTTTATACATTGTTCCTACTCCGATAGGCAATTTAGGGGATATTACCCAGCGCGCCTTAGACGTGCTTTCAAGTGTTGATGTTATCGCAGCAGAAGATACTCGCCACACAGGCAAATTGCTTTCCCACTTTAATATCCAAACCAAAACCTTCGCTTTGCATGATCACAACGAACAACAAAAAGCTCAAGTATTAGTTGAGAAATTGTTAGCTGGTGAATCAATTGCGTTAGTTTCAGATGCGGGTACACCACTTATTAGTGATCCAGGATACCATTTGGTAACGCAATGTCGTCAGGCTGGGGTTAAAGTTGTGCCACTTCCTGGTGCGTGTGCCGTCATTACAGCGTTAAGTGCCTCTGGTCTTCCGTCTGACCGCTTCAGTTTTGAAGGCTTTTTGCCTGCCAAAAGTAAAGGTCGCAAAGATAAGTTTATGGAAATTGCGAAGGTTGAACGTACCTGTATTTTTTACGAATCTCCGCATCGTATTACAGAGTCACTGCAAGATATGCTCTCGGTATTAGGTCCAGAACGTGAAGTAGTGCTGGCTCGCGAACTGACGAAAACCTTCGAAACGATTCAAGGTATGCCACTTGGAGAGCTGATCGATTGGATTGAAGAAGACGAAAACCGCAAACGCGGGGAAATGGTTTTATTGATTCATGGACACAGAGAACAGGCTGACGAAGAGCTGCCTGACGAAGCATTACGTACACTAGCTATTCTGACCAAAGAGTTGCCGCTTAAAAAAGCGGCAGCACTTGCTGCCGAAATTTATAACTTGAAGAAAAATGCACTGTATAAGTGGGGATTAGAGAATCTGGAATAATCGTCTGGATTTTAAGCACCTGAGCGTTAATTGCCTTGCGATGGGCATTCTTTCTAGACAGTGAGTTGACTTATCTATAGAATTCGCGCTCGGAGTTGACTGGGTAGTCGCTGCTTTGTTGATGTCCTTCGGGAGACTGGCGTTGAAGTCCTTTGGGAGACTGACGTTGACGTCCTTCGGGAGACTGACAAAGGGGAGGAAAGTCCGGGCTCCATAGAGCAGGGTGCCAGGTAACGCCTGGGGGGCGCAAGCCTACGACAAGTGCAGCAGAGAGAAGACCGCCGATGGCCCGTAAGGGATCAGGTAAGGGTGAAAGGGTGCGGTAAGAGCGCACCGTGCGACTGGCAACAGTTCGTAGCAAGGTAAACTCCACCCGGAGCAAGACCAAATAGGCCTCCACATTGCGTTGCTCGCGTAAGGAGGCGGGTAGGTTGCTTGAGCCAGTGAGTGATTGCTGGCCTAGACGAATGGCTACTGCCGCGCAAGCGGAACAGAACCCGGCTTATACGTTGGCTCCAAACCTTTGTAATGCACGGTCTCGCAGCTAAGCGAGACCGCTGTGTTACAGACTGTGCAACAAAATGAGAAACAAAAGCTAAGATATACCTATCAACGAAACGGCGTATATTATTTTTGCTATCGTGTCCCTAAAGTTATTCGTAATAACTTTCCTTATCCTTCCGTTATTCGTATCAGCTTACAAACTCGATCCGCTAGCAAAGCCGCTCGCATGGTTAAATCATTAATCGAGCAGTTTAGCGATTAGAAGGCGTATTGCATGAGTAAGAATATTCAACAAGATCTAATTACCCACTCAACAATTTTCGGTACTCAAACTTGGGACTCTGGAGATGACGAAGCTGATCGATTAGAAGCTAGGAAGTTTCGTGAGCAAAATCCTAAGTTATATGATCCTGAATATGCGATTAGACTAGAAGAAGTTAAAGCACGAAATACCTCGGCTTCCTTGAGCGATTCAACTGAACAACCTTCTATACTACTTTCGGAAGCCATAGAGCGTTGCTTTGAATGGCTCGAAGTCAGGACGGCAAAAGGAGCAAAAGCTCCGGGTATGAGTCCCGAAATTAGCAGACAAACTCGCAACTCTTTTGATTACCTATTGGCACTGGTTGGGGATAAAACAGTTTCGTCTATTGAGAAAAAGGATATTGAAGCAGCACTTGAAACCGCCGTTGATTTACCCCTTGGTAATAAAAGCCCATATAACAAAATGAGCGCTGCCGAGCGAGCCGAATATGCAAAGAAAGGAGAAACACCAGAGGATGACATGATCAGCTCTAAGGTTGTTCACCTAATCTATACGGACTGGCACAAGCTGTTGTCTACTTTCCTTGTTAAACAAGAGGGAATTCTTGTTTCGTCACCAACCGAGGGGTTAAAGCCTACTTTTGAATCTCAATCGTTTAAGCCTTTTACCCCTCACCAAGCGCGAGAAATTCGTGATCTAGTCACTCGAAAATTACACCAGAACCAAACCAACCTTTCTCAAGCTAAGTCGAAAGGGAACATAGACAAGTATCAAAAATCGGTTGATTACTGTTGGTTGATTTTATTTGCTCTATATTCAGGTGCTAGAAAAGGCGATCTGATGGGGCTTGACGTTTCCGCATTCAAAGTTGATTCGGAAGAGGGCACAGGTCTTCATTATGTGTTTGTTGAAGAGGGTAAGACAACAGCGGCTACGAGAAGAATTCCAATACATAGCCAGTTGATTAAGCTTGGAATATTAAATTATGTGCAAGAGTTCGCTTGCCGCAATTCTGATAATGTTACAAAGCGTCGTCCCGTATTTAAAAGCTTCGCAAAAGCTGACAATGTCACGAACTACTTCCGTGAATGCATGGAGGAGCTAGGCATCCCTAAGATTCACGTAGAAACAGGTAAGCGTCATTCCTTCCACAGTCTACGTGGTACATTTATTCAGAATGCAGTTTCTAATCAACAGCATAAAACCGAAGTTGTTCAGCGAGTAGTAGGACATGAGTTAAATGCTATTGGTATCACCAAAAAGTACATTGATGATTTTCCTTTGTTGGCTCTTTCAAGAGTAATAGAGAGTGTTGATTGGTAGAATTTTGACAACAACCTTATACAGTCTCGCCACTGTTGATACCTCTTATACATGCTTCAAGTGAATGCAGTCATCATCCTATTTGATTCAATTATTTCTGTTCATGTCTGGCAGGTCAAAGACGGCTCATAACTAGCTCTAGGGAGGATTTTAATCACAGTATGTAAACAGTGAACTGGATCTATTAATGCGTAACCGAGTTCTGTTCTAATGCGCCCAAAGGAGAGAAAAATGAATAAAAACCGTATGTTAGCAGTATTCAGTTTAGGCGCTATGATGACAGGCTGTGCTATTCCCGTTCAACCTGTTTACTACAGCGAAGCTGTTCGTAATCCAAATATCAGCGTTGATATCGATCACTTACGTAATCGAATCGAAATGACAATGGACTATCCCACCTCTGCCACGTTCGTTAAGCCCCACAGTATAGGCAATGACTTCGGGTATCATCTGGCTTCTAAGATTGAATCTTCGGTTCCGGTCAGTATTCGACTTTTGGCTTTTCCTATGACTGTTGATGCAGATATGGACAACAGCTTCAATATAGACTGCAACCCTGTTTACACCATCAATGATAAAGGGTATGGCGCACAGTATAAATATGTCTATCAGATGGAAGGACTGTTTATGAGAGCAGAAAATTTTGCCAAGGACGTTATTGATCCATGTTTAGATTATTTGGCTTCTGATATTCAAAAAGAAATAAATTAGTTGTAAGGCTCTATGAGTGCTTAAGTTTGTTTCGGTTATGACTATCTAAGATATCTTTCAACTTACGTGAGCCAATTTTCAAAATTGCGTCACGGGCTTCTTCTTTGTCACCTCTAGGTAAGCCCGTTTTTTCTAGGACTTTTGATTGTGAGGTTGTGTTATCCATGCCCTCACAATCGCCCTCAGCCGGACGTGGTGAAGAGAAACGATTTATTTCTAGCGTTGATGCTCTTTTATCTATATCGCCCTCACAATCGCTTAGGCTGGTGGTTTTTGGCATGTCTTCCGCAGTGTACTCTTGCTCTTTCCTTGATGATTTCATGTAGTCTCTCAGCACTTCAGCCCATGCATCAGTTATCTGGTAAAACTTTGGCTTGTTATCTGTCCAGTCGCTACATGAGCGCAGTTCCTTAAGCGCATCATGCAATCTACCGTTTAGCTCTTCACTCTGTCCCTTTAGCGTCTGCGTGCTGTAAATCTTGTTTGATTGATTGCGTTCACTCAGGATGTAGTGCATCCAATTGCCTTGCATGAATCCGGCTGTAGATGGTGTGTCGATGTAAACCATATGACCATAGGGACGGTGAGGGTTTGCTTGTTCTTTTCCTTGTTTGTCAAATCGGCTCTTACCGTTTGGATTAGGAGAGGCGATCGCAAACTTATACAACCCACGGTTTGAATTGTATTGGCTAGCGATGTTGTCTCGTAGCCTGTCAGTTAGCCCACAGGCGCGTTTTAATACGTAGTGTACCTGTTTGGTTGCTGCTAGCTGTTCATCATCATAATGAGAGGAATGGACGCGCATACAACCGTGTATGTGCCGTTTGTCGCCCTTACCTGTGATAATGAAGAAGAACTCAGGCTCTGAGATGTGTAGCTCTGTCCGTAGTCCTTTCTTGAGATGGTCTCTAAAGTTGTTGGCTAGTTCTGTATCTGTTGCATCATAAAACGCTTTGTTCTCTGGCAACGTGTGAACAGTGAAGGGCAGAACTACATCATCACTTTTAGAAATTTCGGCATTCAGTAAAATCCGCAGACCGTAGACCAAGCCTTTCTGATATCTGTCTGCTTTCTTCCAGTTCTTAAAATGAATCTCACTGTTAGGGTGTATACCCTTTTTAGTGATGGTTGGATCTATAGTGCTACTACCGATTAAGCAGTTTTTCTTATCTATTGCCTCTCGCGTAGACCTAGCAAGGGCTAAACGAAGAGTCTCAGATTTCTGTTTTTCGGAAATATCACCCCCCACTTTACTAGTGGATGAGCGGATTTTTTTCTGCGAAACAGATGCGCCATCGGTGGCTTTAATGTTAGAATCTTTCATGCATAAGGTACTTCTTAACAGTGGTACAAATAAGAAAAACAGCGTTGGCGCGCTGTTTTTTTTCGTCTGCTTTATGTGTCTCTCTCTACCAGTCCCATAGCTTTAGCCTCTGATTGCTGCTCGTCTCTAATGGCTGCAATCTCTTCCGGTAGCATTTCGCGCACTTCCAACACTGGCAAGTCTTCCTCTACGGTCATTTGTGGAGCTGCTAGGGCTATCACTTGACGTAGGTTGTCCGTGTTTAGCTTATTGGCTGTTGCAATTGCTGCAAGTGTTCGAGCCTTTGCTCCGGCTTCTTTGAGGTTTCGCACTTCCAAACCGTCAACGGCTTCAAGTAATGAGCTAACATTCTCGCGCAGACTTGCCGCCATTGCGAGATCATCAACAACTAATGACGCTAGTTGATGTCGAGCGAAATCACTTGATAAAGCCGTCTGTAATGATTCCCGAGCTACTTGTACCATATGAGCATGGTTCTTTCCGGGCTTTATTGTAGGATCGCTAGAGATTCGTTTTACCGTTGAAAGAGATATCCCTGATTGCCGGGCGGCAGCGCTTTTGCTATACCCGGCTTCTAGTAGTGCGATCACCTCTGCTTTTTGCTTAGGAGTGATGCGTTTAGCCATGAGCTTTTCTTTCGTCTATTGCTTTTTGGTTGATTCGTAGTTGGAGACGTCCAAGCCCAACTTCGACAAGCCTTGTAACTAATTCTGCTTCTGTCATGGCTCCGGCTTTCGCTAGTGCTTGAACTTCGGCAAGAACAGTGCCTGATAAGCTGAAGCGTTTACTTGCCATAATGTTACCCCCTGCGTTTTTCGATATTGATACGGTCAATTGCTGCACTTTCTTCTTGGGCATTCATTTTGCGTACACCGAAATAGGGCATCATCATCTGAATAGTTTCTACTTTTCTTTGCTTCATCATCTGATTCAGAATATCAAAGCCGCTCCCGGCAACGATTCGACCTGCTTCATAAAAGCCATAATATAAAACTTCTTCTATAGCTTGTGGCTCGGTGATGCCTAGTCTGCTTGCTATGTGTTGGATTGCAGGTGTTATTCGCCAGTCATTGAATTTATGGTGCTCTGCGTACATATCAGCTATTTCAAGGTGCGTTAGTGCTGCCGCGCTGTCTCCGCTTTCGATGTGGTTGCGTACGTTAGTTAAAATCTCTTTTAGTTGCTGTGAATGAATCATCGTTTATACACCTCACGCTTTCATTTGATTAAGGGTTGCAGCTATACGGTTGCACCCGGTCAACTCGCCAGAATCTAGGCGGTCTCGTTCTGATGTAGGCAAAAGGCTGCTTAAATCGCTGTTCTGCTCCATATCCATGATCGCAGCGAGCCGAGCCACACCGGATAATTTACTCAAACGTTCGTGGTGTTGGTTAGCGGTGGAAATACGGTTTTGCTCTTCTTGAGCTGCTAGGCGTTCGCCCTCTGCTGCTTGCATTGCTACGGCATCAGGTTCGATATTAAGAAGCTCAAACACAACGCGGTCGCTCATTTGTTTCACGTTATCATGAGCGGCTTGAGCGCTTAGGTTTAAGTCTTCATCATTGAGGATGATTTCTATCAGTTCTGCTCGATAGTCAGCCATTCTTTTAGACATATTGTCTCCTGTAACTCAGAGTGCTCCGGACTTAATATTTTTTGGGTGGTGTTTCTATTCTAAGTGACGTGGCATGACTCTAATTACGGAGCGGCTCTATTAATACACAAACGGGGATATTTAAGGCATAACTTGCCAGCTTTCGCCTATGCTGTCAATGCAAATGGTTAGTGATTACTATCATTGAAAGCGTTGATAAATATAACTCACTAAAATCGGTGAATTATAGAAATCAAAAGCCGGGATGCAATGCATTGCCCGGCTGTATGTCATGAAGTAGGTGTTTTATTAGTGGCAATATTGAGGGGTTGCTGCGTCTGAATGAAAATCTATGTATGGGTTCAGCGGATCTAGCTGTCCGCTGCTTATCGAATACTGTTTGTTGATGTCGTCGAACAACCACAACACATCGTCCTCTTCTACCTCACTGACTGAGTACTTGAGCTGCTCTTCATACGATAGCGATAGAACGAACGCAAGCCGAGCGGCTGCCGAGAAACTTTCTAATCTGGTGAGAGGTTCTTCATTTTCACGCCATGTTGTTACATGTTCGGCTTTTCTTTGGCTAAAGTCGAAACGAGAGCCGCTTAAATGCCAATAGTCTAAAATCTCTACCGCTTGGTTAGACTTGGTATCGGTAACTGTTACTGTGAGATGTTTATCATTTGCTTTATAGCTGAAGTTAAACTGATACATTCTTGTCTTCCTCTATTAGTCGGCTATTCATCTTCGTTCATCATATGGCGTACGCGAGCAATCGTAGAGCGTGAACACTTAAGCATTTCTTGTATCTTTGTATATGAGTGCCCCGTTTCTAGTAAGGAACGAATATGGTTATTACGCTCATCATCAGCCCGTCTTCCTTTGTATTTAATTGGTGATGCACCTTTGCGTTGAAGTTCTTCATCAATTGCCTTAGCTTTGTTGATTCCCTGATTTCTGCGTCTCTCGCGAGTTTCGTAGTCATCGCGAGCCATAGCCGCGCCTAAGTTGAGCATAAATTTTGTAAGAGCTTCTTGAATTGGTGATATAGCTCCCTGTTCTTCAAGTAATGCCGGATGTGTCATCACTTGATCCATTACGACAATACGTAATCCTTTACCATGAATGCGTTGCTCTAAAGTTTCCCATTGTTTCCATGGGAGGCGCGTTAGTCTGTCCATCTTTTCTATTAGAAGAATGTCTCCCTCGTGAGAGTCGCTTAATAACTCCTCTAGTTTTGGTCGCTCTTCTTTTGTGCCGGACGCATTCTCGACATATGCTTTTGCAATCTTCTTTCCGTTGCCTTTGTCCTGAACAAATTGATTCAGTAATTCCATTGCTCGGTTTGCGTCTTGTTCTTTAGTTGATGCTCGGAGGTAAGCTCTAATAAACATGATTCAAAATTTTTCGGTTCGTTTTAATTGGTTCGATAATACCAGTCTCTTATAGGTGGTTCGATAATTGATTTTATTGAGTTTTCAAAACTGTGAGATTGGTTTGATTGAGGTATACCCAAATCGAACTGTTGCGAAATTGCTAGTGGAGCGCAAATATTGAGGTGCTGCGCTTATCGTCTGGAAGGAGGGATGTTGGATAACCTGTGTTACTAACTGTGTAACAAATTGAGAAACAAATCTGAAGTGTGTTAGACTCCGCGCCCTGATGAGCAATGAATAGATTGCTGTGAGACTCGGCTTATACGTCGACTCCACCTATTTCAGACCCATCATAACTACCTCGTTATGATGGGTTTTTTGCTTTATATTGACTTAGACGACAGCAAAACCACTAAACTTAGTGCAATGTCACGCCCTACCAGTGCTTATGGGTAGCAGTAGTGTAAGAATTCGGTACACTACAGGATGATTATGTACGGGCTGACCCGCAAAACGAGAAACTTATGACTGATACTTTCCAACATATTTCTGTACTTCTTCATGAATCAATTGATGGCTTAGCTATCAAACCTGATGGTATCTATATTGATGGAACTTTTGGTCGTGGTGGTCACAGCCGTACAATCTTATCCAAGCTAGGTGAAAACGGTCGCTTATACAGTATTGACCGTGATCCTCAGGCGATAGCAGAAGCGCAGAAGATTGATGATCCTCGTTTTACTATTGTTCATGGTCCTTTTTCTGGCATCGCTGAATATGCAGCTCGTTATGATTTAGTGGGCAAAGTGGATGGTGTGCTTTTCGATTTAGGCGTATCGTCTCCTCAATTGGATGACGCTGAGCGCGGTTTCAGCTTTATGAAAGATGGTCCGCTTGATATGCGTATGGATCCAACATCTGGTATCCCTGTATCACAATGGTTGTTAGAAGCAGACCTTGATGACATTACTTGGGTGATTCGTGAGTTTGGTGAAGACAAACACGCTCGCCGTATTGCTAAAGCGATAGTGGCTTATCGTGAAGATGAAGAGAACGAGCCCCTAACACGAACCAGCCAGCTTGCTAAGTTAATCTCTGAAGCGGCGCCAAAAAGTTTTAAAGAGAAAAAGCACCCTGCGACACGTTCTTTCCAAGCTTTTCGTATTTACATCAACAGTGAATTAGAAGAAATTGATACAGCATTAAAAGGGGCTGCTTCAATTCTGGCTCCTGAAGGTCGCTTGTCTGTGATCAGTTTCCACTCTTTGGAAGACCGCATGGTGAAACGCTTTATTCGTAAAGAGAGCAAAGGTCCAGAAGTACCTCATGGTATTCCTCTTACTCAAGACCAAATCAAAGCTCTAGGTAGTGCGAATTTGAAAGCTATCGGTAAAGCGATTATGCCTACGTCTGAAGAAGTTGAAATGAATCCACGCTCACGTAGCTCTGTTCTGCGAATTGCTGAGAAACTTTGATTTATTTATGCCTCAAGCTAAAACTAACCTTGCCAAAATTATCGTCGTAGACCTGTTTACTGTAGGTCGGGTGCCGTTAGTGCTATTAATCTTGATCTTTGCGAGTGCAATGGGGGTTGTATTTACCACCCACCACACTCGCCAAGCTATTTCCGAAAAAGATCAGGCATTTATGGAAAGGGATAGGTTGGATAATGAATGGCGAAATTTGATTCTCGAAGAAACTGCCCTCGCTGAACACAGCCGAGTTCAGGAACTGGCTCAGAAAGATCTGGAAATGAAGCGTCCAGATTCCGATAAGGAAGTTGTGGTTAACCTGAAATGAAAAAAAAGCCAGTTCAAACAAAATCTAAATCTAACAAGTCGACCGCTAAACCAAAGCCTTCCAACGAAGCGATTCCAGCTCCCGTATTTATCCGCTGGCGCTTTTATCTGCTGGTATTCTTTCTTTTTGCCGCCATGGCGACGCTTATTGGTCGTGTCGCTTTTATCCAAGTCATCGAACCTGACAACTTAATTCGTGAAGGGGACATGCGTTCCATTCGCGCCAAAGAACTGCATTCTGCTCGTGGCATTATTTCCGATAGAAACGGTGAAGCCATTGCTGTAAGTGTCCCTGTAGAAGCAGTATGGGCAGATCCTGTCGCTATATTTAAAAATGGTGGTTTGCAGGAGAAAGATCGCTGGCATGCTCTTGCAGATGTGCTGGGGTTAGACCGCAATGCATTGTTGAAAAAAATCTCTGATAACAGCACTCGTCGTTTTATCTATCTGCAACGCCAAGTAAGCCCTGCGATGGCGAAATACATTCGTGAGTTAAAGCTTAACGGAGTTGGACTTAAAGCTGAGTCTCGCCGCTACTATCCAGCGGGTGAAGTGAGCGCACACCTGATTGGTGTAACCGGCATTGATGGTCACGGTTTGGAAGGCGCAGAGCGTAGTTACGACAAATGGCTGACTGGTGAGTCAGGTAAAAGCATTATCCGTAAAGACAGATATGGCCGAGTAGTGGAAAACATTTCACTGGAAGAGAGTGAAGAAGGAAAACCACTACAATTGACGATTGATCAACGTTTGCAAGCGATCGCGTTTCGTGCGGTAAAACAAGCAATGGCTGATTACCGAGCAACATCTGCTTCGGCTGTGATGCTAGATGTAAAAACGGGTGCCGTTCTAGCCATGGTTAATGCTCCATCATATAACCCGAATAACCGCAGTGACTGGCAAAGTTTTAAAATGCGCAACCGAGTTATCACCGATGCATTTGAGCCGGGTTCAACAGTTAAACCTTTTGTGGTTTTGGCAGCATTAGCGAACGGTATTGCCGACAAAAATACCATTATCGATACCGGTGATGGCGTGATGCAGATTGGTGGTAGCCGCGTTCGTGATACATCAAAAGTGGGCAAAGCTGATCTTCAGATGATTTTGAAGAAATCGAGTAACGTTGGTGTAGCAAAACTTGCATTGCAAATGCCACTCGAAGCCATGCTGGGTATGTACAATTCTGTTGGCTTGGGTGAAATGTCAGGTTTAAACCTAGTCGGTGAAACAGCCGGTATTTTCCCAAGCCGTAATCGCTGGTCACAGTTCGAAATTGCTACGCTTGCCTTCGGTTATGGCCTTGCAATCACGCCAATTCAATTGGCACATGCTTATGCGACGCTCGGAAACTTAGGTGTTTATCAGCCGATTCATATTATCGACAGCCACCAACAAGATTTGGCTCATCGAGTGGTTGATGCCAAGTATGCTAAACAAGTATTGGATATGTTGGAAACGGTAACTCAACCGGGTGGCACTGCGGTTCAAGCTGCTGTGCCTGGATATCGTATTGCAGCTAAATCAGGTACATCGCGTAAAGCGATTGCTGGTGGCTACAGTGATGAGTACTTTGCTTACACCGCAGGTGTTGCTCCAGTCAGTGACCCCAGAATTTCTCTGGTTGTGATGGTCAATGAGCCGCAAGGTGACTCTTATTACGGTGGTGCCGTAGCGGGTCCTGTATTTTCAGAGATCATGAAAGGTGCTCTGCAAATCCTGAACATCGTTCCAGATGAAAATCGATTCCAACAATAACGGTTTAAAAATAACATCTTAATGTGAAAGTTAGTGTGAGAACCAATATGAACACTAGTAAGGCTTTATCTGAACTTATCTCTCCTTGGCTTCAAGCGGATTCAGCTTGGGGCAATATCTCAGTAACCCATTTAGATCTAGACAGTCGAAAAATTCGCGCTGGTGATACTTTCGTTGCCATCGTTGGTCATGCTGTGGACGGCAGAAAATACATTGATACGGCTATTGAGCGTGGCGCGAATGCGGTATTAGCTCAAGCATGTCAAATCAAAACCCACGGTAGCGTTGAATGGAAAGCTGATGTTCCCGTTGTTTACATTGAGAAACTGGATCTGCATTTGTCTGAATTAGCCGGAAATCTTTACGGCGCTCATCAGAGTCGTTTAGTTGGGGTGACTGGTACTAATGGAAAAACCACCATTACTCAGCTCATTGCTCAATGGATAGATTTACTCGGTGAAAAAGCGGCTGTGATGGGTACAACGGGTAATGGTTTTCTCGCGAACCTAGAGCCCGCAGCAAACACCACAGGCAGCGCGATTGAAATTCAAGCTCAGTTACATCAACTTGCCGAACAAGGCGCAGCTTTCACTGCTTTGGAAGTTTCTTCTCATGGTCTGGTGCAAGGGCGAGTGAAAAAACTTACTTTTGATGTCGGTGTATTTTCGAACTTGAGCCGTGATCATTTGGATTACCACGGTACGATGGAAGAGTACGCGAAAGCGAAGTTCTCTCTTTTTACTGAACATCAATGTCGCAATGCGATTATCAATATTGATGATGCAGTTGGTTTGGAGTGGAGTGTCAAATTGTCTCATGCGATTGGCATCTCACTGAAAACAAGACCGAAAACTGAACGTGCTCTTTGGGCTACACAAGTTACTTATGCAGAAACTGGGATTACTCTTGGTTTTGATGGAAGTTGGGGTAACGGAGAGCTGCATGTCCCTCTGATCGGCGAGTTTAACGCTTCGAATGTCATGCAAGCTTTTGCGGCAATGTTATCGCTGGGCTTTGCGAAACAAGAGCTAATCAAAACCGCTCCACAATTAAAACCAGTGCTTGGTCGAATGGAGCTGTTCCAAGTAGCGAATAAAGCCAAAGTGGTTGTGGATTACGCACACACCCCAGATGCATTGGAGAAAGCTTTGCTGGCTCTTCGAGTTCATTGCAGCGGTAAGCTTTGGGCAATCGTTGGATGTGGTGGTGATCGTGATAAAGGCAAACGCCCAATGATGGCGTCGATAGCTGAAAAGTTTGCCGATCGCGTCATTCTCACTGATGACAATCCTCGTAGTGAAGATCCTGCGGCTATCGTGCAGGATATGTTAGCTGGATTAGACCATCCCGACGCCGCTCAAATTGAGCACAGCCGTTATTTGGCTGCAAAATTTGCGGTTGATAATGCTGGTACTGATGACATTATCTTGTTGGCAGGGAAAGGTCATGAAGATTACCAAGTCATGGCGAATGAAACTATCCATTACTCAGACAGAGAGTCTGCTCAAACTTTATTAGGGTTAGCATTATGATTAAAACTTCGTTATCCCAATTAAGTGATGTACTGAGTGCGCGTTTAGTTGGCGAAGATCTCGATATTGAAGCCGTTACCACAGACACTCGTAATGTGCCTGAGAATGCTCTGTTTGTGGCTTTAGTTGGTGAGCGTTTTGATGCTCATGATTTTGCACAGCAAGCTGTGGAGAAAGGCGCTAAAGCGCTATTGGTTGAACGTGAGCTAGATGTCGATTTACCACAATTAATTGTTTCCAATACTAAATTGGCTTTGGGGAAACTCGGTTCTTGGGTTCACCAAGTGTGTGCTACACCTACGGTGGCGATTACCGGTAGTTGCGGTAAAACCACAGTGAAAGAAATGGTGGCGAGTATCTTGTCATCTAAAGGACAGGTTCTTTTTACCGCTGGAAACTTCAACAACGATATTGGTGTACCTCTGACTCTGCTGCGTTCAACAGAGCAAGATGACTTTGCTGTTATCGAACTTGGTGCTAACCATATTGGCGAAATTGCCTATACCACAGAGCTAGTTAAACCGGATGTGGCTTTAGTCAACAATGTGGCAGCGGCTCACTTAGAAGGCTTTGGCTCTATCGATGGCGTAAAACAGGCTAAAGGCGAAATTTATCAAGGCTTATCATCGGCAAGTACGGCGATAGTGAACCTTGAAAGTAATGGTGGCGAAATCTGGCAACCGGTACTAGCAGACAAAACGGTGAAAACCTTTTCATCCATCAATAGCGAAGCGGATTTCTACGCTAACAACATTCAGTTAGATCAAGCGGGACGAACTTCATTTAATATGGTGACACCGATTGGTGAAGCCCACATTGCTTTGAATATCATCGGTCAACATAACGTTTCTAATGCATTAGCAGCATCTGCTCTGGCGATTGAAATGGGCGCGACTTTAGACGAAATTCAATACGGTTTGGCTCATCTACCTAAGGTGAAAGGCCGAGTTGATGTTGAAACGTTGACTGAAAATATCACCTTAATTGATGATAGCTACAATGCGAGTGTTCCAGCTATGAAGGCTGCGGTAGACTTGTTGGCGAGTTTTTCTGACAGCCGTTGGTTAATTTTAGGCAATATGGCGGAGTTGGGTAACGAAAGTCTTGCACTTCACCAACAAGTCGGTGAACATGCAGCACCATTCAATTTTGAATTTGTTTTGACCTATGGCGCTGATGCAAAAGTAATTAGCGAGGTTTGCCATGGTAAACACTTTGACAGTCATCAAGAGATGATCAGTTTTATCGAGCAGGAATTAGCACAACAACAGGATCGTTCTCACGTGTTGTTAGTCAAAGGGGCTAATAGTGCGGGTATGAGTAAGATTGCTGCTGCTCTTAAGGAGAAGTACTCATGATTATTTGGCTAGCGGAATTACTCCAGCCATATTTTTCGTTTTTTCGTTTGTTCGAATACCTATCGTTTCGAGCAATTGTGAGCATCTTAACGGCACTTGCGTTGTCGTTATGGATGGGACCTCACTTAATTAAGCGCTTACAACTTCTACAAATTGGTCAAGTCGTTCGTAATGACGGACCTGAATCGCACTTTAGTAAGCGTGGAACACCGACTATGGGCGGTGTGATGATTTTGGCTTCTATTTTTGCCACTGTTCTACTTTGGGCTGATTTGTCGAACCCTTATGTCTGGGCTGTATTGGCTGTTCTTGGTGGTTATGGCGCAGTCGGTTTTGTTGATGACTACCGTAAAGTGGTGCGTAAGAATACTGACGGTTTGATTGCTCGCTGGAAATACTTCTGGCAATCAACAATTGCCTTGGTTGTGGCTTTTGCACTTTATGCACATGGTAAAGATACGGCTGCAACTCAGCTGGTGGTGCCTTTCTTTAAGGACATCATGCCGCAGCTTGGTATGCTTTATATCGTTCTGACTTACTTTGTGATTGTTGGTACCAGTAACGCTGTTAACTTAACCGATGGCTTAGATGGATTGGCGATCATGCCGACCGTTCTTGTTTCAGCTGGTTTCGGTGTGATTGCATGGGCGACAGGTAACGTTAACTTTGCTAACTACCTTCATATTCCTTATATCCCTTACACCTCGGAACTGGTGGTGGTTTGTACTGCGATTGTTGGGGCGGGTTTAGGCTTCCTATGGTTTAACACCTATCCAGCACAAGTGTTTATGGGCGATGTAGGTTCACTTGCTCTTGGTGGTGCGCTCGGTACTATCGCTGTGCTGGTTCGTCAAGAATTTGTGTTAGTCATCATGGGCGGTGTTTTCGTGATGGAAACTATCTCTGTAATATTGCAGGTTGGTTCATACAAACTGCGTGGTCAACGTATTTTCCGTATGGCACCAATTCACCATCACTATGAACTTAAAGGCTGGCCAGAGCCGCGCGTTATTGTGCGTTTTTGGATCATCTCAATTGTGTTGGTTTTAATTGGCTTAGCGACTCTTAAAGTACGTTAATAGCTAAAGTCCGTTAGTTTAAAGCTAAACAGAAATAATGATTGGGGAATATCCCCGAAGGATATGGATTTAAAATGGACCGTTGGCAAGGCATTCAGCATGTTGTGGTCGTAGGGCTCGGTATTACCGGGCTCTCTGTCGTTAATTATCTTAGAAAATTTCATCCTCAAATTGAGGTGAAAGTGATTGATACTCGCGATAATCCGCCAAGCAAGGAGCAACTGCCGCAAGACGTTGCTCTGCATAGCGGTGGCTGGAATGTGGATTGGTTGTTAGCTTCTGATTTGATTGTGGCAAATCCGGGTATTGCCTTGGCAACACCACAAATTCAACAAGCTATCGCTGCGAACATTCCTGTTGTCGGTGATATTGAGCTTTTCGCTTGGCACGTTGAAAAACCAGTGGTCGCGATTACAGGCTCAAACGGCAAAAGTACCGTTACTGACCTGATGGGTGTGTTGGGTAATGCCGCTGGTTTAAAAACCTTTATTGGTGGCAATATCGGTGTACCAGCACTCGATTTACTTTCTGAAGATTCTGATCTTTATGTGCTTGAACTTTCTAGTTTTCAGCTTGAAACGACTTCGAATCTAAACCTTAAAGCCGCAGCGTTTTTAAATCTTTCTGAAGATCATATGGATCGCTATGACGGGATGGAATCTTACCGTCAGGCTAAACTACGCATTTTTGAGCATACTGAAACATTGGTTGTTAATGCCGATGACCGCCAAACCTATCCAGATTCAAAAAGTACCGAGCTGCTCAGCTTTGGTTTAGAAAATCCGGCGGATTTCTACACTCAACAGCACCAAGGTCAAGAGTGGTTAATGGCTGGTGATACAGCAGTACTACCTTCAACTGAACTGAGCCTAGTTGGGCGCCATAACGTTGCAAACGTATTAACGGTTCTTGCTCTGCTGAAAGCTGCGGGTATTGAATACAGTGTTTCTCTGTTGAACGCTCTAAAGTCTTACACCGGATTGACGCATCGTTGTCAGGTGGTTGAAGACAAACATGGTGTTAAGTGGGTTAATGATTCCAAAGCAACCAACGTTGCAAGTACCTTGGCAGCTCTATCGGGACTTTCTTTGAAAGGTAATCTGTATCTGCTGGTGGGTGGTTTAGGTAAAGGTGCAGATTTCTCTTCACTCAAGCCTGTATTCGAAACATTACCGCTAAAGCTTTGCTGCTTCGGTAAAGATGGCGATCAGTTTATGCCTCTTCATCCGTCAGCGCGCCGTTTTGATACGATGGAGCAGCTAGTAAAAGCCGTCAGTAATGAGCTTGCACACGGTGACATGGTGTTATTGTCTCCTGCTTGTGCCAGCATGGATCAGTTTAAAAACTTTATGGACAGAGGTGAGCAGTTTGCCGCTCTGGCAAAACAATTTGCAGATAAAGTTTCTGTGTAAATAATTCGCATAGTCGAAAGGTAATGTTTTGGGACGATTTAAACCAATAAATTCTATTCATAAATGGCTAAGAACTCCTTCACCAGAGGCTCTGTTTGATCGCCAACTCGTCTGGATAGCATTAGGTTTAATGTTGATTGGTCTTGTGATGGTGACATCAGCGTCGTTTCCAATCAGTTCAAGACTCACAGATCAGCCGTTCCATTTTATGTTTCGTCATGCAGTCTTTTTGCTATTGGCGTTAATGGTTTCGTCAGTCATATTGCGAATACCAATGCAGCGTTGGTCTCAATACAGCTCGGTATTACTGGCAGTCTCTTTCCTGTTGCTGGTGGTGGTATTAGTTGGCGGCAAATCGGTTAATGGTGCTTCACGTTGGATCCCTTTAGGACTGTTCAACTTACAACCCGCTGAGGTCGCGAAACTCTCTTTGTTTATTTTTATGTCAGGCTATTTAGTTCGTAAGCAAGACGAAGTGCGAGAGACTTTCTTTGGCGGCTTCATTAAACCGATTTTGGTGTTTATGGCGCTAGCCGTATTGCTGCTACTACAACCTGACTTAGGTACTGTGGTTGTGATGCTGGTGACTTTGTTTGGCATGCTATTTATTGCAGGCGCAAAGCTATCTCAGTTCCTCGCTTTAATGGTGGCGGGGATTTTAGTGATTGTTGGTCTTATTGCCGCAGAGCCATACCGTATACGCCGCGTGACCTCTTTCCTTGATCCTTGGGATGACCCTTTTGGTAGTGGTTATCAGTTAACTCAATCATTGATGGCGTTTGGTCGTGGTGAGTGGTTTGGTCAAGGTTTAGGTAACTCGATTCAAAAACTTGAATATTTACCTGAAGCGCATACCGACTTTGTATTTGCAGTTGTCGGAGAAGAACTGGGGTTTGTCGGTGTCATACTAATTTTAACGCTGATTTTTAGTCTGGTTCTGAAAGCTGCGTTTATCGGCAAGAAAGCATTTGAGCATGATCATCAGTTTGGTGGTTATCTTGCTCTGGGAATTAGCATTTGGTTTGCGTTCCAAACGCTGGTGAACGTTGGTGCCGCCGCTGGTATGGTGCCAACAAAAGGTCTTACTTTACCGCTGATAAGTTATGGTGGTTCCAGTTTAATTGTTATGTCTGTGGCAGTATCTATTTTGCTTCGCATCGATCATGAATGCCGAGTAGAGCGAGTTCGACAGTTAGAAGAAATGGCTGATGAAGAATAAGAAACGTTTAATGGTGATGGCTGGTGGTACCGGCGGTCATGTTTTCCCTGGATTAGCTGTAGCTAAAAAGCTTCAGCAGCAAGGATGGGAAATTCGTTGGTTAGGCACAGCTGACCGTATGGAAGCAGACTTAGTGCCGAAACATGGTATTGAGATTGATTTCATTCGTGTAAAAGGCTTACGTGGGCAAGGTATCACTCGTCTGATCAAAGCGCCTTTCCAAATCATCAATGCCATTATGCAAGCTCGTCGCCATATCAAAGCATGGCAGCCAGATGCAGTACTTGGCATGGGTGGATACGTCAGTGGTCCGGGCGGCGTTGCTGCATGGATTCAAGGAATTCCTGTTGTTTTACATGAACAGAATGCGGTAGCAGGTTTAACCAATCAGTGGTTATCGAAAATTGCATCGCGAGTGTTTCAGGCTTTTAAAGGTGCATTTCCGAATGCGCCTGTGGTTGGAAACCCTGTTCGTACCGATGTGGTGGAACTGTCAGAGCCAAATCAACGTCTTGCTGAGAGAAATGGGGCTATTCGTGTGCTTGTCATGGGTGGAAGCCAAGGTGCAAGAATCCTTAACCAAACTCTGCCTGATGTCATGGCACAATTAGGCGAAGGCTACGAAGTTCGTCATCAGGCTGGTAAAGATAATCAGCCGGAAGTAGAACAAGCCTACCAAGCATCAGGTGCCAAAAACTACCAAGTAACTGAATTTATAGATGATGTAGCGCAAGCATACGCATGGGCAGATTTGTTAGTTTGCCGCTCTGGAGCGTTAACGGTTTCTGAAGTCTCAGCTGCTGGTGTTGCAGCTATTTTTATTCCGTTCATGCACAAAGATAGACAGCAAGCATTGAATGCAGATCATTTAGTCGAGTGTGGTGCGGCAAAAATGATAGAACAACCGCAATTGACGGTTGAAAAGCTGACACAAACTATAGCAGAGCTCGAACGTACCCAATTATTAGATATGGCCAATAAAGCCCGTCAAGCAGCTAAATTAGATGCAGACCAAGTGGTTGCTGACGCCATTATCGCTATTACTGAGAAATGAGAACCTATTCATGAAGATCAAACATACTCAAGACTTAGCTCAAATCCGAGCAATGGTGC
This sequence comes from Vibrio sp. HM8-C, assembly GCF_058630515.1. Taxonomy (NCBI): domain Bacteria; kingdom Pseudomonadati; phylum Pseudomonadota; class Gammaproteobacteria; order Vibrionales; family Vibrionaceae; genus Vibrio; species Vibrio sp. HM8-C. The sequence continues at coordinate 96,826 of NZ_JBMMKS010000011.1, forward strand.
CTGAAATGCGCCGAGTTAAATGCATTCACTTTATCGGTATCGGTGGTGCAGGTATGAGTGGCATAGCCGAGGTTTTGCTAAATGAAGGTTATCAAATAACAGGTTCTGATATTTCTGCGAATGCGGTAACTGAGCGTCTAGAAAGTATCGGAGCAACGGTATTTATCGGTCATCAAGAGTCGAATATTGATCAAGCGAGTGTTGTGGTCGTATCAACGGCGATCAACGAACAAAACCCTGAAATTCAAGCCGCTCGCGAAAAGCGTATACCCATTGTTCGTCGCGCTGAAATGTTGGCTGAGCTGATGCGTTTCCGTCACGGTATTGCTGTGGCAGGCACGCACGGCAAAACAACGACTACGGCGTTAGTGACACAAATCTATTCTGAAGCTGGGATGGATCCAACATTTGTTAATGGTGGTTTGGTTAAAAGTGCAGGTACTAACGCACGCTTAGGTTCTAGCCGCGTATTGATTGCAGAAGCTGATGAAAGCGATGCTTCATTCTTACATTTGCAACCAATGGCAACGATTGTAACCAACATTGAAGCGGACCATATGGATACCTATGGCGGTGACTTCGAAACGTTGAAACAAACATTTGTCGATTTTATGCACAACTTGCCATTTTATGGTCAAGCAATTGTTTGCATTGATGATCCAGTGGTTCGTGAGTTGATTCCACGTATTAGCCGTCAAGTAATCACTTATGGTTTCTCTGATGATGCTGATGTTCGTATTGAAAACTACCGTCAGCAGGGGCAACAAGGGAAGTTCACCGTTGTTCGCCAAGGTAAAGAAAACTTGGATATCACTCTAAATATTCCAGGTCGCCACAATGCACTAAATGCTTCAGCAGCGATTGCCGTTGCAACAGAAGATGACATCAGCGATGAAGCAATTTTGAAAGCGTTGATCAGTACTCAAGGTACAGGTCGTCGGTTTGACCACCTCGGTGAGTTCGAAACAGGTAATGGTATGGCTATGTTGGTAGATGATTATGGTCATCACCCAACAGAGGTGGATGTAACCATTAAAGCGGCTCGTAGTGGTTGGGCTGACAAGCGTTTGGTTATGGTTTTCCAACCACACCGCTATACACGTACTCGCGACCTTTATGATGATTTTGCTAATGTGCTGGAGCAGGTCGACGTATTGATTATGTTGGATGTTTATTCAGCAGGTGAAAAACCTATTGCTGGCGCGGACGGACGCTCTCTTTGCCGCACTATTCGTAGCCGAGGAAAAGTTGATCCTATCTTTGTTTCAGACAACAAAACATTGCCAGCAGTACTAGCGAATGTATTACAAGATGGTGACCTAGTTCTGACTCAAGGTGCAGGGGATGTGGGCAAAGTAGCCAAGCACTTACAATCTTTACAATTGAATATTGAAAAGATGCAGAAATATTAAATTTGTTGCTTATAGGTGTATCATTCGTGATTTCGGTGGTACTCCTACCAGTTTTATTTATTTGAGTGTTTGATACTTTTAGTGTCCTCAGTATAATCCTTAGGTTAAAGTTATTGCTTTTGCCTCTATTGTACATTGAAATAGGGAATTAAATTGCCAGTCGTCAACAGGAACAACGAACTTTGATAAATAGTACATTTTCTCAAGGTCGTATTATGTCCCGTTCACCATTAGTTCGAGAGCATATCGCAGGTGGTAGCTTTTTACTTTTGGTGATGTTGTTGGTTGGCTTTTTGCTGTATTCAACGATCAGTTGGATGTGGGATGAACAGAGACTTCCGCTCTCGAAGATAGTTTTGCAAGGTGACTTACAATACGTATCCGCGTTTGATGTTCAACGTGCATTTGGTCAGCTCGATCATATTGGCACATTCATGTCGCAGGATATTAATGAGCTGCAATCTAGCGCTCAGTCAATACCTTGGGTATCTCATGCTTCAATCCGCAAACAATGGCCAGATACAATAAAAGTATTTTTAACCGAATATCAGGTTAAAGCTATTTGGAATGGTAATTCGTTGCTCGATGATAAAGGTATTGTCTTTAATGGCGATATTGCTCAGGTTAATGAAGAGCACGTAAAACTATATGGTCCAGATGGCAGTGCACCTGAAGTTTTAAATATCTGGAAAGAATACAGCCCTAAATTTCAGCAGATAGGCTTAAATATATCCTCTCTGGTATTAAATGAGCGTCGAGCTTGGCAAATTATTTTAGATAACGGAATTCGCTTAGAATTAGGAAAAGAGTCTTTAGAAGAGCGAATAAATCGTTTCTTTTTACTCTATAAGCAGCTAGGTAATGATGCTGAACGAGTAAGTTATATCGATCTCAGATACGATACCGGAGCGGCCGTTGGTTGGTTTCCTGATCAAGAATTAGCGCAAGAGAGCACAGATGAGTAAAACAGCTGATGACAAATTAATTGTTGGTCTCGATATAGGTACTGCCACCGTTTCAGCTTTAGTTGGTGAACTACTTCCTGATGGTCAAATTAATATTATTGGCGCAGGTACAAGCCCATCCAGAGGAATGGATAAGGGCGGCGTAAACGATCTGGAATCGGTGGTTAAATCAGTTCAGCGTGCAGTAGATCAGGCTGAATTAATGGCGGAATGCCAAATTAGTAATGTATTCTTGTCGATTTCTGGTCGACACATTACGAGCAGAATTGAAAAAGGTATGGGCACTATTTCTGAAGGGGAAGTTTCCCAAGAAGATATGGATCGTGCTATTCATACCGCGAAGTCGATCAAAATAAGTGAGGAACAACGTATTTTGCATGTTATTCCTCAAGAATTTACGATTGATTATCAAGAAGGTATAAAAAATCCGCTAGGATTATCTGGAGTGCGCATGGAAGTTAGCGTGCACTTGATTACCTGCCATAGCGATATGGCGAGAAATATTATTAAAGCTGTTGAACGTTGCGGTTTGAAAGTTGAGCAGTTAGTGTATTCAGGATTGGCGGCAAGTAATGCTGTTATTACTGAAGATGAGCGAGAGCTTGGTGTATGTGTTATTGACATTGGTGCAGGTACGATGGATATCGCTATTTGGACTGGTGGTGCTTTAAGACATACAGAAGTATTCTCATATGCGGGCAATGCAGTAACAAGCGATATAGCGTTTGCTTTTGGTACACCTGTAAACGACGCTGAAGAAATAAAAGTTAAGTACGGTTGCGCGTTAAGTGAGTTGGTTAGTAAGGATGACACAGTAAACGTACCTAGTGTTGGCGGTAGACCATCACGAAGTTTACAACGTCAAACCTTGTCGGAAGTGATTGAGCCTCGCTACACTGAGTTAATGGGCTTAGTTAACCAGACCATAGATACTGTCCAAGAGAACTTGCGAAAAGAAGGCATTAAACATCATTTAGCTGCAGGTGTAGTTTTAACTGGTGGTGCTTCGCAAATAGAAGGCTTAGTGGAATGTGCTGAACGCGTATTCCGCAATCAAGTTAGGGTAGGTAAGCCTCTCGAAGTGAGTGGGCTTACTGATTACGTTAAAGAGCCGTATCATTCTACGGCAGTTGGTTTACTTCATTACGCCAAAGACAGTCAAATTAATGACGACATTGAGTTTCAAGAGCCTAAGCGCCAGTCAGTGTCTAGTGTAATTAGTCGTTTGCGTAATTGGATACAAAAAGAGTTTTAACCTGAGTTGCAGGAAAAACGGAGATAACACATGTTTGAACCGATGATGGAAATGTCTGACGACGCGGTAATTAAAGTTGTTGGAGTTGGTGGCGGCGGCGGTAACGCTGTTGAACATATGGTGCGTGAGTCCATTGAAGGCGTGGAATTCATCAGTATCAACACGGATGCACAAGCACTTCGCAAAACCAGCGTAAGCAGCGTCATTCAAATCGGTGGTGATATCACTAAAGGTTTGGGGGCGGGTGCTAACCCTCAAGTGGGACGTGATGCAGCTCTAGAAAGCCGAGATAGAATTAAAGAATTACTAGCTGGCGCCGATATGGTGTTTATCGCAGCTGGTATGGGCGGCGGTACCGGTACTGGTGCTGCTCCTGTCATTGCTGAAGTGGCAAAAGAACTGGGCATCTTAACGGTTGCTGTAGTGACTAAACCATTTAGCTTTGAAGGTAAAAAACGTCTTGCGTTTGCTGAACAGGGAATTGAAGAGCTGTCTAAACACGTGGACTCTTTAATTACTATTCCAAACGAAAAACTGTTGAAAGTACTGGGTCGTGGTATCACTTTACTTGAAGCCTTTGCTAGCGCGAATGACGTACTTAAAAATGCAGTACAAGGGATTGCAGAGCTAATCACTCGCCCAGGTATGATTAACGTGGACTTCGCAGACGTACGTACAGTTATGTCTGAGATGGGGCACGCGATGATGGGTAGTGGTATTGCTAAAGGTGAAGACCGCGCAGAAGAAGCTGCTGAAATGGCAATTTCAAGTCCTCTACTTGAAGATATTGATCTTGCAGGCGCTCGTGGCGTATTGGTTAACATCACCGCTGGTCTGGATATGAGACTAGATGAGTTCGAAACGGTTGGTAACACTGTTAAAGCGTTTGCTTCTGACAATGCAACTGTTGTTATCGGTACATCACTAGATCCAGATATGGCTGATGAAATTCGCGTAACGGTTGTTGCAACGGGTATTGGCAACGAAAGAAAGCCAGACATTACTCTAGTAGCAGGCGGTAAAGCGAAAGTTGCACCAGTCGTTCAACCACAAGTTGCTGTTGCAGCTAAAGTGGAAGAAAAGCCGGCACAGCCTTTGCATGAAAAGACAGAAGTAAAAGTACAGCCTTCACCGACGTCAAATATCTCTTCTTCGGGCCAAGGGCAAAATGTTGCACCTAAGCCAGAAAAAGAGAGCGGATACTTGGATATACCTGCATTTTTACGTCGTCAGGCTGATTAAAATACCGCCACAATTTGACAGTGTTCAAAATTTTGGTAATATGTCGGTCGGTAAAGTTACCGACCGAGCTTTGTGGCATTGATTTAGAGGCAAGCAGATGATCAGACAACGTACTCTGAAAGAGATAGTGAAAACTACTGGTGTGGGTCTCCACTCTGGTCGTAAAGTCACACTTACTCTTCGCCCAGCCGCTGCAAACACAGGTATTATTTACCGTCGTACAGACGTAAATCCACCAGTTGATTTTCCAGCTGACCCAGAAGCTGTACGTGACACAATGCTTTGTACAGCATTGGTTAACGATGAAGGCGTTCGTATCTCTACTGTAGAGCACTTAAGTGCGGCTCTGGCTGGTATGGGTATTGATAACGTTATTATCGAAGTGGATGCACCTGAAATTCCAATTATGGATGGCAGCGCAAGCCCATTCGTATACCTACTACAACAAGCGGGTATCGAAACACAAAATGCAGCTAAGCGATTCATCCGTATTAAGAAACCTGTTCGTTTTGAAGATGGTGATAAGTGGGCAGAAATGCGTCCACACAATGGCTTCAAAATGGATTTCCAAATTGAGTTTGATCACCCTGCAATCGATGGTGACGATCAACGCTTAGTGTTTGATTTTTCAACTCAAGGTTTTATCAAAGAGATTTCACGAGCTCGTACTTTTGGTTTCATGCGTGATATCGAATACTTGCAATCACAAAACCTATGTTTAGGTGGTAGCTTTGACTGTGCTATCGTTTTGGATGATTACCGTATCCTTAACGAAGAAGGTCTACGTTTCGCTAACGAATTCGTTACTCACAAGGTACTTGATGCAATTGGTGACTTATACATGTGTGGTCACGCAATTGTTGGTGAGTTTAGTGCTTACAAATCAGGTCATGGTCTGAATAACCAACTACTTCGTAAAGTATTGGCGGATCAAGAAGCTTGGGAATGGGCGACTTTCGAAGAGGAAGTGGGTTCACCAGTAGCGTTTGCAGACCCAAACATGGTTCTAGCGTAAGACAATTTGAAGATTCTAAAAAGCCAGACTAAGTCTGGCTTTTTTTATATCTGTCGAAAGAGAAAGTTAGTGTAACTTTCGAAATACTATTTCTTTGCTAGCTTAGCGATGTTTTCTAAGCGTTGTTTTACCTTAGGATTGGCATTCTGAGCGATCATCAGTAGGGATGATGCGGCATTTTCCGAAAGAGGGGGGCGAGGAATTGCCTCTTTTTGATCCTCTGTTGAACCTGTTTTGGTGCGATAAATCGCTGGGTTGATCTTAATTTCAATGCTGATCAACTTACCAAAACCTTGGTTTCTTAATTGGTTGAGAATATTGAGTCGATCATAATCTACCTTCATCTTGATCGATGCACTTGCCGCTTCCAATACTAAATGTCCACCGCGAATATTTGCCGCTCTAATATGCGGCTCAATCCCTTTGGGCAGGTGTGTTTGCAATATTAGGTTGATCTGGATGATCTCTTTTGCGTGCTGTTGTAACTTACTTAGCCGAGATGACTCAATCAATTCATCTGTCGTTGTGGGGCGATGATCTCGCATTCCGCACTCCTTTTATAAAGCTCAGCGACATTCTATAACGATTTATTGTTGACTGAAACGAGCGATTAATTAGAGATTATTAGGTTTCAAATACCTTAAAACATTAGGCTTAGTGCACAAAATACAAAGCTAAGAGCCATCAACCACTAATGTTATTGGTTGTTGAACGAAAAATTACTTAAACTATGCGCCACTTAATAAATTTAGTGTCTTGAAAATAAACGTCATCATCACAATATCAAAAGATACATGATTTATCTCAGTATCCTTAGTTGAAAACAGGTAGAGACTGAAGGCATTAAGAGATCGCGGACGATCTAAGCAAAGAGAGATTCACAAGAAATGATAACTAAGCTACTGACAAAAGTAGTCGGCAGTCGTAATGACAGAACACTTCGCCGTCTAAGAAAAATTGTAAAAGAAATTAATAATTATGAGCCTGCGTTTGAAGCTCTGTCCGACGAAGAGCTAAAGGCTAAAACGGTAGAATTCCGTCAACGTCTTGAGCAAGGCGAAAATCTAGACCAACTACTACCAGAAGCATTTGCTACCGTTCGTGAAGCTTCTAAACGTGTCTTCGGTATGCGTCATTTCGACGTTCAATTAATCGGTGGTATGGTGCTTAACGGCGGCCGTATCGCAGAGATGCGCACTGGTGAAGGTAAAACTCTTACAGCGACACTTCCTGCTTATCTAAATGCTCTACCAAGCAAAGGCGTTCACATTGTAACAGTGAACGACTACCTCGCTAAGCGAGACGCAGAAACAAACCGCCCATTATTCGAATTCCTTGGCCTGACCGTTGGCGTTAACGTTCCAAACATGTCGCCACCAGCCAAGAAAGAAGCTTATCAAGCCGATATTCTTTACGGAACTAACAACGAGTTTGGTTTCGATTACCTTCGTGACAATATGGCTTTCCGCCCTGAAGACCGCGTTCAACGTGAACGTTTCTTCGCTGTTGTCGATGAAGTGGACTCAATTCTTATCGATGAAGCTCGTACTCCGTTAATCATTTCTGGCCCTGCAGAAGATAGCTCAGAGCTATACACTCGTATTAACGTGTTAATCCCATCTCTACAGCGTCAGGATAAAGAAGACTCTGAAGAGTATCGCGGTGACGGCCACTACACTGTTGATGAGAAATCTAAGCAAGTATATCTAACGGAAACTGGTCAAGAGTTTGTCGAAGAGATATTGGTCAAAAACGGTTTAATGCAAGAGGGTGATACACTTTACTCGCCTGCAAACATCAGTTTGCTTCACCATGTGAACGCAGCACTACGTGCACACGTTCTATTTGAGAAGAACGTAGACTATATCGTGACTGAAGACGGCGAAGTGGTCATCGTTGATGAACATACTGGCCGTACTATGCCAGGTCGTCGTTGGTCAGACGGTTTGCACCAAGCTGTTGAAGCGAAAGAAGGCGTTAAGATCCAGAACGAAAACCAAACTCTGGCGTCGATTACCTTCCAGAATTACTTCCGTTTATACGAAAAACTGTCAGGTATGACAGGTACAGCGGATACTGAAGCGTTCGAATTCCAACAAATTTATGGTTTGGAAACGGTAGTTATTCCAACTAACAAACCAATGATTCGTAACGATATGCCAGATATGGTGTACCGTACCGAAGCTGAAAAATTTGCGGCTATTATCGAAGATATTAAGAAATGTGTTGAGAAAGGTCAGCCAGTATTGGTTGGTACTGTGTCGATTGAAAAATCTGAACTTCTTTCTAACGCATTGAAGAAAGCGAAAATCAAACACAGCGTACTAAACGCGAAGTTCCATGAAAAGGAAGCGGAAATCGTTGCTGAAGCTGGTAAACCGGGCGCAGTAACTATCGCAACTAACATGGCTGGTCGTGGTACGGATATCGTGCTTGGTGGTAGCTGGCAGATGCAAGTTGAGTCATTAGATAACCCAACTCAAGATCAAATTAATGCGATTAAAGCGGAATGGCGTAAAGTTCACGATCAAGTTCTAGAAGCTGGCGGTTTGCACATTATTGGTACTGAACGTCATGAATCACGTCGTATCGATAACCAGCTGCGTGGTCGTTCTGGTCGTCAAGGTGATGCGGGTTCTTCTCGTTTCTACCTTTCAATGGAAGATACGCTATTGCGCATTTTCACTTCTGACCGTATGGCAAGCTTAATCCAAAGCGGTATGGAAGAAGGCGAAGCGATCGAATCTAAAATGCTTTCTCGTTCAATCGAAAAAGCTCAACGTAAAGTTGAAGGTCGTAACTTTGACATCCGTAAACAGCTTCTTGAATACGATGATGTAGCCAACGATCAACGTCGCGTAGTTTATGAGCTTCGTGATGAACTCATGAGCACTGACGATATCAGTGACATGATCGAACAAAACCGTGCTGATGTTATGACAGCGGTGATCGACCAATACATTCCACCACAATCACTTGACGATATGTGGGATATTGCAGGTTTGCAAGATCGCTTGAAGCACGATTTCGATCTTGAACTACCAATTCAATCTTGGCTTGATGAAGACGAGAAGCTTTACGAAGAAGCACTTCGTGAACGTATTCTTGAAAATTCAGTAGCGGTATACAAACACAAAGAAGAAGTGGTTGGCGCTCAAGTCATGCGTAACTTTGAGAAATCTGTAATGCTACAGACTCTGGATACGCTATGGAAAGAACACTTAGCGGCGATGGACCACCTGCGTCAAGGTATTCACCTACGTGGCTATGCTCAGAAGAACCCTAAACAAGAGTACAAGCGTGAATCGTTTGAATTGTTTGAAGAGCTTCTTGAGTCATTGAAATCAGACGTTATCGCTATTCTTTCTAAAGTACGAGTTCAACAGCAAGAAGAAGTTGAGCGTATGGAAGCGCAGCGTCGTGCTCAAGCTGAACAAGCTGCACGTATGAGCCAAGCTCAGCATGAAGGCAGTGAAACTAGCGACGGTGATGCAACAGCAGAACGTAAAGTTGGCCGTAATGAGCCTTGCCCATGTGGTTCAGGTAAGAAGTACAAACAGTGCCACGGTAAAATCGCTTAATAAAAACCAATAGAAAAGAGTCGCTTAGGCGGCTCTTTTTTTGAGTAAAGAAATACAAGGGAAGACAGATGAAACGAATACATATCGTTGCTGGAATTATATTTAACCTGAGCAAATCTCAAATCTTCATCACTAAGCGTCCTGACAATTTGCACAAAGGTGGTTTCTGGGAGTTTCCGGGTGGCAAAGTAGAAGAAGGCGAATCTGTTTCCCAAGCAATGGCTCGAGAACTAGAAGAAGAAATTGGTATTGAAGTGACTGAGCAGCACCTATTCGAACATCTGGAATATGACTATCCAGAGAAATCACTCAAGTTCGATTTCATTGTCATCAGTGGATTTAACAATCAACCTTATGGTAAAGAAGGTCAGGACGGACTCTGGGTAGACATTGCAGATCTTGCTAACTACCAGTTTCCAGAAGCGAACGTTCCAATCCTCGAGCGAGTGATTAAAGAGTTTTCGTAAGTGCTGGCTATCAACTTCGATAGTTGGTAGTTTAAAAAGCGTAAATCGTAGGATAGCAACGAGTAAATGGAGAATTTTGCAATGGTAAGAATTGCAATTGCAGGCGCAGCTGGACGTATGGGCCGCAATCTAGTCAAAGCAGCACATCACAATTCTGAATCAACAGTAGGGGCAGGATCTGAACGCCCTGAGTCTTCGCTAGTGGGAGTTGATATCGGTGAGTTGTGTGGTGTTGGTCGATTTGACGTCGCTTTAGTAGATAACTTGGAATTGGCAGTAGAAAACTTTGACGTCATCGTCGACTTTACGGCCCCAGCGAGCACTCTAGCGAATATTGAACTGTGTAAGAAATACGGCAAAAAGTTAGTCATTGGTACGACGGGTTTTACCGATGAAGAGCGTCAACTTATCAATGAAGCAGCAAAAGTTATCCCTATTGTTATGGCGCCGAACTACAGCGTTGGTGTGAATCTAGTATTCAAATTATTAGAGAAAGCAGCAAAAGTGATGGGGGATTACTGCGATATCGAGATCGTTGAAGCGCACCACCGTCATAAAGTTGATGCACCATCGGGAACTGCTATTGGTATGGGTGAAGCGATTGCTGGCGCTATGGGTAATAAGCTTAGTGATGTTGCAGTTTATGCTCGTGAAGGTATCACAGGTGAACGTACTCGTAACGAAATTGGATTTGCGACCATTCGCGCAGGTGACATCGTTGGTGAGCATACTGCTATGTTTGCAGATATTGGTGAACGCGTAGAGATTACTCACAAAGCAACTGATCGCATGACATTTGCCAACGGTGCTATTCGTGCTGCTGTTTGGTTGAATCAAAAATCAGCTGGCTTCTACAGCATGACTGATGTGCTAGGTTTGAACGAACTCTAATTACATAATTATGCGTCAGGTTTACCTGGCGCATAAGAAATTTACTAACATTTCCTATTCATTTTATCTTTCCTATAAATCGAGTTATCCGTCAACTTTTTAAGCAATTTTGTCTTGTTGAGGTTAATTACTCCGTTTTACCTTCATTTTTTACAATTAAAAAATAAGATTAACGTTTGCTTGTTTTTTTTGCGCTAATTTCAATTGTTAACAAACTATTTTTTCCTGTTTGAAAATCAAAACCTCATAAATATTACTTTTAAATGCTTAAAACATGAGTTTTTGATGGTTTAGGTCGGTTTTTTACTTCTAAGGTAATAAATTTAAATTTAATTTCCCTCCTAACGTTGACATGGGTCACAGCGATCTCTAAAATACCGCCAATTTGTCAAAATTACCCTAGAGCATGATTTTCACGCTAACAGGAAGGCAAATTTGCAATTTAATTTATATTTTATGCATTTTTATTCTGGAGGTTGTCTTGAGTAAATCAGCACTGTTAGTCCTAGAAGATGGGACAGTGTTCCGCGGAGTGTCCATTGGGGCAGATGGTTCATCCGTTGGTGAAGTTGTTTTTAATACCTCGATGACGGGGTACCAAGAAATCCTCACTGATCCTTCCTATTCTCAACAAATCGTTACACTGACTTACCCTCACATTGGCAATACCGGTACCAATACCGAAGACGAAGAATCTTCTTCAATTCATGCACAAGGCCTTGTGATCCGCGATCTTCCTCTTATCGCTTCTAACTTCCGTAGTGAACAATCTCTTTCTGATTACCTTAAATCACAAAATATCGTCGGTATTGCTGATATCGATACGCGTAAACTTACGCGTATTTTACGTGAGAAAGGCGCACAGAACGGTTGCATCATGGCGGGCGATAACCTAGATGAAGCATTAGCGTTGGTAAAAGCTAAAGAATTCCCAGGCCTTAAAGGTATGGATTTAGCGAAAGTAGTAACGACCAAAGAAGCGTACGAATGGAAACAAGGTTCATGGACACTGGAAGGTGGTCTACCTGAACCGAAAAATGATAGTGAGCTACCGTACCACGTAGTGGCTTACGATTTTGGTGCGAAACGTAACATTCTACGTATGTTGGTTGACCGCGGTTGTCGTTTAACAGTCGTTCCTGCAGAAACTTCTGCTGAAGAAGTACTAGCGATGAATCCAGATGGCGTGTTCCTATCGAATGGCCCTGGTGACCCAGCACCTTGTACTTACGCAATCGAAGCGACAAAAACTTTCCTTGAGAAAAGTCTACCTGTGTTTGGTATCTGTTTAGGTCACCAAATCCTTGCACTAGCTTCTGGTGCTCAGACTGTAAAAATGAAGTTTGGTCACCACGGTGCGAACCACCCGGTTAAAGATCTTGATCGTGGTGTCGTAATGATTACTTCTCAAAACCACGGTTTTGCTGCGGATGAAGCAACACTACCAGAGAACCTACGTGCAACGCACAAATCACTATTTGATGGTTCTCTACAAGGTATTCACCGTACGGACAAGCCAGCTTTCAGCTTCCAAGGTCACCCTGAAGCAAGCCCTGGTCCGCACGATGCTGCACCGCTATTTGACCACTTCATTGAATTGATTAAACAACACCGCGCTTAATTTGGAGTAGTAGATAATGCCAAAACGTACTGACATTCAGAGCATTCTTATTTTAGGTGCAGGTCCAATTGTTATCGGTCAGGCTTGTGAGTTTGACTACTCTGGTGCTCAAGCGTGTAAAGCGCTACGTGAAGAGGGTTACCGAGTTATCCTTGTGAACTCAAACCCAGCAACAATCATGACTGACCCAGAAATGGCAGATGCAACATACATAGAGCCAATTCACTGGGAAGTTGTACGTAAGATCATCGAGAAAGAACGCCCAGATGCGATTCTTCCAACAATGGGTGGTCAAACGGCACTGAACTGTGCACTAGCTCTAGAAGCTAACGGTGTACTAAAAGAGTTCGGCGTAGAGATGATTGGTGCGACTGCTGACGCAATCGACAAAGCAGAAGACCGTTCTCGCTTTGATAAAGCAATGAAGTCTATCGGTCTTGAATGTCCGCGCGCTGATACTGCAAAAACAATGGAAGAAGCTTACCGTGTTCTAGATATGGTGGGTTTCCCATGTATCATCCGTCCGTCATTTACTATGGGTGGTACTGGTGGTGGTATCGCTTATAACAAAGAAGAATTCGAAGAAATCTGTACTCGTGGTCTGGATCTATCTCCAACCAACGAACTGCTTATCGATGAATCTCTAATCGGTTGGAAAGAGTACGAGATGGAAGTTGTTCGTGATAAGAACGACAACTGTATCATCGTTTGTGCGATTGAAAACTTCGACCCAATGGGTATCCACACCGGTGACTCAATCACTGTTGCTCCAGCTCAGACTCTGACTGACAAAGAGTACCAAATCATGCGTAACGCTTCTCTAGCGGTACTGCGTGAAATCGGTGTAGAGACTGGTGGTTCAAACGTACAGTTTGGTATCAACCCGAAAGATGGCCGTATGGTTATCATCGAGATGAACCCACGTGTATCTCGTTCTTCTGCTCTTGCTTCTAAAGCAACAGGTTTCCCAATTGCGAAAATCGCAGCGAAACTGGCAGTTGGCTTCACTCTAGATGAGCTAATGAACGACATCACTGGTGGTGCAACTCCAGCATCATTCGAACCAACCATTGACTACGTTGTGACTAAGATTCCTCGTTTTAACTTCGAGAAATTTGCTGGTGCTAATAACCGCCTGACGACTCAGATGAAGTCTGTTGGTGAAGTTATGGCGATTGGTCGTAACCAACAAGAATCTCTACAAAAAGCACTTCGTGGCCTTGAAGTTGGCGCGAACGGTCTTGATGAGATGGTTGACCTAGATGCACCAGATGCATTAACGAAGATTCGTTACGAATTGAAAGAAGCTGGCGCAGAGCGTATTTGGTACATCGCGGATGCATTCCGTGCAGGTATGTCTGTGGATGGCGTATTCAACCTGACAAACGTTGATCGTTGGTTCCTAGTTCAAATTGAAGAGCTAGTGAAACTGGAAGCTGAAGTGAAAGCGGGCGGTTTTGCTGGCCTGACTCAAGATGTACTGAAGAAGATGAAGCGCAAAGGCTTCTCTGATGCACGTCTGTCTAAGCTACTCGGTGTTGCTGAAAGCGAAATTCGTCGTCTACGTGACCAATACGATATCCACCCAGTGTACAAGCGTGTAGATACTTGTGCGGCTGAATTTGCTTCAGACACTGCTTACATGTACTCATCTTACGATGACGAGTGTGAAGCGAACCCAACAGATAAAGACAAGATCATGGTTCTTGGCGGCGGTCCAAACCGTATCGGTCAAGGTATTGAATTTGACTACTGTTGTGTACACGCATCTCTAGCACTACGCGAAGATGGCTACGAAACTATCATGGTTAACTGTAACCCTGAGACAGTTTCAACAGACTACGACACCTCAGACCGTCTGTATTTCGAACCAGTAACACTGGAAGATGTACTAGCAATCGTACGTGTTGAAAAGCCAAAAGGCGTTATCGTTCAGTACGGTGGTCAAACGCCACTGAAACTGGCTCGTGCTTTAGAAGCGGCTGGCGTGCCAATTATCGGTACTAGCCCAGATGCAATCGACCGTGCAGAAGACCGTGAGCGTTTCCAAGCTGCTGTTGAGCGTTTAGGCCTACTACAGCCTCAAAACGCAACAGTAACGACAATGGAACAAGCGATTGAAAAATCGAAAGAGATCGGTTTCCCGCTAGTTGTACGTCCTTCGTATGTACTTGGTGGTCGTGCGATGGAAATCGTATACGACGAACAAGATCTACGTCGTTACTTCAACGAAGCTGTAAGCGTATCAAACGAGTCTCCAGTTCTGCTAGACCGTTTCCTAGACGATGCAACTGAAGTGGATGTTGATGCTATTTGTGACGGTGAGCGTGTGGTTATCGGCGGTATCATGGAACATATCGAACAAGCAGGTGTTCACTCAGGTGACTCAGCATGTTCACTTCCAGCATACACGCTAAGCCAAGAAATTCAGGACAAGATGCGTGAACAAGTAGAGAAACTGGCTTTCGAACTTGGTGTACGCGGTCTAATGAATACACAGTTTGCTGTTAAAGATAACGAAGTTTACCTCATTGAAGTAAACCCACGTGCTGCACGTACAGTACCGTTCGTATCTAAAGCGACTGGTGCACCACTAGCGAAAATCGCTGCACGTGTAATGGCAGGTCAATCTCTGGAGCAACAAGGCTTCACTAAAGAGATCATTCCTCCTTACTACTCAGTGAAAGAAGTGGTACTACCGTTCAACAAGTTCCCTGGTGTTGACCCACTATTAGGCCCAGAAATGCGCTCTACTGGTGAGGTTATGGGTGTTGGTGCAACGTTCGCTGAAGCCTATGCGAAAGCTGAGCTTGGCTGTGGTTCTGTTTACCCAGAAGGTGGTCGTGCACTACTTTCAGTTCGTGAAGGTGATAAAGAGCGTGTTGTAGACCTAGCTTCTAAGCTAGTGAAACTTGGCTACCAACTAGATGCAACTCACGGTACTGCTGTGATTCTAGGCGAAGCAGGTATCAACCCACGCTTGGTAAACAAAGTTCATGAAGGTCGTCCACACATTCTGGACCGCATCAAGAACAATGAATACACCTACATCGTGAACACTGCATCTGGTCGTCAAGCGATTGAAGATTCTAAGCTGCTACGTCGTGGTGCTTTGGCTGAGAAAGTGAACTACACAACAACGCTAAACGCAGCGTTTGCAACCTGTATGTCTCACACTGCTGACGCGAAAGCGACAGTAACTTCAGTACAAGAGCTACACGCGAAAGTAAAAGCTAGCTTAGCGTAAGAGATAATAAATCGATAAACCTAAAGGTTTATCTGACAACCTCATTGCCCGCTCATTTGAGCGGGCTTTTTTATTGTTTGTCGCCATGATTTCGCTATCTCAAACAGTAACTTGGTGTTACTTTGTGCGTTCGATGTCGTAGTTTTGGAAAATCATGGAAGTTTCATTCGAAATGCTGGCGATCCTGTTTTTTGTAGCAGGTGCAGCAGGATTTATCGACGCCATGGCTGGTGGCGGCGGTCTCTTAACACTACCAGCACTATTAGCCGCAGGCGTACCTCCCACACAAGCTCTAGCCACCAACAAATTACAAAGCTCATTTGGTAGTTTCTCTGCCAGTTTGTACTTTGTCCGCCGTGGAATTGTGAATCTTAAGGAGATGCGTCTCGCAATTCTGTGTACTTTTATCGGCGCAGCAACTGGGGCCGTGTTAGTTCAGCAGTTTGATGCTTCGCTACTGACCAGCTTGATACCTTTGCTGTTGGTCGGTATCTCTCTCTATTTTCTGTTTGCCCCACAAACCAAAGCAGACTCAGGTAAAAAGCCACTATCAGAATCGGCATTTGCTTTCAGTGTCGGTAGCTGTGTAGGTTTCTACGACGGATTTTTTGGTCCGGGCACGGGCTCTATTTTCACTGTCTGTTTTGTCGTTCTTGGTCACTTTACTTTGGTGGATGCGACAGCGAGAACGAAAATCCTAAATTTCACTTCGAATATTGCGGCGTTACTGTTCTTCGTGATTGCGGGTTTACCAATCTGGAAACTCGGTTTAGTGATGGCATGTGGGCAGTTTTTCGGGGCTCGCTTAGGTGCGAAAGTGGTGATAACTAAAGGTCAGAAATGGATCCGACCTTTAGTTATTTTAATGTCGATGTTGATGGCAACGAAATTGTTGTGGCAACAACATTCGCAGTGGTTTCTGAATCTATTTAGTTAATGTACTAAGACACTTACTTTGTTAAAAGTACTTACTTAGTTAAAGCAAACGTAGGCAATGATAGATGCCAGCGTATAGCGCCAAGGCGAATGATCAGTGTAGACGCAACACCTGAAAGTAGAGCGACCGAGTTGTCATATCCCATTGCTAATGCAGTTGTATGGAATACACCGCCTACAATACAGGCTGTTGCGTAGACTTCACTACGCAACACCATTGGAATTTCTCTCGCTAATACATCGCGGATAATGCCTCCGCCACAGCCAGTGATCACGCCCATAATAATCGCGATTATTGCTGAATCTTGATACATCAACGCTTTTTCAACACCGATTCCGACAAAGAAGGCCAAACCGACAGCGTCACAAACGGGTAGTACCCACCAAG
This sequence comes from Vibrio sp. HM8-C, assembly GCF_058630515.1. Classification (NCBI taxonomy): domain Bacteria; kingdom Pseudomonadati; phylum Pseudomonadota; class Gammaproteobacteria; order Vibrionales; family Vibrionaceae; genus Vibrio; species Vibrio sp. HM8-C. Next base: position 113,846 of record NZ_JBMMKS010000011.1, read on the forward strand.
GGATTCGCTTTGGTCTGCGTACCAATGCCATCGTTAATATGCACGTTACGATAATCACCCAAATATAAGTGGTATCTTTAATCCAGAATACGGGTGTAGCGCCTAGCGCCATATCACGGATAGTACCGCCACCAATGGCAGTAACACTTGCTAATACGGTGACGCCGAAAGGATCCATTTTTAAACGACCAGCTAAGAGTACGCCAGAAATGGCGAAGATAGCTGTACCAAACATATCGATTAAATAAAGTAATGAGGTATCCAATTTTTATGTGCTACCAAAAAGGGTTATCGAAAAAAGGTGGTGGATTGTAAGACTTTTTTTACGTGCTGTTAATCGTTTCTTACTTTGTCAAAGTAGTCACACACTTCTTCAATTGCGTTGAGCGTTCTTGGTGTTGAACGGTTAATCCAGTCTGAATTTAACGACCAGACATGACCTAGTTGTACTGCCGGAATATCATCTTTCCAGCGCAACCACATGTTGCCGTTTGCAATAGCATGCTCAGAGGTAAATATTACTTCTGGTTGTGCGACCAGTACTTGCTCTATACCCACTTGAGGGTAAGGTGTAGCACTGTGTTCAAAGATGTTTTCACCGCCGCAGAATCGAAAGACTTCACTCGGCCAGCTATTTTGAGCCAAAGTAATAATTGGTTTCTCACTGAGTTGATAGAAGTAGCGAACGGGCGTTGCTTGTGAATATTGCGACTTCAACTTGGCTAGACGATCGCGAAACTCTTTAGCTGCTTGCTTTCCTTGTTGTGGGTCATCGGCGTATTGACTGAGAGCTTCAATATTGGTGGCAATATCGTCGAGCGTATTGACTTGTGAATCAAAAAATATGAAACCGAGCTGTTTGAGCTTAGCGACTTCTTTAGCAGGATTGCCCTTGGGCCAAGCGATGATGAGATCAGGTTTGAGCGCCATAATGCGCTCTAATTTTATCCCTTGATAGTTCGCTACTTTTTCAATGCTTTTTGCAGCTTCCGGATAGTCACTGTAGTCAGTCACACCGACAAGTTTGTCACCTAAGCCTGCGGCAAAAGCGAGTTCAGTAGCATGAGGCGCAAGGCTAATAATGCGTTTAATGGATTGTTCAGCTTGAGTGGGAGCGGCGAGTACTAGAGCAGTGAAAGCGAGTGACCAAAAACGCATTTATATTCCTTTATGAATAGCGACAAGTAGAAGGCTTTCGAGAACGATCCAAGCAATAAGTCGCCAAGCAAGTAAGCTATGTATTTGAGAAAGGTGAAGCGCAGATGGAACGATACGTCCCCCTATTTTTGCGCGCACGACTTTTTGTTCACCGTAGATAGCCGGTCCACCTAAAGCTAATTCAAGTTTTCCGCCGATTGCGCACAGTAACCAACTTGGCCCCGGCAGAGGCCAAGAGCGACTTTGACTTTTGATTGCTTGCAGGGCTTTGCCTGAGTTATTCCCCAATGTAATCATTAGGCTGAATAGTCTTAGTGGAATAAATTCGAGCACAGCAATAGCGCGCACGATAGGCAAGCCAAAAGGGTTGAACTTTGAACGTGACGGAGACCAAGCTCGCGCAAGTTCCGCCATTAATCGATAGAGAAATGCACCCGTAGCACCGAATTGGGCATACCAGAAAAGCACCACAGCAACGTTGCGACCATACCCCATGATAATAGTTTCCGCGCCAGCTTTACCCAACCCTACAGTCGACAGTGTGCTGGTTTCTCTGTTCACAAAAGGTTCAAGCAGCTTACGAGCTCCGACTTTGTCTTCTTTTGCTAATGCTTTGCCCAGTTTATTGGCAAGCTGACCATTGTTACGCCAGTCTAATGCCAGAATCAAAAGAGCTAATTCATACAGTTGAGGCTGCCAAACGAGAGGTTTTAAAGCAATACAAAATAGAAACGCAGGGATGATCATCAACAACCAAGCCAAGGTGCCAGAGATCATGCTTTGTGAGTAATTGCTGTTTGTGTTGACTTTATCTGCCAGAACTTCCGCAAATTTGTGCCATACAATGGCGGGATGTGAAGCTCTGGGAATCGGTAGGATGTAATGCAACAAAAGCGCGCCCCACATAATGAGGAGCGCACCGTCAGCATAAATGGTCGAAATAAATTCGTTCATTAATGTGAGTGGCTTACTTTAACAACTCAACCATTTTTAACACCATCTCTGATGAGCTTTGTGCCGCAAGTGGTAAGAATTCATCAAATGACATTGGTGATTCTTTGTCTGCCACATCAGAAATCGCACGAACTACAACAAATGGCACTTGGAATTGGTGACAAGTTTGCGCTATTGCAGACGCTTCCATTTCAACGGCAATAACAGAAGGGAAGTGTTTACGGATAAAGTCTTGGCGCTCAGCCGTGCAAACGAAAGCATCACCAGTACAAATCAAACCGCGTACTGCGTGTTTGTCAGTATTTGTTTCGCTAGAGATAGCTTCAAGAGCCTTCTCTGCGACTGCCATCAGTTTCTCGTCCGCTGCGAATGCTGCAGGTTGGCCTGCCATTTGACCCATTTCATAACCAAATGCGGTTACGTCTGCATCGTGATGACGAACTTCCGTTGAGATAACCACATCGCCCATAGTTAAACTAGAATCAAAACCACCAGCAGAACCTGTGTTGATCACAACATCTGGTTGATATTCGTCTAGAAGAATCGTTGTACCAATCGCGGCTGCTACTTTACCGATACCTGACTGAAGCAGAACGACATCAACGCCGTGGATTTTACCTGAGTAATAAGTACAGCCACCTTTGCTGACTTCCTGACATTGCTCAAGAGCGTCTTTTAGAATAGCGACTTCTTGTTGCATCGCACCGATGATGCCAATTTTCATGAGGTATCTCTTTTATAAGTTGTTAATTGAAAAACAGCCTGAAGTTTATCATGAGATTAGACAATTTATCGAGATTCGGCTGCTTATCTTATCGCTCGTAAGCAAGTGACTGGAAAAGAGCTCTTATGGTTCGAATATTAATCCAGCAAAACTGAGCTTTTCTCTTAGTTCTGCTGCTCTGCGGCGGTTGACCCCAAAATCGCTATAACCGACTCGAGATTCAGAACGAACCAGCAAATGGTCATCTTCAATTTTTAGTTCTAAGTCATCGACAAAGCGCATGATGCGAGAGGTGCATTCAATGCGTATATAGTCATCAGTTTTCTCTGCGGTTTGAGCGCCAGAAAGAGTCAAAGCAACACGTTCAACTTGGTCTAAGGTAACACCAGAACGAAGAATAAAAGGCGCTAACGCATATTTTTCTCTTGTTTCAGTAGTTGAAACACAGTTGGGTTTATTGCCGCATGGTGTGTTCGTACGATCGACCATCGGAGGATTTCCTTTACTACAAGCGCTGAGCAGCACTGTTGAAAGAATAAGAAGCGGAACTTTATACATCTGCAAAACCTGTTCTTATCAGCCCTAAGCTATCAATTATTTTATTCATCAATCACAACTAAAAAATAATTGGTGATTATATAAATAAAAAAGGATCCGTGTTGAGAGGGATCCTTTTTTTTAGCCATCAAATCACTTAAACGCCTAAGTAATCCAAAATACCATCAGCGGCCTTACGACCTTCATCAATAGCAGTAACTACTAGATCCGATCCTCGAACAGCGTCTCCGCCAGCAAAGATCTTCTCATTGGTTGTTTGGAACTTAAATGATTGCTCAGAAGGTGCTTTGATTCGACCCCATTGATCCAGTTCTACGCCGTGTGGCTCTAACCAGCTCATTTGATGAGGTTGGAAACCAAATGCCATGATCACTGCATCAGCTTCAAGCACGTGTTCACTTCCAGCTACAGGCTCTGGACGTCGACGACCTGCATCGTCAGGCTCTCCCAAAGCAGTCTGAACTACTTTTACACCGGTAACTTTGCCTGATGCATCGACTTCAATACCAAGAGGTTGAAGGTTGAACATAAATTCCACACCTTCTTCTTTGGCATTTTTCACTTCGCGGCGAGAGCCTGGCATATTCTCTTCATCACGACGGTAAGCACAGATAACACGTGAAGCATTTTGACGAATGGAAGTACGTACACAGTCCATCGCTGTATCACCACCACCCAGAACCACGACTTTCTTACCTTGCATGTCGATAAATGGGTCTGTGTTTTCTAAGTTCATCACTTTATAGGTGTTCGAAATCAGGAACGGCAATGCGTCAAATACGCCTTGTGCGTCTTCGTTCTCCAGACCGGCACGCATGTATTTGTATGTGCCTACGCCAAGGAACACAGCATCGTATTCGTTGATCAGATCTTGTAGCTGAACATCTTTACCGACTTCGACATTCAAGCGGAACTCAACACCCATTTCAGTGAATACACGGCGACGGTTTTCCATCACCCCTTTTTCAAGTTTGAAAGAAGGGATACCGAAAGTTAGCAAGCCACCAATTTCAGGGTAACGGTCAAACACAACTGGTTTAACACCGTTACGAACCAAGATATCAGCAGCTGCAAGTCCAGCAGGGCCTGCACCGATTATGGCTACTTTTTTATCCGTCCACTCAACGTGAGACATGTCAGGTTTCCAGCCCATTTCAAAAGCAGTATCAGTAATGTATTTTTCAATATTACCTATGGTTACTGCGCCGAAATCAGCATTTAGAGTACATGAACCTTCACATAGACGGTCTTGCGGACACACGCGACCACACACTTCAGGCAAGCTGTTGGTTTGGTGTGCAAGGTCTGCAGCTTCCATAATGCGACCTTCATTCGCAAGTTTCAGCCATTGTGGAATGTAGTTGTGAACAGGACATTTCCACTCACAGTATGGGTTACCACAATCCAAGCAGCGGTCAGCTTGAGCTGTTGCCTGCTGCTTAGTGAAAGGTTCGTAAATTTCTACGAATTCAATTTTACGGATGTTGAGTGGCTTCTTTGCCGGATCAACACGGTTAACATCAATAAATTGGTATACGTTCTGGCTCATAAAACTGGCTCCTTCCAATTATTGTGCTTGAACACGTAGTTCTGCAGCGCTACGGCTTTGGTGACCCAATAGGGTTTGTAGGTCCGCAGCCTGTGGTTTGATTAAATAGAACTTCGGAATCCATTCATCAAAGTTCGCTAGAATGTTTTCTGCGTGAGCAGAACCTGTCTCTTCTAAGTGCTCTGCGATAAGTCCACGCAGATGCTCTTGATGGATGTAGAGATCTTTCAGCGATAACGCTTCAACAGATTCTTCGTTTACACGGCCTTGGAAATCACCGTTCTCATCAAGAACGTAGGCAAAACCGCCCGTCATACCTGCACCAAAGTTCACACCCGTTGCGCCAAGAATAGCGACAATACCACCTGTCATATATTCACAAGCGTTATCACCTGCGCCCTCAATCACACTGATAGTGCCTGAGTTACGTACTGCGAAACGTTCGCCAGCTTTACCAGCAGCAAACAGTTTTCCGCCTGTAGCGCCATATAAACAGGTGTTACCGATAATAGTGGCTTCGTTACAGCTAAAGGCAGTCCCTAAATGAGGTTTGATGACAATCTTACCGCCAGCCATGCCTTTACCAACGTAGTCGTTCGCATCACCAGTTAGGTATAGTTCTACACCACCAGCGTTCCACACGCCGAAAGATTGACCCGCAGTACCATCCAGTACCACTTTGATTGGCGAGCCAGCTAAACCAGCATTACCGTAGCGTTTAGCAATTTCACCCGACAAACGAGCACCCACAGAGCGGTCTGTGTTGATCACGTCGTAGTAAAGCTCGATAGATTGCTGTTTCTCTACCGCGTCAATCGCATCTTCGACGATTTTCTGGTTGAGAACGCCTTTATCAAACGGTGTGTTTGGCTCTGTGCAGCTTAGAGGTAGTCCTTGAGGTGACACCGGAGCTTCAAGAATGCCAGACAAATCAAGCTTGCTTTGCTTCGCTGTTAAACCTTGAACCGCTTCTAGCAGGTCAGTACGACCAATCAGATCCGTAAGTTTTTCAACGCCAAGTTCTGCTAAGTATCCACGAACTTCTTCAGCAATACCTGTGAAGTAGTTGATGACCATTTCTGGCAGACCTTTGAAGTAGTCTTTACGCAGAGTTTCGTCTTGCGTTGCTACGCCAGTCGCGCAGTTGTTTAGGTGACAGATACGTAGGAACTTACAGCCCATTGCAACCATAGGACCCGTACCAAAGCCGAAGCTTTCAGCACCTAAAATAGCCCCTTTGATTACGTCGAGACCGGTTTTCAAACCACCATCGACTTGCAGACGAATCTTATGACGCAGACCGTTAGCAACCAGTGCTTGTTGTGTTTCAGCAAGACCAAGCTCCCACGGACTACCTGCATATTTCACTGAAGTCAGTGGACTTGCTGCTGTACCGCCGTCGTAACCCGAAATGGTAATTAAATCGGCATAAGCTTTTGCAACACCTGTTGCGATAGTGCCAACACCCGGTTCAGAAACCAGTTTTACGGATACTAACGCTTTCGGGTTCACTTGCTTCAAGTCGAAGATAAGCTGTGCCAAGTCTTCGATAGAGTAAATATCGTGGTGTGGTGGAGGTGAAATTAGGGTTACACCTTGTACCGAGTGACGAAGTTTCGCTATTTCTGCGGTCACTTTATGACCCGGAAGCTGACCACCTTCACCCGGTTTCGCACCTTGAGCGACTTTGATCTGCAAAACGTCCGCATTGGTTAAGTAGTGCGGTGTTACGCCAAAACGACCCGATGCTACTTGTTTGATACGCGAGTTACGCTCAGTACCAAAACGACGAGGATCTTCACCACCTTCACCTGAGTTAGAGAAACCACCTAGACGGTTCATCGCAGTTGCTAGCGCTTCGTGTGCTTCTGGGCTCAAAGCACCGATAGACATCGCCGCAGAGTCGAAGCGTTTGAATAGCTCAGTTGCTGGTTCAATCTTCTCAAGTGGTAGTGGTTTATCTGATTTTTTCAGCTTCAACAGGTCACGCAGCATCGCGGCTGGTCTTTCGTTAACTTGTTTAGCAAATTGCTTGTAATCACCGCTTTCGCCAGACTTCACAGCTTTTTGCAGAGTACCGACTACATCTGGGTTGTAAGCGTGGTATTCGCCACCGTGAACGTATTTCAGTAAACCGCCATGTTCTAGAGATTTACGTGCCGCCCATGCTTTGCGAGATAGGTTAAACAAGTCTTGTTGGAAGTCTTCAAAACTTGCACCCTGAATACGTGTTTTCACGCCTTTAAAGCAAAGATCAACAACATCAGTATGTAGACCCACCGCTTCAAATAGCTGAGAACAGCGGTAAGAGGCAACCGTAGAAATACCCATCTTCGACATGATCTTATACAGACCTTTGTTGATGCCGTACTGGTAGTTCTGCATTACATCGCGGTAGCTCTTATCAATCGCACCGTCATCTACCATCTTGCCCAGTACTTCGTAAGCCAGATATGGATAAATTGCTGTTGCACCAAAGCCGATTAGCACCGCAAATTGGTGTGGGTCACGTGCCGTTGCTGTTTCAACAATGATGTTGGCATCACAACGCAGATTCTCTTCAACCAAGCGAGTATGAATCGCACCCACGGCCATTGCTGCAGGGATTGGAAGCTTATCTTTTGTTAGCGCACGATCTGACAGCACAAGTAGAACTGTGCCACCACGAACCACTTCAACGGCTTTATCACACAAGTCGATCACTGCTTGTTGCAGCGTCGATTGTTGTGGATCGAAGTTGATATCCAGAATCGTGTTGCGGTAGTGCTGATCACTCAGTGTTAGCAACTGCTGCATGTCGGAGTAAAGCAGAATAGGTGAGTCAAAAGTAACGCGGTGCGCGTGACCATCGGTCTCGTTAAACACGTTCATCTCTTGACCGATACTGGTTGCTAGCGACATTACATGCTTTTCACGCAGTGGGTCGATAGGTGGGTTAGTCACCTGTGCAAATTTTTGACGGAAGTAGTCAGTGATCAAGCGCTCTTTAGACGAAAGTACAGCCATTGGGGTATCGTCACCCATTGAGCCAACGGCTTCTTGCCCCATATCACCTAGCACACGAAGTACTTGATCCACTTCTTCGTTGGTCATTGCAAACTGCTTTTGGTATGTCTTTAGCAGCGTTTCATCAAAGCTACGCTCGCCAACTTGATCATCAGGCAGCTCAGCAAAAGACTTCAGTTTGTAAACGTTGTTTTTCATCCACTCGCGGTATGGATGGCGGCTCTTAAGATCGTTGTCGATCTCGCTTGATTGCCACAACTTACCTTTGCGAGTGTCAATAACCAGTAGTTCACCCGGTCCAACACGACCTTTCTCTGCCACTTCATCAGGCGCGTAGTTCCAGATACCCACTTCCGACGCAAGTGTGATCAGTTTGTCTTTGGTGATCACATAGCGCGCAGGGCGCAGACCGTTACGGTCTAAGTTACACGCTGCGTAGCGACCATCAGATAGAACGATACCTGCTGGGCCATCCCACGGTTCCATATGTTTTGAGTTGAAATCGTAGAACGCGCGTAGATCTTCATCCATGTCTGGGTGGTTTTGCCATGCTGGTGGAACAAGCATACGCATAGCACGGAACAGATCCATACCACCAGCAAGGAAGAGATCCAGCATGTTATCTAGGCTTGAAGAGTCAGAGCCAGTTTCGTTAACAAACGGTGCTGCAGTGCTAAGATCTGGCAGTAGCGGCGATGCAAACTTATATGCACGTGCGCGAGCCCATTGGCGGTTGCCATCAATCGTGTTGATCTCACCATTGTGTGCAAGATAACGGAAAGGCTGAGCTAGTGGCCAACGAGGTTGAGTGTTAGTTGAAAAACGCTGGTGGAATAGGCAGATAGCCGATTCCATACGTAAGTCAGCAAGATCCAAGTAAAAACGAGGTAAATCTGCTGGCATACACAAGCCTTTATAAACAATAACTTGTGTAGAAAGAGAACAGATATAAAAATCTGAATCGTTAGTGATCTGTTTTTCGATACGGCGACGAGCAATGTAAAGACGACGCTCGATATCGCGTTCACGCCAGCCCGCAGGTGCCGTGATAAAAATTTGTTGAATGTCTGGTAATGAATCAGCAGCGATTGGACCTAGAACCTTTGGGTTAGTAGGTACAACGCGCCAGCCAGTGACCGACAATGTTTCTTGCGATAGCTCTTTATTGATGATGTCGCGAGCAGCTTGAGCTTTGATTGGGTCTTGGCTGAGAAACACCATACCGATAGCGTATTGCTTACCAAGGTTCCAACCTTGTTCATCAGCAATTAAACGCAGATATGAGTCAGGCTTTTGCAGTAGAAGACCACAGCCATCACCGGTTTTTCCATCGGCTGCGATGCCGCCGCGGTGTGTCATGCGATCAAGTGCAGAAATCGCTGTGCGAACCAATTTATGACTAGCTTGACCTTCCATATGCGCAATCAAGCCAAATCCACAGTTGTCTTTCTCAAGACGAGGATCGTATAGAGCCATTGCAATTCTCCCTTTGCTTCTGTCTACAAGACAGTAAATGACTATTCCCTTCCTACTTTTAGTGACAGCTTTGCTGATTAGGTATTTGTCTCCTTCCATGAGAACCGACGATCTACATGGGCATAGGAGGTCATTCACTTGTCGCTTTTTGCCACTGCAAGTTCTTTGGATATTGTTGTTGTTATTATTTGGATATTTATTACTAAGAATTGACTAAAAATTTAACAATTTTGAGCAGTTTGTTTTCAGTGAGTTCACAACCTATAGCTAATTGTGAAAAAGGTCAAGTTGTTGGGCTAAAATCATTTTTGAGTGCGATTTACCGCTGATTTCTCTGAAATTATTTAATAAATTCAATGTGATAAATAATTTGTTATCACAAATATTTAACATATAAATCTCAAGATATGAGAAAAGAATAAAAAAGGCTAGCAGTGTATGCTAGCCAAATGGAAGGTCTATGGGAAATATTCAGTGTGAATAAAAAAGGTTTCTAGAGTATCGAACTGTAAAAACCTTTTGTTATGAATCATTATGCTGAAAGCATTAATGAATCAGCTTTTGCTTCTAGATTGGTATTACCCATAAGGTATTCGTCGATTGAACGAGCACATTCGCGCCCTTCGTTGATACAACGTACAACCAGAGACTGGCCTGTACGCATATCGCCAGCAGCGAAAACACCTTCTTGGTTAGTCGCGAAACCTTCGGTTGCGACGTTACCACGTTCATCAAGAGCAATATCAAGTTGAGCAAGTACGCCGTGTGGTTCTGGGTGTAAGAAACCCATAGCCAAAAATGCCATATCACAAGGAATAACACGTTCACTTTCTGCAACTTCTGTAAAGTTGCGAGAATCACTCCAAACGATGTCTGCAATACGTAATCCAGTGACTTCTCCCTTATCGTTACCGATAAATTCTTTAGTCAGGATATTCCAATGACGTTCACAGCCTTCTTCGTGAGAAGTTGATGTACGAAGAATCATTGGGTATTGCGGCCAAGGCATGTTAGCAGGGCGTTTGTCTGCTGGTACTGGCATGATTTCAACTTGTGTAATGCTCGCCGCACCATGACGGTTTGATGTACCCACACAGTCAGAACCCGTATCACCGCCACCGATAACCACAACGTGCTTGCCTTTAGCGTGGATCTCTTCTGTTTTCAGATCCATGTTGTTTGCACGACGGTTATTTTGAGCAAGGAATTGCATTGCAAAGTACACGCCGTTCAACTCACGCCCTGGAATTGGCAGGTTGCGAGGAACCGTAGAACCACCAGTCAGTAACACAGCATCGTATTCTTGGCGTAGTTGCTGAGCGTTAATATCTACACCCACATGCGCATTCACTTCAAATTGAACACCCGCTTCAGCCATCAAATTGATCTTGCGATCAATCACTTCCATGCTGAGTTTGAAGTCAGGAATACCAAAACGTAGCAAGCCACCCACTTTTTCATCGCGCTCATAAACCGTTACCGTATGACCAGCACTGTTTAGTTGCTCTGCAGCGGCTAAGCCCGCAGGGCCTGAACCAATGATGGCTATTTTCTTACCTGTACGGTTACGCGGAGTTTTCGGTTTCGCGTAACCTTCGCGATAAGCGGTTTCAACAATGGTTTTCTCGATATTACAGATGGTGATTGGATCTTGGTTGATACCCAGTACACATGCACTTTCACAAGGTGCTGGGCAAACTCGACCTGTAAATTCTGGGAAGTTGTTGGTAGAACTTAAAATGTTCCACGCCTCTTCCCAGCTATCGCGATACACCGCATCGTTAAATTCAGGAATGATATTACCGATAGGGCAGCCGTTATGACAAAACGGCACGCCACAATCCATACAACGAGAAGCTTGAGTGCCAATTTTGCTGCCAAACTCTTCGTTAAGAACGAACTCTTTGTTGTTTTTGATGCGCTCAGCCGGTGCAATCTTTTTCGGAAGCTCACGGCCATGCTCTAAAAATCCAGTAGGCTTACCCATTTATACTGCCTCCGCTTCTGTCTGTTGTGCCAGTGCCTTACGCTTTTGAAGTACCGCTTTGTAATCACGCGGCATAACCTTAACCATTGAGTTTAGGCTTGCTTCAAAGTTATCAAGGAACGACTTAGCGACTTCACTTCCTGTGAATTGAACATGCTTGGTTAACATATCCAGTAGTAGCTCTCTGTCTTCTTGTTCAATAGGATCAAGATCGACCAGCTCAGCGTTCAGTTTAGATTTGAAGTCACCAGACTTATCCCAAACATAAGCGACACCGCCGCTCATACCGGCAGCAAAGTTGCGACCTGTAGAGCCAAGAACAATTGCTACACCACCTGTCATGTATTCACAACCGTGGTCGCCAATGCCTTCAACAACAACTTTCGCACCAGAGTTACGAACACAGAAACGTTCGCCCGCCATACCGCGGATGTAAGATTCACCAGAGGTTGCGCCGTAGAAACAAACGTTACCTACCACGATGTTGTCTTCCGGAACAATGGTCGATTTCGAGTCTGGGTAAAGAATCAAAGTACCGCCAGACAGCCCTTTACCCCAGTAGTCGTTTGCATCGCCTTCCACTTCAAATGACACGCCTTTCGCAAGGAATGCACCAAAGGATTGACCCGCAGAACCCGTGAATTTCACATTCATCGGTTGAGGCAGACCTTGGTCTTTGTAGACTTTCGAAATTTCGTTCGACAGCATAGTACCAACAGAGCGGTCAGTGTTGATGATTGGTAGCTCTGCATGAATTGCTTCACCACGCTCAAGCGCTGGTGCTGCAATCTTGATCAGAGTGCGATCTAACACGTTGTCTAAGTTGTGGTTTTGCTGTGTCTGGTTGTAGATACCATCTTCTGCACGAGCTTGTTCGATATGAAGAACTGGCGACAGATCGAGGTTCTTATATTTCCAGTGTGTCACGTCTTGGCGAGGTTTTAGTTTCTGACCTTGACCAACCATGGCATCGATAGTGCGGAAGCCAAGCTCCGCCATGATTTCACGTAAACCTTGAGCCATATATTGGAAGAAGGTGATTACGTCTTCTACGCGGCCATCAAAACGCTCACGAAGAGTTTTGTTCTGTGTTGCGATACCAACAGGACAGGTGTTCTTATGACACTTACGCATCATGATACAGCCTTCAACAACCAGTGCTGCTGTTGCCACGCCCCATTCTTCAGCACCTAGCAGTGTTGCAATCGCAAGGTCACGAGGTGTTTTCATCTGACCATCGGCTTGAACAACGATACGGTTACGTAGACCGTTCTTCAGTAGCGTTTGGTGAGTTTCTGCCAAGCCAAGCTCCCAAGGAAGACCGGTATGGCGAATTGAAGAAATTGGAGATGCACCTGTACCGCCATCGAAACCTGCGATAAGCACTACATCAGCTTTTGCTTTCGCAACGCCCGATGCGATCGTACCTACGCCCGCTTCTGAAACTAGCTTCACGTTCACACGGCCAGCACGGTTCGCGTTCTTCAAGTCGAAAATAAGCTGAGCCAAATCTTCGATTGAGTAGATATCGTGGTGTGGCGGGGGAGAAATCAAGCCAACTCCTGGTGTAGAGTGACGAGTTGCACCGATCCAGTCATCGACTTTATCACCCGGTAGCTGACCACCTTCACCCGGTTTAGCGCCTTGAGCCATCTTGATTTGAAGCTCATCAGCGTTAGTTAGATAGTACGAAGTCACACCGAAGCGACCTGATGCTACCTGTTTGATTGCTGAGCGTTCCCAATCGCCGTTTTCTTTACGTTCAAAACGAGTTGGATCTTCACCACCTTCACCAGAGTTCGATTTCGCGCCTAAGCGGTTCATCGCAATCGCAAGTGTCGAGTGTGCTTCGTGAGAGATAGAACCGAATGACATAGCACCCGTCGCAAAACGTTTAACGATGCTTTCGATTGGCTCTACTTGCTCAATCGGGATCGAACCTGCTGGGTTCTTAACAAATTCAAGCTGGCTACGTAGTGTAACTGCGTTGTCACCTTGCTTATCAACCGCTGCCGCGTATTGCTTGAACTGAGCGTAGTCTTTATTACGAGTAGATTGTTGCAATAGGCTTATTGTTTCTGGGTTGAACAGGTGTTTTTCACCACGTTGTTTCCACTGGTAAACACCACCGACATCGAGCATGCGAATTGGCACTTCACGAGTTGGGTAACCCACACGGTGGCGAACAACCACTTCTTTCGCGATGTCATCCAGAGTTAGACCTTGGATACGAGAAACAGTACCTGTGAAGTATTTGTCTACTACCGACTTATGGATGCCTAGTGCTTCGAAAATCTGTGCGCCATGGTATGACTGAAGTGTTGAAATACCCATCTTAGAGAAGATCTTCAACAAGCCGCCATTGACTGCTTTGCGATAGTTTTCGAACAGTTTGTCTACTGGTGTTTCTGCATCCAGCTTTTTACGACGTTGCAAATCCACCAGTGTTTCTGACACTAGATATGGGTTTACTGCGTTTGCACCGTAACCCAGTAGCGTTGCAAAGTGGTGTGTTTCACGCGCATCACCGGTTTCCACCACAATGCCACAACGAGCACGTAGACCTTTACGGATTAGGTGGTGGTGAACCGCGCCCACAGCAAGCATTGCTGGAATAGCTGCATGGTTTGAGTTCACTGCGCGGTCAGTTAGAAGGATGATTGAGTAACCATCAATAACGGCATCTTCTGCATATTGGCAGATACGTTTTAGCGCACGCTCAAGCTTGCCCGGATCGCCACTTGCTTGGAATACGATATCCAGAGTCTTCGCTTGTAAGTGTTCGTTATCGATCGCACGCAGTTTTTCTAATTCAGCGTTAGAAATGACTGGCGACTCAAGTTCCACTTTACGACAGTGCTGAGGTGTTTCAGCTAGCAGGTTTTGATCTTTACCGATATAGGTATTGAGTGACATAACCATACGCTCACGGATCGGGTCGATCGGTGGGTTAGTTACCTGCGCAAATAACTGCTTAAAGTAGTTAGATAAGTGTTGCGACTGATGCGAAAGCACCGCTAATGGCCAGTCCGCCCCCATAGCAGAAAGTGGTTCTTTACCATCATTTGCCATTGGTACGATGATGTCGTTCACTTCTTCAATGCTGACACCAAACGCCTGTTGGCGGTGTAGTAAACGCTCTGGGTTTGGTTGGCTGTGTGCGTTGTCTGCTTCTGGAAGTTTCTTCAGGCTTAGCAGGTTATCTTCAACCCATTTTTCATAAGGTTGAGCACTTGCGATACCATCTTTGATCTCTTCATCAGAAATGATGCGACCTTGTTCTAGATCGGCAACGAAGATACGACCCGGTTGTAGACGACCGCGGAATTCCACATTTTCTGGTGCGATTTCAACAACGCCCGATTCTGACGCCATTACGAGGAAATCATCTTTCGTCACTGTGTAGCGTGAAGGACGAAGACCGTTACGGTCTAGAGTTGCACCTACCTGAACGCCGTCGGTGAAACAAACTGACGCTGGGCCATCCCACGGCTCCATGATGTTTGCATGGTAACGGTAGAACGCACGGCGAGTTGGGTCCATGGTTTTGTTCTCTTGCCATGCTTCTGGGATCATCATCATCAGAGCATGAGGCAAGCTACGGCCAGAAAGAACCAGTAGTTCTAGCGCCATATCGAAGTTTGCTGAATCCGACATACCTTCCTGACAGATAGGTAGCAGCATATCGATTTCAACTTGAGTAAATAGGTCTGACTTTAGAATCGCTTCACGCGCTTTCATCCAGTTCAAGTTGCCGCGAACAGTGTTGATTTCACCGTTGTGCGCAATGTAGCGGAAAGGCTGAGCCAGACGCCATCTTGGGAATGTATTGGTTGAAAAGCGAGAGTGTACAAGCGCCAGAGCCGTCACCATTGATGGATTCTGTAAATCCAAGAAGTATTGAGGTACTTGCTCTGTGGTCAGCTGACCTTTATAAACCAACGTCTTGTAAGACATTGAGTTAATATAGAATTCGTCTTTGATGTTTGAAACACTTTCCAAGCAAACACGGATTGTGTAGTTACGCAGAACATATAGCTTACGCTCGAGTTCTTCAGGTGTAACTCCCGGTGCAGCTGAGATAAATACGTGTTCAAACTGAGGTTCGGTGCTTAACGGGTCAGCACCCAACATTGAGTTGTCGGTTGGCAGAACGCGGTAGCCAATTACGTCTAGATCTAAACGGCGAGCGTTGCGTTCAAGAATGTCACGACATTGTGCACGTTTGTACTCCTCTTTCGGGAACAGCATGACACCCACGCCATACTTTTCAAAAGATGGCAGTTTAATGCCTAGCTTTACCGCTTCTTCGAGTAAAAATTCGTGTGGTTTTTGCAATAAAATACCGGCACCGTCACCACTGCATGGGTCACAACCTTGGCCGCCGCGGTGTTCCATACGCGCAAGCATGTCCAGAGCCTGTGTCACTACGTGATGCGACTTACGGTTCTTTAGGTGAGCAACAAAACCGATACCGCATGCGTCATGCTCCAGCTCGGGAGTATAAAGACCTTGCGAATTTTGCTGTCTATCTACCATAGATACTTCCTTCCAGTTCAAGCGGACGCAATTTCCCTAAGGCATGCCTTAGCATTGCTTCCGGTCCTTTTATAATTAATGAATCTAAACCAACCAGTGCTAGTTGGTTCGCATCCTTTCGGTCTCTCACGGAAAAATTTTGTGAGAAAAACAATCCTTAGTGATATCCCTTTGTCATGATCACTTTTGTAGTGATTTATATAGGTGGGTTTGGATAATCACAGATATTTCACAGGGTTTTGTGTAATAAAATAAACAAAAAAAGAGCGAAACTGAAAATATCCTACATTTTTGTTGCACGAAATTCCAACGAAAAGTCCGCTTTCTAGAGCGTTTTTTTGTTGCGAAATGCATAATGATTTTAACAAATGAATAACATTGGGCTTTAAATGCTTATTTTGTGAATGTTTATTGATTTTGATTGGGGCTTGGGACGTTATAGATACTTACAATTAACGACCATATTTTTTGATATTTTGTAATTTAATTACAAAGATCGCATTGAGAATTATTTGCATCTATTTTGGTACCCATATGCAGTTACACGAACTCGTTAATACCATCGGACAAGATCTTCAAAGACGCTACGGAGAGCGTGTTCACAAGCTGACTTTGCACGGTGGTTTTAGCTGTCCTAATCGCGACGGTACGATTGGTCGAGGTGGTTGCACATTCTGTAATGTGGCTTCGTTTGTCGATGAGCAAACTCAAGTTCAAAGTATTGAAGACCAATTAAAAGATCGCGCGGGAGAGATTCACCGTGCGCGTAAATATCTCGCCTATTTTCAGGCTTACACCAGCACCTATGCTGAAGTTCAAACCCTGAAGAATATGTATGAACAAGCATTAAAGGCGGCGGATATTGTCGGTTTGTGTGTTGGTACTCGTCCTGATTGTGTGCCGGATGCTGTGCTTGAACTTCTTTCTGGCTATGTTCAACAAGGCTATGAAATTTGGCTGGAATTAGGTTTGCAAACGGCGAACAATAAAACCTTAAAACACATTAATCGAGGACATGATTTCGAATGCTACGCGCAGATCACTCAGCGAGCGCGAGCGTTGGGAATTAAAGTTTGCACACATTTAATTGTCGGATTGCCGAAAGAGAGTCGTGACGACAACATTGAAACTCTGAGCAAGGTATTAGAAGTAGGCACTGACGGTATCAAACTGCACGGTTTGCACATCGTTGAAGGCAGCACCATGGCTAAGGCATGGCGAGCAGGAAAACTCGAAGCACCTAGTTTGGAAGACTATGTTTCTATTGCTAGCGAGATGATTCGCTTAACACCGCCAGAGGTGGTGTATCACCGTGTTTCTTCTGCCGCACGCAGACCAACATTGTTATCTCCGTTATGGTGTGAAAACCGTTGGCTAGCAATGACGGAAATTGGCAGAGCTTTGGATAAAGATGGCTCACAAGGATCTCTGATTGGTCAGCCTTTTCAATATCAAACTGTGCGTTAAATTCCCTTATCAAGACGGAAAAAAGGCGAACTTTTATCAGTAATCATTGATGAGTTCAAATTCTTCAAAAGCCAGTGACTTCTTTGGCTGACTCTGAGCATTGAAACAGGCTAGACTACGGCTAATTCATTCCTATGGAGTTATGAATGAAACCGATGAAAAATCTCGCCCAGTACTATGTTGATTTGCTAGTTAAGCTGGGTATTTTACGTTTCTCTATTTTACTAGCGCTTGCTTTAGTCGCCTTAGCTGTTGTGGTTCAGGTGGGGATTACTCTCGCCCTCAATGGCTACGTTGATGATATCGACATTCTCAGATCGGTATTCTTTGGTTTGATCATCACCCCTTGGGCTGTCTATTTTCTTTCTGTTGTTGTCGACCAGTTGGAAGAGTCACGTCAACGTCTGTCAAAGCTGGTTTCAAAGCTCAAAGACATGCGTTCTCGCGACCAAGAGCTGAATCATAAGCTCCAACAGAACATCGTGAAGCTAAACCAAGAGATCGAAGAGCGTATTAAAGCTGAAGAAGCTCGCGAAGAAGCAATGGTCGATTTAGAGACCGAGGTTTTCCAGCGTGAAAAAACACAGGTTGAACTGGCAGAGCGAACTGCGCTTTTACGTTCATTTATCGATGCTTCCCCCGATTTGATCTATTACCGCAATGCAAAAGGCGAGTTCTCTGGCTGTAACCGTGCGATGGAAGAGCTCACGGGCAAGAAGGAGAGTGAGCTGGTTGGTTTAACGCCATGGGATGTTTATCGCAAAGAGATTGCTCAGTCGATTGTCGAAACCGACCAACGTGTCTTCAAAGACAACCGCGCCATCACTTATGAGCAGTGGCTGGAATATCCTGATGGTCACAAGAACTATTTTGAACTGCGCAAAGTGCCGTTCTACAGTAAAGATGGTCGTCACTTGGGGCTGGTTGGTTTCGGTCGTGATATTACTGAACGTAAACGTCATGAAGAGTCATTGGAAAAAGCCAGCCGAGATAAAACCACATTTATCTCGACTATCAGTCATGAATTGCGAACTCCATTGAACGGTATTGTGGGTTTAAGCCGAATGCTGCTTGATACACCAATGACGCCAGAGCAGCGTAAACACATGCAGACCATTAACGTCAGTGCGGTGACTCTGGGTAATATCTTTAACGATATTATCGATATGGATAAGTTTGACCGTCGCAAGTTGGAGCTTTTCCCTGCGCCTTTGAATTTCGAAGAGTTTGTTGCAGAACTTGAAAGTTTGTCGGCTCTAATGGCTGAGCAGAAAGGTCTGCGATTCGATTTAGAGCGCTTAACTGACTTGCCAGAGTTAGTCAGTGTTGACGCTACCCGACTTCGCCAAGTGTTGTGGAATTTGATCAGCAACGCGATGAAATTCACTAAAGAGGGTGGTGTAGTGATGAACGTCAGTGCGGATATCGAAGACGATATGGCGCATATCACCATGGATATTGAAGATACGGGTATCGGTATTCCTGAAGCTGAGCTCGATAAGATTTTTGCCATGTACTATCAGGTGAAATCAGGGCAAGACAACCTGCATGCTGTTGGTACTGGCATCGGGCTTGCCGTCTCACGTCAGTTGGTCAATTTGATGGGCGGTGATATTACCGTCAGCAGCGAAGAGGGATTTGGTAGTACCTTTACTGTTTCGATCAGTGTGCCGCTTGTGGAAGCATCACAGATTAAGAAAGCACCGCAAGCTGCGCAACGTAGTTTAAACATCTTCATGGTTGAAGATATTGAACTGAACGTAACGGTTGCACGCTCTCTATTGGAAAGCTTAGGACACAAAGTGACGGTAGCGATGACAGGGCAGGCTGCGATCGATACCTTCAAACCTGAGCTGTATGATCTGGTGTTTTTAGATATTCAATTACCGGATATGACAGGTTTTGATATCGCCCAGTACTATCGCAGTCATTATTCAGAACTACCGCCACTGGTAGCTCTAACAGCAAACGTATTAAAAGATCGTTCTGAGTATTTTGAAAAGGGTATGGATGACGCGATTAGTAAACCGCTTTCTGTTTCTGCGGTTCAGGATGTGATAAGTAAAGTGACAATGAGCTCTCAACAAATAACTGACGAGGTGAAACCGATGGAAAAAACCATTGAAGGTAAGGACGACCTTTATGTTCGACTGCTGGATCTCGATATGTTGACCTCTTATGTAGATATTGTCGGGCCAAAACCAGTGCTTGATAGTATCCAAATGTTTGAAAAGATGATGCCGAGCTATATCGAATTGCTTGATTCCAATATGGTAGCAAAAGACCAAGAAGGTATTGTTTCGGAAGCGCATAAGATTAAAGGTGCTGCGGGATCTATTGGTTTAAAACACATCCAAAGCGTTGCGCAGAAAGCGCAATCACCAGAAGCGCCTGCGTGGTGGGAAAACATTACAGATTGGGTTGAGGAGATAAAGAACGAATACCTCAACGATATTGAAGTGCTAAAACAGTGGCTAGAACAAAGGAAATAAAATGAAAAAATTCGCGACCGTTCTATTGGTTCTAACTATGACTGCTTGTACTTCGCAGACTTCAACCATATCTACTGATATCAATTGGACACAAGGCAATTTAGCTGCGTTGTCTGATACCGCCATTCAGATAAAAAGCAATTTGTGGACAGATAAAATGCCCAAAATTGATGGATCTCCAGATAGCCAACCTCTAAATGGGACTTTGATGTTGGATACGTCGGGCGAACTGTCAGCTGAGCTGGTGGTTGAAATGGTAGTGATTAAGCAAAAAGATCACACGTGGATTGTGCAAGGTGAAGATACTGAGCTGAGAACACTGAGCGAAAATTTATGGGAAGTGGTGTTTAACACTGAAATTCCGGTGGATGTCGAAAAGAGTGTTCATATAGCTTTAGAGTTGAGCGATAAGAATGGCGACGTATGGTTAGTTGAGCGTAATGTTGCTATCGATAAAGTTTATTAGTGAATATGCACACTAGAAATACGCAATAAAAAAGCCCCAGTTAGGGGCTTTTTTGCATTCTTCATTAGAGAAATTCGCTTTTGGCTTATTCTTCTAAATCACCACAAAAACGGTAACCTTCACCGTGAATTGTCGCGATGATTTCTGGAGTGCCAGATACTGACTCGAAGTGTTTACGGATACGACGAATCGTAACGTCTACAGTACGGTCATGTGGTTTAAGCTCACGACCAGTCATCTTCTTCAGAAGATCGGCACGAGTTTGAATCTTACCTGGGTTCTCGCAGAAGTGCAGAAGAGCACGGAATTCTGAACGAGGTAGTTTGTAACCATCACCACTTGGGCTAACTAATGAACGGCTATTAATATCTAGCACCCAACCGTTAAATTCATATTTCTCAACAGAACGTTTCTCATCAGGAGTCGCGCCTGCGTTCATAGAACGGCTTAGTAGGTTACGAGCTCGAATAGTGAGTTCACGAGGGTTAAATGGTTTTGTGATGTAGTCATCCGCACCAATTTCTAGGCCTAGGATTTTATCGACTTCGTTGTCACGACCAGTTAAGAACATCAGTGCAACATCTGCTTGCTCACGAAGCTCACGAGCTAACAACAAACCGTTTTTACCCGGTAAGTTGATATCCATGATCACTAGGTTAATGCTGTTGTCAGATAGTTCATGGTGCATTTCTTCACCGTTACTAGCTTCAAAAACAGCGTATCCCTCGGCTTCAAAAATACTCTTTAGAGTGTTACGAGTAACTTGCTCGTCTTCAACGATAAGAATCTGCGGGGTTTGCATTGGCGGTACCTAAACTTGTGAAAAATTTGTGCTAATAGAACTCATTCTAGGCAAAAACATAACATAGGGTAGCTCGATGTTAACAATAAAACTTAATTTACGTAAAAAATCTACTCTCGGGTTGCCCGCCATCCATGGATACTAGTTGATGAGGAATCCAATACCTCTTTGGTCCTACTAGTCTTTGAGCCGGATTCTATAATGTTAACAGCATGCTAACAATGACCAAATGTTAATTCCAATCACTTTGTTGATTTACATCAATTGTTAAAATGTAACAGATATTAAAGCCAATAACGAAATGTAAAATTTGCAACATGATGAAAATAAATGCAAACCTCTGGCAAGCTTATGCCAATGTGAAGTTTGACCTTCAACATAAGATTACCTTTGAAAGTTACGCCATTATTACCGCATGGAACCCTGAAAGTGATAAGTTGTCAGAATATGAGAATTGCGTAAATAATCAACATTTACAGAATGAGCTGATTGGTTATGATTGGTATTCTGTTCGCGTTGGCGACCCTGATTTTATTTGGTTTGAAGAAAGTTTTGCTGTGCAAATGCCGTTGCAAGTAGCACTCAGTCTCGGCAGGGCTTTCAGGCAGAATGCCATCTATTACGTTAGTAACGACTTATTGTATTTGCATTCCTGTAAGGGAGAACAACAGGAGTGTTTAGGGGATTTTAAATTATTCAACGTCTAACCCAATTGAGGTTATTCCCCCTTTAAAGCCTATTTATTTTTTGAAATTACAATTACGAGAATCATGGAGGAACGATGAAAGATATCACACCGGATATATGTGATCGTTATGAATCACAGGTAACTTTACTCGACTTACCTTTACAGAATTACGGTATGAGAAGCGATTTCTGGGGACAGATAGTAACGGTTCGTTGCTATCACGATAACTCCAAGGTTCGTGACGTTCTGAGCCAAAATGGTAAAGGGAAAGTACTGGTTGTTGACGGTAATGGATCTCGTCGAAAAGCTCTGATGGGAGATCAGGTTGCTATGATGGCGATTGATAACGGTTGGGAAGGTGTCATTATTTACGGCGCAGTTCGAGATGTAGTCGCACTTTCACAAATGGATTTGGGGATAAAAGCACTAGATGCTTGCCCGTTCAAAACCGAAAAACGTGGCGTAGGCGAAGTGAATGTCACGTTGACGATGCATAATCAAATGGTGCAACCGGGTGATTATATTTATGCGGATTGGAACGGAATTTTGTTGTCAAAACAAGCTTTAGACTTGAGCTAAAAGCGAAATCCCAAACCAACTTCAACTCCTTGTTGCCACTCTTGATAGCCAAGGGTGGCATGCAAATCTAGATCATTTGAAAGCTGTAGTCGGCTTGATAATTCTGCACCGATATTCGAATTTCGCTCACTGTGTTTATCTGAAAAATAGGATTGAACTGAACTACTTAAAGTGACTCTTTCTGTCAATTGATAGCTTACACCACTAAGAAATCCGTTTTCGCCAAAATTGTTTTTACCCGAATAAGACTGATTAATTCGAGCTCCCACATAGACATCAATATCGTTGAAAACTGCGTAAGCGTAACCTCCGTTAATACTGATATCCCAACCGCCAACATCTTCCCCAAGTTGTTCGCTTGTCACTTGTTCACTTGTTAAAAATAACCGATGTGGGGAATCCTTCTGCATAGAGGGCAAAACAGGGAGTAGTTCAGACCGAGCACCAAATGTAATGAGCAAGCAGGTAATACCGAGAACGAGTCTCATGATATCCCCCTTATTGTTATTGATTATTTAAAATACTTTTGCACTGCGTATTTCAAAGTCTAGGCACAAAAACAGGCTCTGGTTGATGAGTAGTTAGAGCATTTTGTTATTTGCTTAGTTGGTTTTGTTTGCTTGAGAAAGGATTCTTGAATATTTAGAGACTTAGATAACTAATCAGAATGAAACTTAAAAAAAAAATACTTTTTCGTTGACTATGCGATAAAAAATAAGGTAAACGTAGAGGCAAGCAAACACACAAACGAAGTACGATTTCTATGTTTAATAACAGCCTAGTAATGATGACAACCACCATTATTATTACCGACATTACGCGTGTTGGGGCAGGCTGCTAAGCGTAAAATTTACAAAGAAGGCCTGTATCCCCACCGATACAGGCCTTTTTTTATGCCTATTTAAAATGACTTGGAGTAAAGGGATGCGAGTTCTAAAGTTTGGAGGTTCATCGTTAGCAGATGCTGACCGTTTATTACGGGCAGCCGACATCATTGCCAATAATGCTCAGCAGGAAGACGTTGCCGTTGTTCTTTCTGCACCGGGTAAAACAACAAATAAACTGGTGGCAGTGATTGAAAGCGCGATGCGTAATGGAGAGGCAGAGCTACAAATCAAAGAGTTGGAATCGTCTTTCAACACTTTGTTCGATGATGTAAAAGCTGTATTGCCGAACATCGATGGCGCTGCGTATGAAAATCAAGTCAAAACGTCAATGTCACAGTTACGTCAGTTCGTACACGGAATCAGCCTATTAGGTATGTGTCCTGACAACGTGAATGCTCGTATCATCAGTAAAGGTGAGCGTGTGTCAATCCAGCTAATGAAAGCTGTGATGGAAGCAAAAGGATTAGCCGCTAACCTGATTGACCCAGTTAAATATCTGCTAGCGAAAGGCGACCACTTAGAAGCAATGGTTGACGTGGAAGTTTCAACACAAAACTTCAAATTAAACCCACTTCCAGAAAAACACGTACACATCATGCCTGGCTTTACTGCTGGTAACAAAAAAGGCGAGTTGGTTTGTCTTGGTCGTAACGGTTCTGACTACTCCGCTGCTGTATTGGCTGCGTGTTTACGTGCAGAGTGCTGTGAAATTTGGACTGACGTAGATGGTGTTTACAACTGTGATCCACGTTTAGTTGAAGATGCTCGCTTGCTGAAGTCTCTAAG
This sequence comes from Vibrio sp. HM8-C, assembly GCF_058630515.1. Taxonomy (NCBI): domain Bacteria; kingdom Pseudomonadati; phylum Pseudomonadota; class Gammaproteobacteria; order Vibrionales; family Vibrionaceae; genus Vibrio; species Vibrio sp. HM8-C. The sequence continues at coordinate 137,964 of NZ_JBMMKS010000011.1, forward strand.
CTATCAAGAAGCGATGGAGCTTTCTTACTTTGGCGCCTCCGTACTTCATCCAAAAACAATCGCTCCAATTGCTCAATTCCACATTCCTTGTCTAATCAAAAACAGTTTCAACCCTCAAGGTCCGGGTACTTTAATTGGTCTTGACACTGGTGAAGACAATCTTGCGATCAAAGGTATTACAACGCTAAACAACCTGACTATGGTGAACGTTTCAGGCCCGGGCATGAAAGGCATGGTCGGTATGGCAAGTCGCGTATTTGGTGCGATGTCTGCGTCAGGTGTATCTATTGTTCTGATCACTCAATCATCGTCTGAATACAGCATCAGTTTCTGTATCGAAGCTGAGCACAAAGCACTTGCTCAACAAGCATTGTCAGATGCGTTTGAGTTGGAGTTGAAAGATGGCCTACTAGAGCCTGTTGAGTTCACAGAAGACCTATCGATCATCACTCTGGTTGGTGATGGTATGCGTACTTCACGTGGCGTGGCATCTCAGTTCTTCGCATCACTGGCAGAAGCGCACGTGAATATTGTCGCTATCGCACAAGGTTCATCAGAGCGTGCGATTTCAGCGGTAATCCCAGAAGACAAAGTGTCTTCAGCAATCAAAGCATGTCACGAAAACTTGTTTAATTCTAAGCACTTCCTTGACGTATTCGTTGTCGGTGTTGGTGGTGTTGGTGGTGAATTGGTTGATCAAATTAACCGTCAACAAGCGAAACTGGCTGAAAAAGGCATCGTGATTCGCGTATGTGGTCTGGCTAACAGCAAAGGCTTACTGCTTGATAGCGAAGGTCTACCACTTGATAACTGGCGTGACCGCATGGGCGCAGCATCTGAAGAGTTTTCACTAGCTCGCTTGATTGCACTTGTGAACCGCAACCACATCATCAACCCTGTGCTGGTGGACTGTACTTCTAGCGAAGCGATTGCAAATCAATACACAGATTTCTTGGCGGCGGGTTTCCACGTTGTTACTCCAAACAAGAAAGCAAACACTGCAAGTATGGCGTATTACCACCAGTTGCGTGAAGTGGCTCGTCACTCTCGTCGTAAACTGATGTATGAAACAACCGTAGGTGCGGGTTTGCCAGTTATTGAAAACTTGCAGAACTTGATTGCTGCGGGTGATGAGTTAGAAAAATTCAACGGTATTCTATCTGGCTCGCTATCTTTCATCTTCGGTAAATTAGATGAAGGTCTGACTCTTAGCCAAGCAACTGCTATTGCAAAAGATAAAGGTTTCACTGAGCCAGATCCACGTGATGACCTATCTGGTATGGATGTGGCGCGTAAACTGCTGATCCTTGCTCGTGAAGCGGGGATGGCATTAGAGCTTGAAGATATTAAAGTGGAGCAAGCACTACCACCGGGCTTTGATGCGTCAGGCAGTGTTGAGGATTTCATGGCTCGTTTACCACAAGCGGATGAGTACTTCCAACAACTGTCAGCAAAAGCTGCAGAAGAAGGAAAAGTTCTGCGCTACGTGGGAGAAATTGCAGAAGGTGAATGCCGAGTGCACATCGCGATGGTCGATGAAAACGGTCCAATGTTCAAAATTAAAGATGGCGAGAACGCTCTAGCATTCTACAGCCGATACTATCAGCCTATCCCGCTTGTGCTACGCGGTTACGGTGCGGGTACTGAAGTTACTGCAGCAGGTGTATTCTCGGATGTCATGCGTACGCTTGGCTGGAAATTAGGGATTTAATCAATGAGTTCAAGTGACATGGGCGTAGTTGTCTACGCCCCAGCTTCTATCGGTAACGTAAGTGTTGGTTTCGACGTATTAGGTGCTGCGGTTTCACCGATTGACGGAACGCTGCTTGGCGACCGAGTTCAGGTAAAAGCAGGCTCAGAGCCTTTTACACTTAAAACAGCAGGCAGCTTTGTTTCGAAGCTTCCTGAAAACCCAAAAGAAAACATCGTTTATGATTGTTGGGTAGTGTTTGCTCGTGAGTTAGAGAAAAAGCAGATTGCTCTTAAACCACTCGAAATGACGTTAGAAAAAAACATGCCTATCGGTTCTGGTTTAGGTTCAAGTGCATGTTCAATTGTGGCGGCGTTAGATGCACTTAACCGATTCCATGATCAACCATTAAATGAAACTGAATTGTTGGCATTGATGGGGGAGATGGAAGGTAAGATCTCTGGCGGCATCCATTATGACAACGTAGCACCTTGTTATCTTGGTGGCGTCCAATTGATGCTGGAAGAGCTTGGCATTATCAGCCAAGAAGTGCCGTGCTTTGATGATTGGTACTGGGTAATGGCTTATCCAGGAATCAAAGTTTCCACTGCTGAAGCTCGTGCTATTTTGCCTTCTCAATATCGTCGTCAGGATATTATTGCTCATGGTCGTTATTTGGCGGGCTTCATTCATGCTTGCCACACCAATCAGCCTGAGTTAGCAGCAAAAATGATCAAAGACGTGATCGCAGAACCTTATCGTGAGAAACTGCTGCCTGGTTTTGCGAAGGCTCGCCAATATGCGCTTTCTGCTGGTGCACTTGCGACTGGTATCTCTGGTAGTGGCCCAACACTATTTAGCGTATGTAAAGAGAAAGACGTTGCTGAACGTGTTGCGCGTTGGCTGGAACAAAACTACGTACAAAACGAAGAAGGATTCGTTCACGTTTGTCGCTTAGACAAAAACGGTTCAAAAGTTACAGGAAGTGAGCTATGAAGCTTTACAACATAAAAGAAAATGATGAACAAGTATCCTTTGGCCAAGCCGTGCGCCAAGGGTTAGGCCGTAACCAAGGTCTATTTTTCCCGTCGGAATTACCAAAATTTGATGATATCGATGCGCTATTAGCCGAAGATTTCGTATCTCGCAGCACTAAAATCCTTTCTGCTTTGATTGGTGATGAACTTCCAAGCGAGAAAGTGAATGAGATGGTGGCATCTGCATTCCAATTCCCTGCGCCAATCAAATCAGTAAAAGATGGCGTTTATGCTCTTGAACTGTTCCATGGTCCAACGCTTGCGTTTAAAGACTTTGGTGGCCGCTTTATGGCTCAGTCTCTTGCTGCGGTATCTAATGGCGGAAAAATCACGATTCTAACAGCAACATCTGGCGATACAGGTGCAGCAGTTGCACATGCTTTCTACGGCATGGAAGACATCAACGTCGTGATTCTTTATCCAAAAGGAAAAATCAGCCCACTTCAGGAGAAGCTGTTCTGTACTCTAGGCAAGAACATTCACACTGTAGCGGTCAATGGCGATTTTGATGCGTGCCAAGCGTTAGTTAAAAACGCTTTTGATGATGCAGAGCTGCGTGAAAAAGTAGGTCTTAACTCGGCTAACTCAATCAATATCAGCCGTTTAATGGCGCAAATCTGTTACTACTTCGAAGCAGCAGCTCAAATGAGCAAAGCTGAGCGCGAAAACCTAGTTATCTCTGTACCAAGTGGTAACTTCGGTAACCTTACTGCTGGTCTGTTAGCAAAAGCTTTGGGTTTACCTGTGAAGCGTTTCATCGCCGCAACAAATGCAAACGACACTGTACCTCGCTACCTAGAAACTGGAAAATGGGATCCTAAACCTACAGTGGCAACTACTTCAAATGCGATGGATGTTAGCCAACCAAATAACTGGCCTCGTATCGAAGAGCTATGCAAAATCAAAGATTGGGGCTTGGAAACTCTAGGTAAAGGCGCGGTTCTGGACGCTGAAAGTGCTGAGTCAGTAAAAGAGCTGAACGCATTGGGTTATTTGTGTGAACCACACGGTGCAATTGCTTACCGCGTTCTTCAGCAGCAACTTCAAGAAGGTGAAACAGGTCTGTTCTTATGTACTGCTCATCCAGCTAAGTTCAAAGAAGTCGTGGATGATATTTTAGGTACGGATATCGAATTACCGGCACCTTTAGCGAAACATGCTGTGTTAGATCTTCTATCTGAAGAGATGAATGTTGATTTCGCGGCGTTGAGAGAGCTGCTAATCAAAGTACGTGGCTAACGGAATAATAAGTAGAGAATCGATGGATTCTCTACTTATTGAAAATGAAAAGCGGTGCTTAATAGCACCGCTTTTTTTAATCTTAGAAACTGAATTATAGAGATTCAGTAAAAGTACGAGCGATAACGTCGCGTTGTTGCTCTGGAGTTAGAGAGTTAAAACGAACAGCATAGCCTGATACACGAATAGTTAGCTGTGGGTATTTCTCTGGGTGAGCAACGGCATCTTCCAATGTTTCACGTTTTAGAACGTTCACGTTAAGGTGTTGACCGCCTTCAATTTTTGGAGCTGTTTCAATCGCCACTTCACGGCTTTCGTACTCGCCAAGGTCAGATACTGGAACAACTTGATCGGCTTCGTAGCTACCAGCTGCTGCAACACAACGAGCTTCATTTGATTCACTATCGATTAGCCAAATTGAGTTAAGTAGGTCATCATTAGCTGCTTTAGTGATTTGGATACCTTGGATCATCAATATCTCCTAGTCCACTTTAAGTGGCGTATTATTGGTGTTAATTTTCGTAAATTCTGTTGAGCTTCGTATTATATATTTTATATCCCTGATTATAGTATTGATATAGGTCAAAAAACAACATAAAACCTTAATTACTTTAAGGTGTAAAAATTGATTTGAATCAATAAGTGATTAATAAATATAGATATTCAATTAATTTTTAATGATTAAAAAATATTTTATGATTGTTTTTTAATCTAAGTGTAGTAATAAAACTACATTAATGATGTGCTAGAAGGTGCTGAATGGAACAAATCAGTGACTTATAAAAGCTAAATTGAAAGTAGAAAGTGATTAAATGACAAAAGAAGTAAAGCCTCTTGGTAATAAATATATTGGTGCGCATGTATCTGCTGCAGGCGGTGTCGATCAGGCCCCATTAAGAGCAAAAGAAATTGGCGCAAACGCGTTTGCAATCTTTACTAAAAATCAGCGTCAGTGGGTAGCTAAGCCACTAGAAGCGTCAACAATAAGACGTTTTAAAGAGCAATGTCAGAAACTGGGTTTTTCTGCTGACTATATTCTTCCTCATGATTCCTACTTAATTAATTTAGGCGCTCCAGAACAAGATAAGCTGGAAAAGTCACGTGCTGCCTTTATCGATGAGATGGAACGTTGTAACCAGTTAGGGTTGAAGCTTCTGAACTTCCACCCAGGCAGCCACTTAAAAATGGTTTCAGAAGAGGAGTGTCTTAGCACGATCGCTGAGTCAATCAATCTGGCACATAAAGCTGTTCCTGATGTGATTGCTGTTATTGAAAATACCGCAGGACAAGGCACTAACCTCGGATGGCGATTTGAACATCTAGCGGCAATTATTGATCAAGTGGAAGACAAATCGCGTGTCGGTGTTTGCCTTGATACTTGCCACACCTTTGCCGCAGGGTACGATTTAAGTAGTTTTGACGCTTGTGAGGCAACCTTTGCTAAGTTTGATCAAATTGTGGGCATGCACTATTTAAGAGCAATGCATATTAATGATTCAAAAGGTGGGTTGGGCAGCAAACTCGACCGTCACCACTCTTTGGGTAAAGGTGAAATTGGTTGGGACTGTTTCGAATATATTTCTAAAGATCCTCGTTTTGATCATATCCCATTGATTTTAGAAACAATTGATCCTGATATTTGGCATCTGGAAATTAAAACGATGCGTGATCATCATTTAAGTGCGTAATTCCTTGGTTTGAGATCACAATATTGGCATGTTTTTCTCATGACGATTTCATGAAACGTTGTAAAGAAGGATGCCCAATTATGTTCTCTTTAGTTTGTGTTACCTCATCAATCAGTGCTCGCCCTGCTGCACGCATGCCTGTTCCTAACCGACATGTAACGGGGCGAGGCCATCATCGCTCTCCGCAACCAAGCAAGGGACATTGATACCTAGTTTGTAGCTTTTGATAGCTTGTAACTGTTGATAGTCAGTGGATTGACTAGTTGTAGCATTGATGACATTCATAGAATGGTTTGCGACATTTTTAACGCCAAGGTTCTATAAGCCTAGGTTTTTGAAAGCTAAAAAATTGCTGCATTCGATTTTACGAAGGTTATCTAGCTGCAACTTTGTAATCATGGGTATAAGATAGCGCCACTATATTTATACTCAGGAGCTGTTATGAGTCATTCTTTGACTTGGCACGACGTCATTGGCCTAGAGAAAGAACAAGAGTATTTCCAACAAACGCTAAAGTTTGTTGAGGCTGAGCGCGCTGCTGGTAAAGTTATTTTCCCGCCTACAAAAGATGTATTTAATGCTTTTCGTCTTACTGAATTTGATGATGTGAAAGTTGTCATTCTGGGGCAAGATCCTTACCACGGGCCTAATCAGGCACACGGTCTGTGTTTTTCAGTTCTACCAGGAGTAAAAACTCCGCCTTCTCTGGTCAATATGTATAAAGAACTGGCACAGGATATAGAAGGATTTCAAATTCCAAACCACGGCTATTTGAAAAGTTGGGCAGACCAAGGTGTGTTGTTGCTCAATACCGTATTAACTGTAGAGCAGGGTAAAGCGCATTCACATGCAAAAACGGGTTGGGAAACATTTACCGATCGAGTGATTGATGCGTTAAACCAGCATCGACAAGGCGTGATTTTCCTTCTCTGGGGATCTCATGCTCAGAAAAAAGGTCAGATGATCGATAGAAATAAGCATCATGTATTGATGGCACCTCATCCTTCACCTCTATCCGCACATCGAGGATTCTTAGGTTGTAAGCATTTTTCTCAGACAAATCAGATACTCAAGCAACTAGGTAAAGCGCCAATCAATTGGCAACCAACTCTTGATTCGAATCAATGATGTAGTGAACAGTTGTTTGTGTTGCTGTTTTTTCGACCAAAATCAAAGCGTGTTAGTGAATCCTTATATAGACTTTGTTTTACCGGACTGTGTAAGGGAGACGCACAATGATGATTGAAAGAATCAGACGTGAACATGGATACATGACTCGCCTGCTGGCTATTTTGCGCGGAAAGTTACAGCTTCTAAAAGATGAACAACCCATTAACTACAGCCTAGTTAAGGAGATTGTGGATTATCTTTCTCGGCATTCAGAAAGTATCCACCACCCAAAAGAAGATATTCTTTATCGCCACTACATGCAGCATTATGGTGAACATGAAGATGTTTCGGATTTGGAAAAAGAACATGTCCTACTATCTGAAACGACACACGAGTTTTTGAATACCGTAGAAATGATTTTAAATGACGCGGTTGTTCCCCAAGATGTATTTATAACTCAGCTAGAACAATTTATATCTTCTCAGCGACAACATTTGGAAATGGAAGAGCAATCAGTTTTACCGTTGATCAATCGAACTTTTAGTGTGGCTGATTGGCAGCAAGTGGAATCTCAGTGGAATTGCAGTGAAGATGATCCTGTCTTTGGTTCAACCATTGCAGAGAGATATGCTCAACTTGCTCGTCGAGTAAGAAAGAGCGAGACGGAATGTAATTAGTCGTAGTTGAAAACCATTAGTCAGTCAAAAACAGCAGAGGCGCCCAATGAAGGCGCCTCTTTTATTTATATTTTGAGGTCATCAAGTTCTAGACAGACGTCCATTTCTAACAACTCTCTTTCCAACCGTTTTCGATCTCTTATTGCTTCTATCTCACGCCACATCCTTTTAGCTGGTTTCGCTCTGCTACTCGCATTTGAGCGAAGTTTCGCGATTTGCGCATCTAACAGTTCATCGAAGTGCAAGTCATCCATAAGCAAGCCTCTTTCTGGTTGTCTCCGTTCCTGGAGTTTTTTCTAAATATCATATTTCCATGGACAATAACTATGATTTATTTCTCATTTGTTTCATTGATATTAAATTTTTATGGATTTCTTCTAGGCAATTAAACTTTGATAGCCTTAGGTTGGTTGTTATTTAACCGGTTGGTTTCGCTGTTTCTTATTTATTGATAATTGCTTAATGTTAATGGAATGTTGTCTTTCTCAAGTTAATAACTATTTATGGATTAAAATTTAACCACTAAGTTTCTAAATGTTTCCTTGTGGATTATGTAAAATTTTTTGTCGTGAATAACGAGAATTAAAAGGTGGGGGCTAGTTTTAGCTAAATACGATTTGTCTGATATTGACAGTAGGGCTATTGTTTGTTTTTTGTTGCAGTAGTGTTTGTTTTAAGTTGCTCTTGGTGGGTGAGAATTCTATTGAGTTAAGGTGATGATATGAATTATAAGCAATTTTATTCATATTGATTTTTACCCCCCCTAGCTGCATCATTCTCGCCCATCAAATTGATACCTAATCTGAAAGGGTATCTCCAATCTCCTGAATGACACATCATAATAAAAGCATTTCGCAGCCAGCGAACGTGTAGCTAAAGTGTTAACTTTTATATTCAGGTTCTACTATTGACTCTATTTAGAGGTTCTTGTGACAGACTTAATTAACCTAATGAACGACCTGCTATGGGGTTCGATACTTGTGTATCTACTCGTTGGTGTGGGTATCTATTTCACACTACGTTTAGGCTTTATTCAATTTCGTCATTTTGGCCATATGTTCAGCGTACTGAAAAATAGCCGCAAAGCCGATACAGCTGGTATTTCTTCTTTCCAAGCACTTTGTACCAGCCTTGCTGCACGTGTAGGCACAGGTAACATGGCGGGTGTTGCCGTTGCACTTACGGTTGGTGGCCCTGGCGCAATTTTCTGGATGTGGATGACCGCTATGCTAGGTATGGCAACGTCATTTGCTGAAAGTACTCTAGCGCAGCTTTACAAGTCTCGTGACAAAGACGGTAACTACCGTGGTGGACCTGCATACTACATGGAGAAAGGTCTAGGCATGCGCTGGATGGGTGTGCTTTTCTCGGTTTTCCTTATCATTGCATTCGGCTTAGTGTTTAACGCAGTACAAGCTAACTCGATTTCTAATGCGATGAACAATGCATTTGGTTTTGACCCTATGATGGTCGGCGTTGGTATTGTGCTGCTAACAGCGTTCGTTATTTTCGGTGGTATCCGTAAAATTGCCCGTACTGCTGAGCTTATCGTTCCGTTCATGGCGATAGCGTATTTAGCGATTGCGCTAGTCGTTGTGTTTATGAATATTGAGAAAGTACCTGCGGTATTCTCTCTTATCATTAAAAGCGCTTTTGGTTTTGAACAAGCAGCAGCTGGTGGACTTGGCTATGCTATCGCTCAAGCAATGATTAACGGCGTTAAACGTGGTTTATTCTCCAACGAAGCTGGTATGGGCTCAGCTCCTAACGCTGCGGCTTCTGCTACACCGTATCCGCCTCATCCGGCTTCTCAAGGTTATGTACAAATGCTGGGCGTGTTTGTCGATACCATCGTTATCTGTTCAGCAACAATGGCTATCATCCTTGTTTCTGGTGAGTACGTTCCTCACGGTGAAATTACGGGAATTGAATTGACTCAACGTGCGTTAAGTTCACAAGTGGGTGACTGGGGTGGAATCTTCATTGCGATGGCGATTTTCTTCTTCGCATTTACTTCAATCATTGCCAACTACTCCTATGCAGAAACCAACCTAGTTTTCCTTGAACACAACAATAAGAAAGGCTTGGTGGTATTTCGTTTGATTTTCCTTGCGATGGTGATGTTCGGCGCATTAGCAACTTTGCCTACTGTTTGGGCTATGGCGGACGTTTCAATGGGCTTGATGGCAATTGTGAACCTGATTGCGATTCTACTTCTGTCTGGCACTGTGATTAAGCTCGCTAAAGACTACAACCGCCAATTGGATGCAGGCAAAGTACCGACATTCAACGCCAATGATTACCCAGAATTGAAATCTCAACTAGAAGACGGTATTTGGGAACAATCAAAAGCCAAATAGATTGGTTTGGGTCAGTTATCGATTCATAAATAGCGGCGCTACTACTGGAAAGTTGACAACTAATAGACAGCGCCGATGCTATAGATTGGAAAAGCCCTGCAGACACTGCATGGCTTTTTTTGTAAGCTATGGGCAAAGGTAATAAAAAGCCAGCTCAACAGAATTTATTAAGGAAACCTTATGCTTATAGTGGTCTCTCCAGCAAAAACCTTGGATTATGAATCGCCATTGCCGACAACTCGCTTTACTCAGCCTGAGTTGACGTCTCATTCCGCAGAACTGATCAAAGTATGTCGCATGCTAACGCCAGCAGATATCGCCGACTTAATGAAAGTGAGCGATAAAATTGCAGGATTGAACGTAGCGCGATTTGAGCAGTGGACAGAAACCTTCACGCCCGATAACTCACGCCCAGCGATTTTTGCATTTAAAGGGGATGTCTACACAGGTTTAGAAGCTGAAACCTTGTCTGAAGACGATTTAGATTACGCACAAACGCATTTGCGTATTCTGTCTGGTCTATACGGTCTGTTAAAGCCTCTCGATCTTATGCAGCCTTACCGCTTAGAAATGGGTACTAAACTGGGTAATGAACGTGGTAGCAACTTGTACCAATTCTGGGGCAACATTATTACCAATAAGCTCAATGAAGCGATCAATGCTCAAGGCGATAAGGTATTGATCAATTTGGCTTCTAATGAATATTTCAAAGCAGTAAAACCGAAAACATTAGATGCTCAAGTGATTACACCAGTTTTCAAAGACTGTAAAAACGGCCAATACAAAGTCATCAGCTTCTTTGCTAAAAAGGCACGTGGCATGATGGCGCGCTATATTATTGAAAACCGCATTGACTCGGTTAAGCAACTGGAAGCCTTTGACACTGCGGGTTACTACTTCTGTGCCGCAGAATCGACAGCAACTGAGCTTGTATTCAAACGAGAAGAACAATAAGCCTATAGATGAGGTTGTTATGTTAACTTGGTTTAAAAAATGGTTAGCACGCTATGACGATTGGTGTCAAAGCATGGGATTAACGCCAGATCAAAAACGTTGCTGTGTTCCTTATCGTAAAGATCCTATCCATGATAAAGAACCGACTCATGGCAAAGACAGCGATAAATAATAAGCTGAGGCTATTTGACACCCATTGCCACTTTGATTTTGATGAGTTTACAACGTCGTTTTCGGATCAAATCTCAGCAGCAACGCATGCTCAGGTAGATAAAATCCTTATTCCATCTGTTGGTCTTTCTAATTGGCTGCGAGTGAAAAATATCGCAGCACAATACCCAGCAACCCTTCGATATGCCCTCGGTTTTCATCCTTATTTTCTTGAACAATTTTCTGATGAACAGTTACAACTGTTAGAAGATGAATTAGCACTGCGAGAAAGCTCTTGTGTTGCCGTCGGCGAGTGTGGGTTAGATGCCATGGTTGAGGCCAATTCATTGCTTCAAGAGCGTGTTTTTATTGCTCAATTATCCATAGCGCAACACGCTCGTCTTCCTATCATTTTGCACAGTCGAAAAACACATAACCGATTACTGCAACTAATCAAACAACAGCGATTTACACAAGGTGGCGTATTGCATGCTTTTTCAGGTAGTGAACAGCAAGCAAAGCAGTTTATCGACCTAGGATTTAAAATCGGTGTAGGCGGAGTGATTACTTACCCTCGTGCAAATAAAACTCGGCAAGCTATCCGTCAGTTACCGATAGAAGCTCTGGTTTTAGAAACCGATGCGCCAGATATGCCGCTATGTGGCAGACAAGGATTGGCAAATCATCCCAAATATCTCATTCATGTATTAGAAGAATTGGCACTACTGAGAGATGAAGACCAAGAGCAACTGGCATCGCAGCTATGGGCAAATAGCCTCGAACTGTTTCGAATGAATGATGAATAGTTTAAAAAAAGGGAGCGAAATTCGCTCCCTTAAAATTAATTTGCTGATGTGATGATCAATTTAATCACTACTCGCGCTCTTTGGTGTATGGAACACCAATCGCTTTAGGAGCAATTGCTTTGCCAATAAATCCAGCCAGTAAGAATACGGTCAAGATATAAGGTAGTGCTTCAATGGCTTGAACTGGGATTGGGAAATCACCAATGCTCACACCTTGCAGACGAATAGCTAACGCATCTAGGAAGCCAAACAGCAAACATGCACCCATCGCTGTGAATGGACGCCACTTACCAAAAATAAGCGCCGCTAGAGCCATATAACCTTTACCTGCACTCATGTTCGGAATGAACTGCGCTGTTTGACCAACAGAAAGATAAACGCCCGCTAAACCGACTAGCAATCCACAGATCACCATAGCGCTATAACGCATGCCTGCCACTGAGATACCGGCAGTATCGACAGCCGCTGGTGAATCACCCACTGCTCTTAAGCGTAAACCAAAACGAGTTTTGAACAGCACATACCAAGACAGAGGAACCGCAGCTAAAGCCACATACTCAATGATTGAGTGACCACTGATTAGTTCAGAGTAGAGTAGGCCAATTACAGGTGTATCTTGTAGCGCATCTGCACCCGGTAAAGAGATTGGTGCAAAGCGAGCATCACCAGAAAGCGCTGGTGTTTGACCGCCCTGATTAAACCAGTAACGTCCAAGGGTCACAGTTAAGCCTGTCGCCAAAATGTTGATTGCCATGCCGCTTACCACTTGGTCACCACGGTGAGTAATCGAAGCAAAGCCATGCAATAGAGCAAGCAGAATAGAGACGAGTACACCCGCACAAACACCTAACCAAGCAGAGCCTGTGATGTACGCTGTTGCTGCACCTGAGAAAGCCGCTGCCAGAAGCTTACCTTCTAGAGCGATGTTTACCACGCCGGAACGCTCACTAAACATACCTGCAAGAGCAGCTAGAATCAGCGGAGTCGCTACACGAATGGTGGCGTCAGCCATTAAAATGATGGTTTCAAACATGATTACGCAACTCCATGTTCTTGTTTGCCAAATAAGCGCAGATAAATGCGTTCAATTGAAGGTTTGAACATGTACTCAAGCGCACCAGAGAAAAGAATGACCAGACCTTGCAGTACAACAACGATGTTACGGTCAACACCATAATCGAAACTCAGTTCCGCACCACCTTGATACAAGAAGCCAAACAGCAAGCTTGCGAAAACAACACCCACAGGGTGGTTTCGTCCCATCAGAGCCACCGCGATACCAGTAAAGCCGAAACCTTCTACGAAGTTCAGCTTGATCTGGTGAAGTTCACCTTGCAGTACGTTAATACCAAAGAAGCCAGCCAACATGCCTGAAAGCAGCATAGTGATCACAACTATCTTGAGATAGTTGATACCCGCGTAAGACGCAGCTGAAGCATTCGCGCCGATAGAGCGAATTTCATAGCCCCAACGTGAGTGCCAAATAAAGAGCCAAACAAACACGCAGCAAATCAAAGCAAAAATGAAACTGATGTTGAGTGGACTTGGCGCAACATTAATACCGAACACCGCGAACAACTCGTGCATTTTCGGCAGCCAGCTGCCTTGTGCAAACACGCGACTTTCCGTTGCCATTGTTGTTTCTGGCTTAAGAATATCAACGAGCAGGTATGCCATCAGAGAAGCTGCGATAAAGTTAAACATGATGGTTGTGATTACGATGTGCGAACCACGTTTTGCCTGTAAATAAGCAGGAATGAACGCCCAAGCTGCACCAAAAGCACCGCCAGCGATAACCGCGACAGGAAATACAACATACCAAGGAGCGTACTCGCCCAAGGTTAAACAGATGATCCCAACGCCAAGGCCACCTATGTATGCCTGACCTTCCACACCGATGTTGAATAGGCCTGCATGGTAAGCCACTGCAACCGCTAGACCAGTGAAGATAAAGCCGGTTGTGTAGTAAAGGGTATATCCGATACCTTCAGCGTAGCCGAAAGCACCTGTCCACATGACTTTGATAGCGTCTAATGGGTTGATATCAATATAAATAAACAATAAAGCTGAAACTAAAAATGCGACTAATACGTTAATCGCCGGTAACAGCGCAATGGTTACCCAAGCGGGCACTTTTGCCTGACTCATGCGGTCTCTCCTTGGGCAATGCTCTCTTTTATGTGGTCTGGAACGATATTCGCCATCATTAGACCTAGTGTTTTTTCATCTGCTTGATGAGCTTGCAGCTCACCAACGATTGCGCCATCAAAGACAACCAGAATACGATCTGCAAGACTGAGGATTTCATCCAATTCAACGGAAACTAACAACACAGCTTTGCCAGAATCGCGGCTAGCTATAATTTGTTGGTGGATGTATTCAATTGCACCGATGTCTACACCACGGGTTGGTTGGCCGATCAAAAGAACATCTGGGTTCTCTTCCATCTCACGGGCAATAACCAATTTTTGCTGGTTACCACCAGAGAAATTTGCCGTTTTCAGATGGATGTCATTTGGACGAACGTCCCATTTATCCATGTTCTCTTGGCAAATTCTCGAAATTGCAGCTTTGTCTTGCAGCAGGCCTTTGTTGTATTTCGGTAGATTGTGGTAACCCAAGATGTAAGCTTCTTGAGCTTCAAATTTATTGATTAAGCCTTGTTTGTGGCGATCTTCAGGAATATGACCGACACCCATAGCTCTAACCTGCTGAGGATCTGCCGGTTTATCGACAGAAATGGTATGTCCATTGAGTTCAAAACTACCGGATGTTGGCTTCAAGATGCCAGATAGCAAAGACAAGATTTCGGATTGACCGTTACCAGATACGCCAGCAATGCCGACCAGTTCACCTGCACGGACTGAGAAGCTGATATCTTTCACGCGTTTAACACCGCTGTGATCCACATAACTAAGGTTGTTCACCTTAAGTAGCTCTTTCGCCGGTTTTGCTTCTGATTTATCGACTTTTAAGCGAACTTTACGTCCAACCATCAGTTCGGCAAGTTCTTCACGATTTGTCTCTGAAGTTTTTACATCGGCAACCATTTGGCCTTGGCGCATCACCGAAATGTTGTCGGTAATAGCGAGTACCTCACGCAGTTTGTGCGTGATGATGATAACTGTGGTGCCTTGGCTACGGAGTTTGTCCAGAATCGCAAACAAGTGATCGGCTTCTTGAGGAGTCAATACACCTGTAGGCTCATCAAGAATTAGAAGTTTTGCATCGCGATAAAGTGCTTTAAGGATCTCTACTCGCTGTTGTAAGCCAACTGGTAGGTCACCAACCAATTTATCGAGAGGGACATCTAGGCCGTAGTCTTTTTCAATTTGGTGTAGCTTCTTTCTTGCAGCTTTGATGCTGTCTTCTAATTTCCAGCCAGACTCTGCGCCGAGAACAACGTTTTCAAGAACCGTGAAGGTATCAACCAACATGAAGTGTTGGTGAACCATGCCGATTCCCGCTGCAATCGCTTCTTGAGAGTTACTAGGGCTGTATGGTTTGCCATCGACAAACATCTCACCTGAGTTTGGGTGATAAAAACCGTAAATGATGCTCATCAAGGTGGATTTACCAGCGCCATTTTCACCGATAATGCCGTGAATTGTGCCTGCTGGAACTTTTAAATCGATAGCTTTATTCGCGTGAACGGCACCAAAGCGTTTATCGATTTTTTTAAGCTCGATGGCATAGTTTTGAGATTGCGTCACGTAAAAACTTCCTGAACTAATTAAGGCCATATTCAAATGGATGCGCTTAAAGCGCAGCCAAATAAAATCATACGCCGCTGAGCAAGCAGCGGCGTATTACATTTCCAAATGGAACGTATTGTTTTAACTAAGTGTAGAGGACTAAATTAGTACTCACACTTATTGTCAGACATGTAGTCGTGAATCTTGATTTTGCCTGCGATGATGTCAGCTTTAAGAGTATCCATGTAAGCTTTCATTTCGTCAGTAATTAGAGATTTGTTGTTGTCATCGTATGCCCAGTCAACAGCATTCTCTTTAAGACCTAGAGCTTTGATACCTGGTTGCCAAGTACCGTTCATCTCTTCTTTCCAAGTTTCAACTGAAGCTGCACCTACTAGCTTAACCATTGAAGTTAGCATAGTGCCTGGTTGTAGGTGGTTTTGGTTTGAGTCAACACCTATTGCCAGTTTGCCAGCATCTTTCGCTGCTTGGTAAACACCTAGACCTGTACCGCCAGCTGCTGCATAAATTACGTCAACACCTTTAGAGAATTGAGATTTAGCAAGCTCAGAACCTTTTGCAGGGTCAGCAAACGCTGCTGGAGTTGAACCTGTCATGTTTTGTAGAACAGTGATGCTTGGGTTTGTGTATTTAGCACCTTGCTCGTAACCACATTGGAATTTACGGATTAGAGGAATATCCATACCACCAACGAAGCCAACTACGCCTGACTTAGACGCTTTAGCTGCAAGTGCACCTACAAGGAATGAACCTTCGTGCTCTTTGAATACGATAGATTGTACGTTTGGCTTATCAACAACTGAGTCAAGAATTGTGAAGTGAATGTCTGGGAACTCAGTTGCTACTTTTTCTACAGCTGACGCCATATTAAAGCCTACTGCAACAATTGGGCTAAAACCGCGGCTTGCAAGACGGCGAAGACCTTGTTCACGTTGAGCCTCGTTTTGAGGTTCAAATTCGCGAACTTCAGTACCTTCCGCTGCCATAACTTTCACACCATTTTGATATACCGCTTCGTTGAACGATTTATCGAATTTACCCGCTGTATCATAAATTACGGCTGGTTTTGCTTCTGCGAAAACGTGAAATGAAGAGATCGCTAAAGCAAGTGCTGAGATTTTTATAATAGATTTTTTCACTGTTATATACCTATGTTGCAATACCACTGTACTAGACGAGAGACTGCTGACCCTTAACAAAAGTCGAACAAACCCAAAAACAAAATATCAATAGTTTGAATGAATTATTGGTGAGCAAGTTTGATCGTGTATAAGTTTATCGTTTGCGCTGCAAAAAAAAGTCGAATACCTCACACCAAATCACATTTTTTTGTAAAAGAAGAAACTAATTAGCCAAAAATGTATGTTTTTTTGTTAATTCCAAGCATTTACAAGAAATTAGGCTCACCATTTTTGTGATTTAAGTCACCAAAATAGTGCAAACAAGATAAATGTTTGCTTTGTTCTCCGCTGTTTTCGCTGCGGATTGGTCACTAAGCAAATCGTAAGCCAACTTATTAGCGATGTGTATGAAATGAATTGTTTCCAATTGGTACAGTGTTGAATGTGGAGAAAAATACAAATTTGTAGAGCAGATGAATGAAAAATGTAACATTCAAGTGTGATGAAACACTCATGTTTTCGTTTTCGTTAAAATCAAAATTTATGGTTAATTTGGTAGGTAAATGTAGTTAATGTGGTTCTAAAGTTTATAAATGTGCACGCTTCTTTTATGAGCAAACGGTTGCAGCAATTTGTCGTATTTGGACTACAATTTGTTGGCGAGATGTTTCTACTAAGGCTTCAAACTACCATTTTTGAGGGTTTATTGTGACTTGCTTCTTATTTTTGAATGTAATGTGTACTTATTGCCTAAAAATGCGTGATGCATATATTACTTTTTGAGGTGGGAGATGCGTATAATCGCACCCCGAAAACAACCCAATGTTTAACACGCCAAATTAAACTATAAGGAAGCCATAAACTATGAGTACGTTTATGAGCCTAGTCGGTATGATCGTTTTACTTGCAATCGCAGTACTACTTTCAAATAACCGCAAAGCTATTAATTTAAGAACGGTGGGTGGCGCATTCGCTATCCAATTTGCACTAGGTGCATTTGTACTTTACGTCCCATGGGGCCGCGATCTACTTGCTGGTTTCTCAAATGGCGTATCTAACGTTATTAACTACGGTAATGACGGTACTTCTTTCTTATTCGGTGGTCTTGTTTCTGACAAGATGTTCGAAGTATTCGGTGGCGGTGGTTTCATCTTCGCTTTCCGTGTTCTTCCAACACTAATTTTCTTCTCAGCACTAATCTCAGTTCTTTACTACCTAGGCATTATGCAATGGGTAATTAAGATTCTTGGTGGTGGTCTACAGAAAGCTCTAGGCACATCTCGCGCAGAATCTATGTCTGCAGCAGCTAACATTTTCGTTGGTCAAACTGAGGCTCCACTAGTTGTTCGCCCATTTGTTCCAAAAATGACTCAATCTGAGCTGTTCGCGGTAATGTGTGGTGGTTTAGCTTCTGTTGCTGGTGGTGTACTTGCAGGCTATGCGTCAATGGGTGTTCCACTAGAATACCTAGTTGCAGCGTCATTCATGGCAGCACCAGGTGGTCTACTGTTCGCTAAGATCCTATTCCCTGAAGTTGATCAACCACAAGAGAACATTGAAGACGCTCTTGAAGGCGGCGACGACAAACCAGCTAACGTTATCGACGCAGCAGCGGGCGGTGCAGCAGCAGGTCTACAACTTGCTCTAAACGTTGGTGCAATGCTAATTGCATTCATCGGTTTGATCGCTCTTCTAAACGGTATCCTAGGTGGTCTAGGTGGTTGGTTCGGTATGCCTGGACTAACTCTAGAACTTATCCTTGGTTGGGTATTTGCTCCTCTTGCATTCGTTATCGGTGTGCCATGGGAAGAAGCAACAATCGCTGGTTCATTCATCGGTCAGAAGACTGTTGTGAACGAATTCGTTGCTTACCTGAACTTCGTACCTTACGTGGGTGAAAATGCACAAGTTGTTGCGGCAACTGGTCAAGTAATGTCTGAGAAGACTCAAGCAATCATCTCATTCGCACTATGTGGTTTCGCAAACCTATCTTCTATCGCGATTCTACTAGGTGGTCTAGGTGGCTTAGCTCCGTCTCGTCGTCACGACATCGCTCGTATGGGTATCAAAGCAGTTATTGCTGGTACGCTATCTAACTTGATGGCTGCAACAATTGCTGGCTTCTTTATCTCTTTCTAATTCGATTTAGAGAACGATATATAGACGCCATTTAATCTCACCCCGTAGCAAGAATATTGCTGCGGGGTGTTTTTGCTTTTCAGGGCATGACAAAGAGTGATTTTTTGTAATGGATTGCATTGAAAAGCCTTGTGTCTCAAGGTTGTCAGAATTTGACCATTTTTGAGATACAAACCGTTTGCTCTTCGATTGGGACTACAGTTTTGTGATAAATATCTATACTGTATTCACTTGCCGAAGGAAGTAAGCGAATCTCAAAACGACGTTGTGAAGCCAATTGGATAGGTTAACTACAACGGTGTTTTTGAAAGGCAGCTAATGTCTAAAACAGATCATGTCTAAAACTGAAACTGCCTGAAACTGAAACTGTAAGACACCGCAATCACAGATTGTTGTGCCATAGACCCAAATGGGTACTGTGCGGTGACAAGGATAGCAATTGGTGAACTTTAAACAGTCACCGAGTCTTCAAGGAACCAAGTCCGTTCATTTGTGGCTATCAAAATAGACGTATGACAGTCGCCTTGGTAGTGAACTAATTGAATATATTGATCGGAGTTAGAAATGAGCGATTTAAAAGCAGCAGCACTACGTGCACTTAAACTGATGGACTTAACAACACTGAATGACGATGACACGGATGCGAAAGTAATCCAACTTTGTCATGATGCAAAAAGCCCAGTTGGTAACACAGCTGCAATCTGTATCTACCCTCGCTTTATTCCTATTGCTAAGAAGACCCTTCGTGAGCAAGGCACACCAGAAGTTCGTATCGCTACAGTAACTAACTTCCCACACGGTAATGATGATGTGGAAATTGCAGTGGCTGAAACAAAAGCGGCAGTAGCATACGGTGCTGACGAGGTAGACGTAGTTTTCCCTTACCGCGCTCTAATCGCTGGTAACGAGAAAGTAGGCTTCGACTTAGTTAAACAATGTAAAGAAGCTTGTGGTTCTGATGTTCTTCTTAAAGTAATCATCGAAACTGGTGAGTTAAAAGAAGAAGCATTGATCAAGAAAGCTTCACAAATCTGTATCGAAGCGGGTGCAGACTTCATCAAAACGTCAACGGGTAAAGTGCCTGTGAACGCAACACCGGAATACGCTCGTATGATGTTAGAAGTAATTCGTGACATGAACGTAGCTGCAACTGTTGGTTTCAAACCTGCGGGCGGTGTTCGTACAGCTCAAGATGCTAGTGATTACCTAGCAATGGCTGACGAAATCTTAGGTGACAACTGGGTTGATAGCCGTCACTACCGTTTCGGTGCGTCAAGCTTGCTAACAAACCTACTAAATACATTAGAAGTGACAAACGAGAAAGCTGATCCAGCAGCGTACTAATCGTTCTGTTTTACAAGATGGCGCTTAGCGCCATCTTCATTTCTAAATAGCAAAAACCATAGTTACCCATCCAATTGGTTCGGGGCTAGGGAGGCACTAATGTATTTACCTCAAGAAATTATTCGCAGAAAACGTGATGGTGAAATCCTTACCACAGAAGAGATCAACTTCTTCATTCAAGGTGTGGCTAAAAACACGGTTTCTGAAGGACAAATTGCAGCATTTGCAATGGCTGTATTCTTCCGTGAAATGACAATGCCGGAGCGTATCGCACTGACGTGTGCAATGCGCGATTCAGGCATGGTTATCGATTGGAGTCATATGAACTTCGATGGACCGATTGTAGATAAACACTCGACAGGTGGTGTGGGTGACGTAACTTCACTGATGTTAGGCGCAATGGTTGCGGCTTGCGGTGGTTATGTTCCGATGATCTCTGGTCGCGGTTTAGGTCATACCGGCGGTACTCTTGATAAATTAGAGTCTATCCCTGGTTACAACATTACTCCGACTAATGAAGTGTTTGGTCTAGTAACCAAGCAAGCTGGTGTGGCAATTATCGGTCAGACTGGTGATTTAGCGCCGGCTGATAAGCGTGTGTACGCTACGCGCGATATCACGGCAACCGTTGATAATATCTCTCTGATTACAGCTTCTATTCTTTCGAAGAAACTAGCAGCAGGTCTTGAATCATTAGTGATGGACGTGAAAGTAGGTTCTGGCGCCTTTATGCCAACTTATGAAGCGTCAGAAGAATTAGCAAAATCTATCGTAGCGGTTGCAAATGGTGCTGGCACCAAAACAACGGCAATTTTAACGGATATGAACCAAGTATTGGCTTCTTCTGCGGGTAACGCTGTGGAAGTACGTGAAGCGGTTCGTTTCCTAACGGGCGAATACCGTAACCCTCGTCTACTTGAAGTGACTATGGCTTCTTGTGCGGAAATGTTGGTGCTAGGAAAGCTTGCGAAAGACAGCGTTGAAGCTCGTCAAAAACTGCAAGCTGTACTAGACAACGGTCAAGCAGCAGAGCGCTTTGGTAAGATGGTTGCAGGGCTTGGCGGCCCAGCAGACTTCGTTGAAAACTACGAAAACTACTTAGATAAAGCTCAAATCATCAAACCTGTTTATGCAGCGCAATCGGGTGTGGTATCGGCTATGGATACTCGTGCGATTGGCATGGCTGTAGTTGGTATGGGCGGTGGTCGTCGTGTAGCAACAGATTCTATCGATTACGCAGTAGGCTTTGATAACTTCATTCGCCTTGGTGAAGTTGCAGATAGCAACAAACCGTTAGCGTTCATTCACGCGCGTAGTGAAGAGCAGTGGCAAGAAGCGGCAAACGCACTACAAAATGCGATTAAAGTCGGTGGTGAATACGTCCCAACTCCTGATGTTTACCGTCAGATCCGTGCAGAAGACGTGTAATACATTGAAGAAAGAGTTGTGAGGAAATAGTTATGAAAAGAGCATTTATTTTAGTTTTAGATTCATTTGGTATCGGCGAAACGGCTGATGCAAAAGATTTTGGTGACGTTGGCGCAGATACATTAGGTCACATTGCTGATCAATGTGCGCAAGGTCTAGCGGATAACGCTAATCGTAAAGGTCCACTTACATTACCAAACCTATCTAAGCTTGGTCTTGCAATGGCGCACAAAGAGTCTACAGGTCGTTTTGCGCCTGGACTGGATGATAAAGCAGACATCATCGGTGCTTATGGTCATGCGGCTGAGCTGTCTTCTGGTAAGGACACGCCATCTGGTCACTGGGAAATTGCTGGTGTTCCTGTTCTGTTTGAATGGGGCTATTTCACGGACAAACAAAACAGTTTCCCTAAAGAGCTGACTGATCGCATTCTCGCTCGCGCAGGTTTGGATGATTTCCTAGGTAACTGTCACGCTTCTGGTACGCAGGTTCTGGATGATTTAGGTGAAGAACATATGAAGACTGGCAAGCCAATCTTCTATACTTCTGCTGACTCAGTATTCCAAATTGCCTGCCACGAAGAGACCTTTGGCCTAGACCGCTTACTTGAGCTTTGCCAAATTGCCCGTGAAGAATTAGCGGACTACAACATTGGTCGTGTTATTGCTCGTCCATTTATTGGTGCAGGTAAAGGTCAATTTGAACGTACAGGTAACCGTCGTGACCTTTCTGTTGAGCCACCTTCAGCAACTGTTCTTCAAAAACTGGTTGAAGAGAAGCAAGGTAACGTTGTGTCTATCGGTAAGATCGCAGACATCTACGCAAACTGCGGTATCACTAAGAAAGTTAAAGCTACCGGTATACCAGCGCTGTTTGAAGCAACATTAGATCAAATCCAACAAGCGGGTGATGACACTATTGTTTTCACTAACTTCGTCGATTTTGACTCTGCTTACGGCCACCGCCGCGACGTAGCAGGCTATGCAGCAGCACTAGAATATTTTGATGAGCGTCTGCCTGAAGTTCTAGAATTAATGCAAGAAGATGATGTGCTGATTCTAACGGCTGACCACGGTTGTGACCCAACATGGCAGGGTACTGACCATACTCGTGAGCATATCCCTGTGATTGTTTACGGTAAGAAAGTAGCACCTGGCTCATTAGGCCGTCGTGAAACATTCGCCGATATCGGTCAAAGCCTCGCAAGCTACTTTGGTATTTCACCAATGGAATACGGTAAGAACTTTTTGTAATTTCTTGGGGGCTTGAACGCTGTCTTAAAGAGACAGCGTTCAAGCCCCAATCATCAGTTTGGTACAGGTGTTAAACAAAACACCTAACATCATAAGGAATAAGATAATGGCTACTCCTCATATTAATGCTGAAATGGGCGCTTTCGCTGACGTAGTACTAATGCCGGGTGACCCGCTACGTGCGAAATACATTGCTGAAACCTTCCTAGAAGACGTGGTGCAAGTGTGTGATGTACGTAATATGTACGGTTTCACTGGTACTTACAAAGGTCGTAAGATCTCTGTGATGGGCCACGGTATGGGTATCCCTTCATGTTCTATCTATGTAACAGAGCTAATCAAAGATTACGGCGTGAAGAAAGTGATTCGTGTAGGTAGCTGTGGTGCAGTGAACGAAGATATCAAAGTACGTGATGTGGTTATCGGCATGGGTGCTTGTACAGATTCTAAAGTGAACCGTATCCGCTTTAAAGATCACGACTTTGCTGCAATCGCAGACTACAAAATGGTGAAAGCGGCGGAAGAAGCTGCAAAAGCACGCGGTATCGACGTGAAAGTGGGTAACCTATTCTCTGCTGAACTGTTCTACACGCCAGATCCATCGATGTTCGATGTAATGGACAAATACGGTATCGTTGGTGTTGAAATGGAAGCCGCTGGTATCTACGGCGTTGCTGCTGAATACGGTGCAAAAGCTCTGACTATCTGTACTGTATCTGACCATATCAAAACTGGTGAAGCGACTACTTCTGAAGAGCGCCAAACTACGTTCAACGACATGATGCTTATCGCTCTAGATTCGGTATTGATTGGTGATCAAGAAGGTTACTAAGCCTCTTATCTCAAATGAATCAAACAAAAAACCTCAGCCCTGGCTGAGGTTTTTTTATGAGTCGCTGTGGCTGAATGTATTGAAGTAAGGTTCACCGCACTCCTGAATGTAGGCTTTATTCTGCGTTTTGCAGCAGTAGGTTTTCACCTTTCGGCTTTGATTTGCGTTTCAATAGCAGAGTGAACAACACGCCACTGATAAAACTCATTAGTACCATCAAGTACATGTAGCGATCGCTCTTACGGTAGTGGTGGTCAGAAATCGCTGTCACCTTACCTGTTTCGAATGTAATACGCACAAAACCGATCAGGTTACCATCGTGCATCACTGGCTCTACAAGTTGCTGGCGGCCAATGCTCGCAGTTTGTAACGGTGTATCTAAGCCAAGTACTTCTCTAACGCTCAGCGCGGAGTCACTTGAAGCCAGTTTTACACCTTCAGAATCATAAATTGTTGCATCAAATACTAAGCGATCTTGAGCTAATTGATTGGTGAGGTTTAACAGACGCTCTTGGTCTTGCTCAGCAATACTTCTGCCCGCAGTGAGTGAGGCTTGAGTAATCAATACTTTAGTAAGGGTTTCTAGCTGGTTAGCTTGAATCCGTTCGTTACCTTTACTAATCACAACGCTGTTTTTGATCGTAATAACGAACATGCCAATCAGCAGCAGTAAGGTTAATAGGCGAATTACCATACGAAAGGAGAACAAAGAACCGTCCATAAGCGTTTTAATCCAAAGAAAATCAGACTTTGCACATATTGAGACTTGCGTTTTTAAATTGCAATAGGGTAACGTCTGCTTATACAAAGACATGGATGCCTTATATATGCTACCTATTAAAAAACATACGTCTCTTATCAATCGTCTGCCTGAAACCCGTTTATCTCTTCAATTAGACAAAAGCAAAGCAAGTTGGATTGTTTTTGGGGATTTCTTAACTGCGCAGCAGTTTGAAGACATTGATTTCTATACGGGTTATTACAACGCTATCGTTGATGCTTGGAAAGTTGGGCCTTATGAAGTGGCTCTGATGTCAGGTGAGTTGACCAGTGAACACGAGAAAATCATACAAGGTTTAGGTTTAGATTACGCACGAATCAATGAAGTGCCTGATTTATCAAAACCAGGTTTGATTGTGATGGATATGGACTCTACGGCAATCAAGATTGAGTGTATCGATGAAATCGCCAAACTAGCAGGTGTGGGTGATGAAGTAGCCGAAGTCACAGAGCGTGCCATGCAAGGTGAACTCGATTTCGAACAAAGTTTACGCCAACGAGTGGGTAAACTTAGCGGTGCTGATGAATCGATTTTGGAATCAGTGCGTTCAACCTTGCCTTTGATGGAAGAGCTAGAAGAGTTGGTTGAAACATTACAAGCCTTTGGCTGGAAGACCGCTATTGCATCTGGTGGCTTCACTTACTTCTCTGATCATCTAAAAGCGCTACTCAACTTAGATCATGCTCAATCAAATACTTTGGAAATTGTTAACGGCAAACTGACAGGCAAAGTACTTGGCGATGTCGTAACGGCTCAAACTAAAGCTGACATCGTTGAAGAGCTTGCGACTCAATTTGACATTGAAATGCATAACACCGTTGCCGTTGGAGATGGTGCAAATGATTTAGTGATGATGGAAGCTGCGGGTCTTGGTGTTGCATTCCACGCAAAACCAAAAGTAGAAGCCAAAGCCCAGACGGCAGTTCGTTTTGCTGGTTTGGGTGGTGTGCTGTGCATACTGTCCGCCGGTCTTGTTAAGCATCAGAAAATTAGCTGGCAAAGCAAGCCATAAAATGGCGATAGATAACAAATAAAAAAGCGAGGCTAGAACCTCGCTTTTTATTTTTAGTATCAATCAGATGTTCTTAACTTCTAAGCCTGCTAATTGATGCCAGTAACCGTTGCACTGCTGATTTTCTAACTTGGTTGGGTGTGCGCCGTGTTCGTTTTGTTTGAATTTACTGAGGTGGTGGAAAGTTTCTACACCTAGCGGACTCAAACGAACCACATCAACTAACCCTTCCATACTGGGTAAGTCATTCATCAGGTTATAGCAATATCCTGATTGGGTTTGAATGCCGTTTAAATTAAACACGGATTGCCCTTCCTGACTGTTTACCTGAATACCTGTTGGGTACTTGATACAACAGGTTTCACACTCATCTTTCGCTCTGTTCTCAGCTCTCGCAGTAAAACAGCGAGCAGAATAAGCCAGTGGCAAATATCCGTGACTAAACACTTCTACTTCAAATTGACTACGGATACCGATTTTTTCACACTGATTTAAAACGTTGTTGAGCCAATCTCGCGAAAGTTCGACAGGCATACACCAACGAGTCATACCTTGCTTTAAGAATATCTTCAGTGCGTATGCGTTGTAGGTGTTTACTGCTGGGCCGACGACGAAAGGTAAGCCTTTTTCGTGTGCCATCTGAATGGCAGATACATCGTTAGCCTCAATGGCGAAATCACCGTTATCAATGTATTTTTTTAATACGTTAATTTCACTTGGCGCTTCCAACAATGCCATGGTTGAAAGTACGACCTGTTTACCAGTAGATGAGAGTTCTTTAGCAATCTCAAACCAGTGTTGAGGCTTCATTTCACGACGCTTGGAACAGACGGTTTCACCAAGGTAAATGATGTCTGCGCTGCTTTCTTTTGCTTGTTGATAGAAGCTTTCGACGTCTTGTTTTGGCCAGAAGTACAGTAGCGGGCCTAATGCGTATTTCATATTTTCCCCCTTACTACTTATTGCCATTTTCGGTGATATGCACCGAGTGTGGTTTGTGTGCCTTCAGAAACATTGGCAAGTGTGGCGTCCCAAGCACTTTCTACGTGATAGCTATCAGGAGTAGCAAGGTAGCGGTCAATTGCGGCGCGCCATGTACGAGTCACTTGTTCTACATAAGCAGGGCTGCGCTGACGTCCTTCTATTTTTACGGAAGCGACATTTGCTGCGAAAAGCTCTGGTAGGAGTGAAAGGGTGTTGAGACTGGTTGGCTCTTCTAATGCATGGTAGCGTTTTTGTTCACCATCAATATCGGCAATAAAACGGCCTTTACATAGGGTTGGGTAACCTGCATTTTCGCCCGTAGCGTACTTATCAATCAGTATTTCATTGAGTCGAGACTCTAGGCCTGATTCAGTTTCTTGCCAGCGTACGTATTTAGCCGGAGAGCACGCACCAACCGTGTTTGGTGACTCACCTGTCATGTAAGAGGATAGATAACAGCGACCTTCTGACATGATGCATAAGCTACCAAAAGCGAACACTTCAAGGTCTACACCTTCTGGGATATTACGTGACAGCTGTTTTACCTGATGAATAGAGAGTACGCGTGGCAATACGACGCGTTTCACGTTGAAATTGTTGTGGTAAAACTCCACCGCTTTGACGTTAGTGGCGGACGCTTGAACAGAAAGGTGTAATTCTAAATCTGGGTACTTGTTCGCTGCGTAATCAAGAATAGCGACATCCGCGACGATCAAAGCATCAATACCGAGATCGGCAGCTTGATCAACAGCATTAGTCCATCTTTCAAAACCATCTGGATGCGCAAAAGTATTTAATGCGACATGGATTTTTTTACCATGGTCATGAGTGTATTGAACGGCTTTGTTCAGTTTGTTGCCTGTGAAATTCAACCCTGCAAAGTGGCGGGCATTGGTGTCGTCTTTGAAGCCGATATAAACGGCATCTGCACCACAATCAATGGCTGTTTTAAGTGCGGGTAAATTACCAGCTGGACAGAGAAGTTCCATTGCTCGGTTACTTATTTTTTATGAAAAAGTGACCATATTCTATGAATAAACAAGGCTTTTCGATTTGATGTAAGGCAGGTTTCAGTGAATAAGGAATAATTTACTCATTTGGAGTGATGGCTTATTTTCTTTTGATTTACTGCTTAAAGGCTAGATAGCTTTGCGATGACGACGGTGTTTAGCAAATAACTCTTCAACTTCATGTTTTGGCTGTGGGCGGTGGAAGTGGAATCCCTGAATCGCGTGACAATTCAAATTGGATAACAAGGTAGCTTGTTGTTGTGTTTCAACACCTTCTGCAACCACAGATAAGTTAAGTGATCTACCAAGGTTAATGATGTTTTCGATTACGGTGATCTGCTTAGGTAGCGTATCGATATCAGTAATGAAAGCGCGGTCAATCTTAAGTTCATCAATAGGGAATCGTGCTAAATACGCCAGAGATGAATAGCCCGTACCGAAATCATCGATAGAAAGGTTAAAGCCAAGTTTCTTAATCGCGTTAAGCATTTGCAATGTGTGTTCACTATCACTCATCACCGCACTTTCAGTCAGTTCGAAAGTGATACAGCTAGGATCAAGTGAAGTGGTACGCAGCAGTTTTTCCAAATAGTCGATTAACTGTGGGTTACCAAACTGTTCTGGAGAGATGTTGATAGCGACTCGACCCGGTAAAATACCTTGTTGTTTCCAACGTTTTACCGTCGCAAAAACATCACGCATAACCACGCGGCCAAGATGTTCAATCAGACCCGCTTTTTCTGCCACAGGAATGAACGCTGCTGGGCTAATGTAGCCTTCAACCGGATGTTTCCAGCGAACCAGAGCTTCTGCACCGTTCACACTGAAATCACGAGCATTCACTTTTGGCTGATACCACACCTCTAAGCCATTCTGTTGAAGTGCTTTTTGCAGTTCGATCTCTAGCCAAAGACGCATACGCGCTTCTTTGTTCATCTGATCGTGGAATTTGATCAGACGATTTCGACCACGATCTTTCGCTTCATACATCGCAGTATCCGCATTTTGGAGCAAAATACGTGCGTCGTTACCGTCACCAGGGTACTGCACACTACCAATCGAACACGCTAATCGCTTGCTGAAGTGATGCAAATCAAACGGTTGGTTAATCAGAGAAATAATGCGTTCCGCCAGCATTTCAGCCGAACGGTTATGTTCAGGTTCTGGAAGAATCAGACCAAACTCGTCACCACCTAAATGCCCTAAAATGGCTTGTTGTGGCAGTAAACGTTTTAGACGTGATGACACTTCCTGAATCACTTTGTCACCAATATGGTGACCCAGAGAGTCGTTAATATTCTTAAAGTTATCGATATCCAGATACAACATCACCAGTGGCGTGTCGTTTTGAATTAAATGCTCTAGGCGCTTTGTAAAGCCTAAACGGTTATACAATCCCGTTAATGAATCAACATGAATATCGGTTTGGCTGGTAGCGGAAAGCTGTTTTGTCGCTTGTGACGCATCCTGAATTAAAATCAGTTGTGAATTGCTGCCCAAAATCTGTGTTGTGCCAGCATGCAGTTGAACTCGACGTTCAAAACCACAGCGAGGGCCGGTTAAACACACCAATGGGTTTTCAGTTAGTAGCTCACCAAGCTTAGCGTTAAACACGCCTTTGGTTTTCTCATCAACAAATAAGCGTGACAGTTCTTCATCCAGTAACTCAGAAGTCTCTTCAAAGCCTAGTAAACGTGCAGCTGAAGGGTTGGCTGAAATAATGAAATCATCTTCGACCAAAAGTAAGCCATCCGGCAACAAAGTGGTAAGGGTCGAAAATTTATTCTCAGAATCTTCCAGAGAGCGGATAAGAATTTGTTTTTCAGACGTATCAATAGCATGGAAAACAATGTAATCCACATCTTTCTTATCGTTGAAAATAGGAGAGAGCGAGAAATGAAGGCTCATTTCCATGTCGATATCATGGAGAGTCATTTCTGCTTCTAGAGTCTCGCCAGCGAATGCTCTTGAGTAATAACCTTTGAGATGGTTGTAAAATTGTTCGCCAAGAATTTGCGAATCATTCATACCAACCAATTCAGCAGCGGTTAAACCTGAGACATCACAATACCTCTCATTGACCATGACATAATTATGTTGGTCATCTAATACGGCAAAAAAGAACGGACTATTAGACGTTATTTTTGCGAACCAGTGCTGTAGATGTTGCGAAGGCATTTGCGACGGCATTAAGAAACTACCAACTGTGTTTA
Source organism: Vibrio sp. HM8-C (assembly GCF_058630515.1). NCBI lineage: Bacteria > Pseudomonadati > Pseudomonadota > Gammaproteobacteria > Vibrionales > Vibrionaceae > Vibrio > Vibrio sp. HM8-C. Next base: position 167,508 of record NZ_JBMMKS010000011.1, read on the forward strand.
AGCGCTTATTTGTTCAATAAGAATTATTTAAGAGCGATACGTACTAACTATAACGTTGATTTCACGGTTAGAAAAGCTTCTCTGTGTTGCACAATTTCTTGATGCATAACAGGGTTCACCACTATCACATCCCGTATGATGAGTTTTCCAAAGACAAAGGTAACGGATAAAGGGCGTGATTAACAACATTCGTATTCAACTAGTTCAAAATGCAGCATCAATTTTGAGATCTCCAGTCCACTTATTGCCTAAGTTTGTGCAAAAAAAAGCCTTACTTGATGGCATGAAAATGGTCTTTCATGAGGCACTCGATGATGGTGATTTTGAGTTCCTAGAAGGCAAGTGGCTTAAAGTTGAAATTCGCGATATGAACCTGTGTTGGTATATCAGCTATGAAGACGAAAAGCTGGTGGTTGCAGACAATATCAAAGATGAAGATGTCAGCTTCAGCGGAAACTTGAACGATTTGGTTTTGATCGCTGGTCGTAAAGAAGATCCGGACACTTTGTTTTTCCAACGCAGACTATCAATTGAAGGCGATACCGAGCTTGGTCTTGAAGTTAAAAATTTGATGGATAGTGTGGATTTGGAACAATTACCGAAAGCTTTGCAAATTTTACTTCACCAACTGGCGGAATTTGTGCATAAAGGCATGCAAGCACCTAACGCACATAAAGAGGTAGTGAATGCTTATTAGAAGTGAAGCGCCTGCTGATATTCTGGTTGTTGACCAATTACTCAAATCGGTATTTGAAACTGAAGCCGAAGCCAATTTAGTCATGTCTCTGCGTGAGAACGGTAATCGCACGTTGTCACTGGTTGCCTGTGAAGACGATGGTGAAGTGGTTGGTTTTGCGATGTTTAGCCCGGTATCTCTAGATGGTGAACATCTTAACTGGCAAGGATTAGCACCTTTGGCTGTGAAAGCAGAGTACCGTAAACAGGGTATTGGTGCTGAAATTGTGAAAGAAGGTCTTAGTTCTCTAGGTGAACTAGGCTATCCAGCTTGTGTTGTTCTTGGAGATCCAAGCTACTACAACCGTTTTGGTTTTAAAGCAGCAAGTCAGTTTGGTTTTAAATGCCAATGGGAAGTGCCTGCTGAAGCATTTCAAATTGTTGCATTGTGGGAAAACGAACTCGACAACAAACAAGGGCTGATTGAGTATTGCCCTGAGTTTAACGAACTCGCTTAATCTCTCTCATTTAGAAGAAGCAAATTTGCTTCTTCTTCAATTTTCGCTTTCAAAAATAGCTCATATCACGTATCCGCATACATGCTTATCTTGCGAGGCATTAACTTAGATTTATGGCCTGGCTAGTAACTCTGAGCAGTGGTGATTAAAGAGTAAGTTTGTTAGCATTCAGTTCTCTAACATCATGCATTACTGATTCTTCACTACTATGTCTAATCACGAGCAACAATACTTACATGCCATGGGCATTCAAAGCTGGGATTTGATACACCCTGAGCGTTTACAGGGCTATCAACCAGCGAAAGCTGCTTTAGATACAGAGTGTAAGCTGCTATTAGTGAGTGATCATTATCCTACTGCTAGCGAAGTCGCGTTATTTGAAAGAGTGTTGAAGAGCTTCAACGTGGAATTGCAGCAGTCTCAGTATGCTAATTTGCATAATCTGGCAAATATAGACCTCTCAACACTTGAGTGGATCTGGTTTGCTGGTTGCGATGATGAGAGCATCTCTGACATCAAAAAACTCCGTACACCTCCTTTGTCCGACGTTGATGGTAACACTCAACATCGTCGCGATTTATGGCAACAAATTTGTTCTTACGAGGCGAATTAATATTATGTCGATTCAGTTTTTACCTTTAGAAGAGCAACATTTGGATCAAGTGTGGCAAATAGAGCAGCAAGCTCATAGCCATCCTTGGAAAGAATCGATGATTCGTCAGTTGGACAGCCGTGGCGCGTGTCACTTTTGTATGTTGCGTGAAGATAAGGTTATTGGCTATTTCTATGCGCAAAACATTGTTGGTGAAGTTTCTCTGCTCAATATTGCTATCGATCCCGCAGTTCAGGGCAAAGGTTATGGTAAACAGCTGACTGAGTTTTTCTTACAACATTGTGAAGAACTAAAAGCGGAGAGTGTTTGGCTTGAAGTTCGCGAGAGTAATCATCGTGCCTTCGAGCTATATCAAAACCTGGGCTTTAACGAGATTGATCGCCGCGTCAACTACTACCCGACAGAGAAGGGGAAAGAAGACGCAATTATCATGAGCTATTATTTTTTCAACTAGTGGAAGCGTTATTTGTTGCCTAGTCGAATGATCTCGCTTTGATTTGCCAATGCCTTGTATGGATTGTCTCGGAAACGTTGTTCAATCTCAGCCACAGCTAACGGTTTATCAAATAAATAGCCTTGGAACTGTTCACACCCTAAGTCTTTGAGCGCGTTGAGTTCATTGATGTCTTCTACACCTTCGGCAATCACTTCTAAATTGAGTCTACGCGCCATCATTACAATGGTGTCGACAATCGCTTGATCACTTTCGTCTAGGTGCAGTTGAGTGACAAAAGAACGGTCAATCTTCAGCATGTCGACAGAAAGGTGTTTTAAATAACGCAGAGAAGAGTAGCCCGTACCAAAATCATCGATAGAGATCTTAATATGGTTTTCTTTGAGCTGAGCCATCTTCTCCATTGAGCTCTCGACATTTTCCAGTAGTAATCCTTCGGTTATCTCAAGCTCAATATGCTCACCTGAGATCTCGACTTGTTGCAACGTGTCGTTTATGAACTCCACAAAGCTGTCCTGAGCAAACTGCAGTGGGCTGATGTTAATGGCTAGGCGGCGGAAATGAGGTGGCAGTACGCCGGCTTTTTTCCATTGAGCATACTGATAACAAGCTTGCTCGATGATCCAGTTTCCCATCTGCAATATTTGCCCCGTCTCTTCGGCTATCGGCATGAATAAACCTGGAGGCAGGATTCCTTTTCTTGGATGATTCCAACGGATTAGCGCTTCGACACCGATAATATTGTGGTGAATGTCGACTTGAGGTTGGTAATAGAGCACAAGTTGGTTCTCTGAAAGCGCCTCATGCAGTCCTTTTTCTATTGTTAGAAAAGATTCAATTTGAGCCTGCATTTCCGGTTTGTAAAAAACATAGTTGTTTCGCCCACCCACTTTTGCTCGGTATAAGGCGGTATCCGCTTGACGAAGCAGGTCGATATTGGTTGTGATGTTTTCTGGAAAAGTGGTAATGCCTAGGCTGACCGTGCAATAAAGCTGGTGGCCATCGATAGAGTATGGATTAGAAATTAAAGCGAGCAGTTGTTTGGCTGCGTTCTCTATATCTTTCGGAGAGGCATTTGCGTTGAGAATTGCGAACTCATCGCCGCCGATACGTGCGGGCACATAACCATCCCTTGCCCAAGCTTCCATTCGTAGTGCAATCGCTTTAATTAATTTATCGCCGATAGTGTGGCCTAAAGAATCGTTGATGGTCTTAAATCGGTCGATATCGATGTAGAACAGGACGCCAGTTGTTTTATTCAACCGTGCTTCATCAATGGCTTCTGACAATTTTTGCAGCAGTAAACTGCGGTTGGCTAGTCCCGTTAAGCTGTCGTAGTAGGCTAGCTGGTTGAGTTTAATTTCCGCTTCTTCTCTGTCTTTCCATAGTTTGTGGAAAGTAAAAGCTAACTCGCTGATCTCATCTTCGTGTTCAGCAAGTGGTGGCGGTGTAATATGCTGCTTCCCTTTTAAAGATCTAACCCAGTTGTTGAGCAAGATAATAGGCAGCGACAATTTACGATAGAAAAATAGCAACAATATGCTGGTTAGCAGAACGTTACGAAACAAATCAAATAGCAATACCTGAGTCGTTTTGTTGATAAATTCCGATGCGAGTGAAGTACCATCTACGGAAAAACTTAAGTTTCCGACCAATACATTGGATTCGGGCTTATGAAGATCGGTGGTAAAGGTTGGGATCTCAGGAGTGAAATAATTGGAAAGCAGTTTGACGAATTCACTCATTTTCGGAATAGGGCGCTGTTTAACAATCAAGGTATCACCGAAATCATCGATGATTTCAACTTTATAAATAGCTGGGTCTGCCATCAAACTGGCTGCAACTTGTCCTGCTAAGAGGTTGTTTAAGTGATAAGCGGCTAGACTGGCATTGGCATAACTTTGCATCAGCTTGACGTGATAGCTTTCTTCTACCTTTTTTTGCTCTTGATGAAAGTCGACAATTATATGATAAAAACTAAAGCATATTCCCAGTATCACAGATACCAGAAACACGGTTTTGGCTTGCTTAAATGCCAATGAGTGTAGCTGCTTAGTTTTAGCCATAGCGCCCAAAAGTTCCTATATTCCTTTAAAGTTATAGCCCATATTGGCTGATATATTAATGCTCAATAATGACTGCACATTTAACTTTTGAATGACGATCTATCGCGAATGTTATCAGGACTCACAATTTTAAGCTTTCCTTGCTTAGCGCTAATAAGACCATAAATTACAGTAATTTAAATAGTTAATCTTCTCAATAGAAATAGAGTGTTTATTAAAGAATAAGTTTTTTGTCTGATTAGAATAATTGGAATTTAGATTTAATAACCTTGTTTAATTTACTGAAAATATTGATTTTTCACCTTGGTTTTTGAGTTTAACACCTAGGTAAATGTTACTTTATATAAGCTTTGATTGTTTATGACGGCAGAATCAGCGAAAATACCCGCCAATCACGATTAACTAACGGATTTGTGTGAGTAAAGCCTTGCAGGTAACAACTCGCATCTATGTATCCGTGCTCAAACGAAAAGAATGATCAAATGGCAGACCCGATTTTTCTAAGCGAAGTCAACAAACGTAGGACGTTCGCGATTATTTCTCACCCGGATGCTGGTAAAACTACCATCACTGAAAAGGTGTTGTTATTCGGACGCGCAATCCAAACCGCAGGTTCTGTAAAAGGACGTGGTTCATCTCAGCACGCTAAATCTGACTGGATGGAGATGGAAAAAGAACGTGGTATCTCGGTAACAACCTCTGTAATGCAGTTCCCATATCGCGATGCGTTGGTGAACCTACTGGATACACCGGGACACGAAGACTTCTCTGAAGATACTTACCGTACACTTACTGCTGTTGACTCATGTTTGATGGTTATCGACGCGGCAAAAGGTGTAGAAGATCGTACGCGTAAATTGATGGAAGTTACTCGTCTGCGTGATACACCAATCGTCACTTTCATGAACAAGTTGGACCGTGATATCCGCGACCCAATGGAACTGTTAGACGAAGTGGAAAATGAGCTGAAGATCGCTTGTGCTCCTATTACTTGGCCAATCGGCTGTGGTAAGGAGTTCAAGGGTGTCTATCATATTCACCGTGATGAAACGGTTCTGTACTCAACAGGTCATGGTCATACGATTCAAGAAGAACGCATTATCAAAGGCATCGATAACTCAGCATTAGATGCTGAAATCGGTGAAGACTTAGCAATGCAACTTCGTGAAGAGTTAGAACTTGTTCTAGGTGCTTCGCACGAATTTGATTCTGAATTGTTCCTTAAAGGCGAATTAACACCAGTATTCTTCGGTACTGCGTTAGGTAACTTCGGTGTTGACCACATGTTGGATGGTTTGACTGAGTGGGCGCCAGCGCCATTAGCCCGTCAAGCAAATGAGCGTGAAGTTGAAGCAACGGAAGATTCATTTACTGGTTTCGTATTTAAGATTCAAGCGAACATGGATCCTAAACACCGCGACCGTATTGCGTTTATGCGTATTGTATCTGGTACCTATAAACAAGGTATGAAGATGAACCATGTACGTATCGGTAAGCAGGTGAATATTTCTGATGCTGTGACTTTCATGGCGGGTGACCGTTCACGTGCTGAAGAAGCGTATGCTGGCGATATCATTGGTCTTCACAACCACGGTACGATTCAAATCGGCGATACCTTCACTCAAGGTGAAAAACTGAAGTTCTCGGGCATTCCAAACTTTGCGCCTGAGTTATTCCGTCGTATTCGCCTAAGAGATCCGCTTAAGCAGAAACAGCTGCTTAAAGGTCTAGTTCAGCTTTCTGAAGAAGGTGCAGTACAGGTGTTCCGTCCACTGCAAAACAACGATCTTATCGTTGGTGCGGTCGGTGTGCTTCAGTTTGACGTGGTTGTTGCGCGTTTAAAATCTGAATACAATGTAGAAGCGATTTACGAAGGCGTAAACGTGGCAACAGCGCGTTGGGTAGAATGTTCAGATGCTAAGAAGTTTGAAGAGTTCAAACGTAAGAACCAAAGCAACTTAGCACTAGACGGTGGCGACAACCTAGCCTACATCGCACCTACCATGGTTAACTTGAACTTGGCTCAAGAGCGTTCACCAGAAGTTGAGTTCCGCGCAACCCGCGAACATTGATTTCTAATAAAGAGCGACTATTCAGTCGCTCTTTTCA